>NZ_JAIEQY010000217.1 GCF_019747315.1 Roseococcus sp. | reverse complement strand
CAGCCACGGGAACCAGGTCAACGAAATCTTGCCCGCGCCGAACGCCATCACGCAGAGCACCCCCGTCGCCAGCACGAGGCCGAGCGAGGGCAGCAGCATGTTCCGCCCCGTCTTCGCCAGGAACGTGCCGGAGGCCAGCGCCCCCACCCCGCCGCCGAGGCTCATCGGCAGCAGCATGGCGCCCACCGTCGCAATCGGCACGCCCCGCACCACGCTCAGATAGAGCGGCAGGAAGGAGATCAGCGAAACCATGGTGCCCGAGACGCAGGCCGCCAGCAGATTGGTCCGCCAGATCACCGGGTCCGTCAGCACTGGCAGGGGCAGCAGCGGGTCCGGCACCACCCGCTCCACCCGCAGCAGCCCCCAAAGTGCCACGCCCCCCAGCACGCCGAACCCCAGCGCCACGCCGAAATCCGCGGCGTTCATCCGCTGCGCGCGGTCCAGCATCGCCAGCAGAAGTGCCACGAACAGGGTGAACAGCGCCGTCCCCGCGGCGTCGAAGCGGAAGCTCCCGCCCATCAGCCCGCGCCGGGGCAGCCGCCAGGCCATGGCGAAGCCGACGAGGATCAGCGGCAGCCCCGCCAGGAACACCCAGCGCCAGCCCAGATGCTGCGTCAGCCACCCCCCCGCCAGCGGCCCGGCGGCCGAGGCCCCCATGAAGCACGCCACCAGCCAGGCCTGGTACCGCCCGCGCTCCCGCGCCGGCACGGATTCGCCGATCAGCGCCATCGCCAGCGTCAGCAGCGCGCCGCCGCCGAAGCCATGCAGCGCGCGCGCCGCCAGCAGCGCCTCGAAGCTCGGCGCCAGCCCCGCCGCCAGCATGCCCAGGCCTTGCAGGATGAAGGCGATGAACAGCATGGGCCGCCGCCCATAGGCATCGCCCAGCCGCCCGAAGATCGGCGCCGCGATGGTCGCCGCCACCAGATAGGCCACCACCACCCAGGAAATCCGCTCCACCACGCCGAACTGCGCGGCCATGGCGGGCAGGGCGGTGGCCGTGATGGTCTGGTCAATCGCCGTGACGAAGATCGCGATCCCGATGGTCGGGAAGGCCCGGAAGAACGCCGCGCGGGCTTCCTTGGGATCCATCAGGCCACCGCGCTGCGGCCCATCTCCAGGAACTTCTCCCGCCGCCTCGCCTTCAGCGTGGCGCCATCCAGGGAGAGTAAGGGCTCCAGCGCGCCCCAGACGGAATCGCCCACCGCCTCCATCGCGGCCCCGGGGTCACGATGCGCGCCGCCCAGTGGCTCGGTGATGACGGCGTCGATCAGGGCCAGGCGCTTGAGGTCTTCGGCCGTCAGCTTCAGCGCCTCGGCCGCCTGGGCGGCGAGTGCCGCGTCGCGCCAGAGGATGGAGGCGCAGCCCTCGGGGCTGATCACCGAATAGATGGCATGTTCCAGCATCAGCACCCGATCAGCCGCCGCCAGCGCGATGGCCCCGCCTGAACCGCCCTCGCCGATGATGGTTGCCACAAACGGCACCGGTGCGGAGAGCCCGGCCTCGATGGAGCGCGCAATCGCCTCCGCCTGGCCCCGCGCCTCGGCCTCGATCCCCGGAAAGGCGCCCGATGTGTCCACGAAGGAGAGGATGGGCATGCCGAAGCGCCCCGCAAGCTCCATGATGCGGCGTGCCTTGCGATAGCCTTCGGGCTTGGCCATGCCGAAATTGTGCTTCACGCGGGTCTCGGTGTCGCGCCCTTTCTCGGTGCCGAGTACCGCCACCGCCCGCCCGCGGAAGCGCCCCAGCCCGCCGATCACCGCGGCGTCATCGGCGAAGGCGCGGTCGCCGGCCAACGGCGTCCATTCCTCGATCAGCGCGCCCACGTAATCCAGGCATTTCGGGCGTTCCGGGTGGCGGGCCACCTGGGCCTTCTGCCAGGGCGTCAGCTTGGCATAGGTGGCGGCCAGCAGTTTTTCCGCCTTGTCCCGCAGCTTCGAGACTTCCTCGGCCACGTCGATTCCGCCCGCATCGGTCGCCCGGCGGAGCTCTTCGACCTTGCCCTCCAGCTCGGCGATGGGTTTTTCGAAATCGAGGAAATGGCGCATGATTCGGTGCGTCTAGCGGAAAGCGTCACGCGCGAAAACCGGGGGCCGGGTTGGCGGGGTGGGGCGCGCGGCCTAGACTTCGGCGGACCCTTTTCAAGGAATGCCCCATGCCCGCCCTCGCCAGTCGCCTTGCCGATGTCCAGGTCTCCGCCTCCGTGGTCATGGGAATGAAGGCGCGCGAATTGGCGGCCAAGGGCATCAACGTCATCAGCCTGAGCAATGGCGAGCCGGATTTCGCCACCCCCAGCCACGCGATCGAGGCCGCCCACAAGGCCGCCCTGAATGGCGAGACGAAATACCCGCCCCAGGGCGGCACGGCCGCGATGAAGGCCGCCGTCATCCGCAAGTTCAAGCGCGACAACGGGCTGGACTTCACGCCGGACGAGATCCTCGTCACGAACGGCGGCAAGCAATCCATCTACAACGCCCTGATGGCGACGCTCGACCCGGGCGATGAGGTGGTGATCCCCGCCCCCTACTGGATCAGCTATGCCGATATGGCGAAGGTGGCCGGTGGCGTTCCCGTCACCGTCTCCTGCCCGCAGAATAACGGCTTCAAGCTCCGCCCCGAGGATCTGGAAGCGGCCATCACGCCCAAGACCAAGTGGGTGATGCTGAACTTCCCCAACAACCCCACCGGCGCCGCCTGCTCCCGCGCCGAGATGCAGGCGCTGGCCGATGTCCTGCTCCGCCACCCCCATGTCTGGGTGATGACGGACGACATGTATGAGCACCTCGTCTATGACGGCTTCGAATTCTGCACCATCGCCGAGGTCGAGCCCGCTCTGCGCGACCGTACTCTCACGGTCAACGGCGCTTCCAAGACCTATGCGATGACCGGCTGGCGCATCGGCTTCTGCGGCGGGCCGGCGGCGCTGATCAAGGCCATGTTCAACATGCAGGGCCAGGCGACTTCGGGCGTCTCTTCCATTGGCCAGGCCGCCGCCGCCGCCGCGCTGGACGGACCGCAGGAATTGGTGAAGGAGCGCGCGGCCGAATACCGCATCCGCCGGGACTTCGTGGTGGATGCGCTGAACCAGGCCCCCGGCATCGTCTGCCACCGCCCCGAGGGCGCCTTCTACGTCTTCCCCAATGTCTCGGGCGTGCTGGGCAAGACCAGCAAGGCCGGCACGAAGATCAACAGCGACACGGATTTCGCCCTGGCCCTGCTGGAGGAGGCGCATGTCGGCGTCGTCCAGGGCGCGGCCTATGGCATGTCGCCCTATATCCGCATCAGCTACGCGACGGATATGGCGAGCCTGCGCGAAGCCATGGGCCGCATCCAGGAGTTCTGCCGCGGGCTCTCCTGATGCCGAAGGAGAGGCAAAAGGGCCTCCGGCGGCAGGGGCCTCAGGCCCCTGACCCCTCTCCTTGAGCGCGGGCCATGCGCTGCGGGCCGGACGCGATGACGACGCGCCGGCCTTCATCCGCCTGATTGGCGACGCCTGGGCCGAATTCCCGGGCGTCATCTTCGACGTGGATGGCGAGTTGCCGGAGCTTCGCGCGCTGGCCAGCTACTTTGACAAGCTCGGGGGCCGGCTCTGGCTCGCCGAGGACGGCAACGGCATGGTCGCCACCCGCCCGCTGCGCGAGGACCAGGCCTGGGAAATCGGCCGCATGTATGTGGCGAAATCCGCGCGCGGCACAGGCCTGGCCCAACAGCTCCTTGCCACGGCCGAGGCGCATGCGCGCGCTGAAGGCGCCGCCCGCATGGTGCTCTGGACCGATACGCGGTTCGAGGCCGCGCATGCCTTCTACGAAAAGGCCGGCTATGTCCGGCAGGGCGCCATCCGCATCCTGGATGACCTCTCGAAATCGCTGGAATTCCGCTACGCCAAGCCCAGCCAGGGCCTGGTGGTGGAGATGCTCGACGCCGCCGCCGCCGCCAGCGCCGAACGCCGCCTGGCCGAGATCCTCATCGCCTGCGTCGCGGCCGGCGCCAGCGTCTCCTACCTGCGGCCTTTGGCGCGCGAAAAGTCCCGCGCCTTCTGGAAGCGCGTCTCCACCGATGTGGCGCAGGGGCACCGCGTGCTGCTCGCCGCCTGGCTGGATGGCGCGCTGGCCGGCACCGTCCAGCTTGACCTCGCGACGCCGGAGAACCAGCCGCACCGGGCCGAGGTCGCGAAGCTTCTGGTGGACCCTGGCTTCCGTCGCGCGGGCGTGGGCGCCGCGCTGATGCAGCGCGCCGAGCAGGCGGCACTCCGCCTCGGCCGGCGCCTGCTGACGCTGGACACGCGCGCGGGTGACCTGGCTGAGCCGCTGTACCGGCGCCTGGGCTGGCAGGAGGGCGGCCGGATACCGGGCTATGCGCTGGACGAGACGGGCCAGGCGCATGACACCCTGTATTTCTGGAAAGCGGTGGCCTGATCCGCGCCGATTGGAACGGCCGTTCCGGTCCTTTTCTGTCTGGCCATCAAACCCACATTTGTGGGGGTCTGCGTAATCTTTGAAAGGGCCGGTCATGGCCAGACTCACGATCGACATCACGGACCGCCAGCATCAGGCCCTGAAGGCGATGGCGGCCATCCAGGGGAAGACCATCAAGGCCTATGCCGTTGAGCGTCTGTTCCCCCCCTCTGACAGTGAGGCGCAAGCCTTCAGCGCGCTCAAGGCCTTGCTGGAACAGCGCCTCGGCGAGGCCCAGCGCGGGGAGGTGTCAGCCAGGACCATCACCGAGATAGCGCAGCACGCTCTCCGCGCTGACGGAGCCGCGTGACGCCGGCCTATGTCCTCACCCAGGGGGCAGAGGCGGATCTGCGGGACATCATCCGGTACACGGCGGAGCAATGGGGTGCCGAGCAATGCGGGATCTACGTCGCGGCACTGGAAGCGAAGGCCCTGGCCCGGGGTCACGGCGCCTTCCGGGAACTGAGCGACCTGCTGCCTGGACTGCGGATGGGCGTGAGCGGCAAGCACCTGATCTTCTGCCTGCCAAGGCCGGAAGCGCCGGCCATCATCCTGGCGATCCTCCATGAGCGGATGGACATGATCACGAGGTTGAAATCGCGCTTGGGGGTTTGATCGAGGACCCGTTCCTTCCCCCGCGCGCCCCAAAAATCGGGGTCTGGGGCCTTTCGGCCCCAGCCGCCGGAGGCCCTTTTACTTAATATTCACGCTCCCAAGTCACCCCCAGCCGATCCCCCGCCGGCCCTGTGCTGGTCTGCCCTTCCAGCCGCAGCGTCGGCGTCAATTCCACCTGCACCCCCACCCCCGGCGTGCCGCCCGCCGTCCCCTGGCGGATGCCCAGATACACCCCCGGCGCCACATAGCCCCCGGCTTTCAGCGCCGCCCGCCCGGTGCCGTCCGAGCCGACGCCCAGCCGGTCCAGCCCCAGGCCGCGCCGCAGCCGGTCCACCGCGCCCAGCCCGGGCGTGGGCAGCCCGGCCAGCTGCGCCGCGGCCTGGGTGATGGTCACGATCTCGAAGGGCGAGAGCCGGCCGGTTTCGCGGTCGAAGAGCAGCCGGGCCAGGGCCTCATCCTGCGGCAGGTCGGGCTCGGCCGTGACGGTGATCCGCGGGGCGGCGGGGTTGCCGGTGATGGTGAGGTTGATGGTGTGGGTGCGGCTGCGCGCCGTCGCCAGGAAATCCAGGCTGGGCGAGAAACTGGCGGAGTCGAAGCCGATGATGCCCCGGCTGAAATCCAGCCGCCGCCCCGCCAGGTCGAAGCTGCCGCGCCGCAGCCGGAAGCCGCCCGAGGGGATGGGCGCGGCCAGCGTTCCCCGCAGCGTCAATTCGCCGCCCAGCTCCGCCTCCAGCCCGCGCCCGCGGAGAAACAGCGCGCGCGGCGCCGCGATGGTCACGTCCAATGCCATGGGCAGGCTGGGCTTCGCCACGGGCGGGGCGGGCGGCGCCGGGGCGGGGCGGCCCGGGGGCAGGGGGCCGATCTGCCGCACCGGCCCCAGGCTCGGCACGCTGGAGGGCAGGCTTTCGGGGATGCGCAGCTCCGCCCGGGTGAGGGTGACGCGCCCGGTCAGGCTTCCGCCCGAGAGCAGGGGGCCGGCCAGTTGCAGGTCGGCATCCAGCACCGCCTCGCCCAGCGAACCGCCGATCGGCCGCGCACCCGCGGCCTGGAGGCGCAGTTGCGCGGGGATGCCCTCGCCCAGCGGTTCGATCCAGCCCTGGGCGGACAGCGTGCCGCCGCCCCCGGTGCGCCCGGCGAGGGATTCCACGACCAGCCGCTCGCCCTGGGCGACCAGCCGCGCCGCAACGCCCTCGATCCGCGTGCCATAGAGCGCGTTGGCGTAGCTGCCTTCGCTCAACGTGGCGCCGCCGGCCAGCACGGGGGCGGCGGGCGTGCCGCTGGCCCGGAGGTCGAGCGCCAGGCGCCCGGCCACGCGATCCGCGCCGCCGGCCAGATAGGGCCGCGCCAGCACGCCGAGATCGAGCCGCCCGCGCAACCCGGCCTCGAAGGGCCGTGCGGCGCCGAGGCCGGAGGGTTGCTGCGCCGTGAGGTCGAGCTGCACGGCCGGCCCGGCGGTCAGGCGGGCCTCGGCGCGCAACGCCTGGCCTTGCAGCCGCGCGGTGGCGGTGACCTGCGCGGGCGGCAGTTGCGGCGCATCGCGCGCGCGCAACGCTTCCACGCGCAGGCTCGCCTCGATTTGCGGCGCGGCGAGCGTGCCGGTCGCCACCGCCTGGCCGGAGGCGGTGCCGCTGACCAGCCCGGCGCTCAGCGGCCCCAACGGCACGGCGGCGAGGTCGGCGCGGGCCTGGATCTGCCCGGCCTGCACCCTTCCTTGCAGGGCGAGGCTGCCGCCGCGCCGGCTGGTCAGGCGCGCGGGGTCCAGCACCACATCCCCGGCCGTGTTCACGCGGATTCGCGCGGGGGCGGCGAGCATCAGCGCATCCGGCCCGGCGCGGGCCTCCAGCCGGGCGAGGGTGATGCGTGCCTCCTCCTCCACCCAGGCCAGGTCGCCCGCCAGGTTCACCGCGCCCTCGGGCAGGGTGACGCCCAGGCGGAAGGCGAGGGCGGCGAGGCTGCCCTCGGCCTCGGCCAGCATCGCGGCGCGGGTGGTGCCGGTGCCCACGCCCGTGCCTTCCAGCCGCAGGCGCAGCCCCTGGGCGGCGGGGCCGCTGGCGCCGGGCACGGCGCTGGCGGTCACGCTGGCCGCCAGCCGTCCGGCCAGGCCGAGTTCCAGCCGCGCCAGATCCGGCGCGTCCAGCCGGACCTCGCCGGTGAAGGGGCCGGCGGGCAGGGCGCCCTGGCCGGCGCCGGTGAGCGTCATCTCGGCGAAGCCGGCTTCGAGGCGGTCCAGGCGCAGCACATCCCCCTCGCGCCGCGCCGCCAAGGCAAGGTTCAGCGGGCGGGACTGGAAGCGGCCAGTCCCTTCCAGTTGCACGGCGCTGGTCGAGGCCGTGGCCGTCAGGCGCAGCCCCTCCAGCACCTGGCCCTGGCCTTCCAGGCGTTCGGCGGCGATCTCGGCTTGCAGGCTTGGCGCCTCGGCCGTGCCGGTCAGGCGGCCATTGGCGGTGATTTCGCCAGTGAGGCGCGGCGGGTCGCGCGCGGTGAGCGCGAAGGCGAAGTCATAGGGGGCCTGGATGGGGCCGGAGAGGGTGGCCTCAACCCGCTCGCCCGCCAGGCGGGCTTCGACGCGGCCCGGGGTGAGTCGCGCTTGCAGGCGCAGCGTCTCGCCCAGCCAGGCATCCGCCTCGCCCAGCCCGGCCAGCGCCTGGCTGGTGACGGTGACGTCCAGCGCCGGCGCGGCCAGGCGGCCGGTGACGCGCCCCTCGGCGGTGAGGGCGCCCCAGGTCAGGCCGGGGGGCAGCCAGGGGGCGAAGAGCGCGGGGGCGGCGGCCTCCAGCCGGATGCGGCCGGTGAGTGCTTCGGCCGCATCCAGCCGGGCCTCGCCCTCCAGCCGCCCGGCGGGGAGGGCGAGGGCCAGGCGGTCGAGGCTGAGCGCCCCATCCGGCGCGCGGGCCAGCGCGGCCGCCAGCGTCACTTGGGCCGCGAGCGGCGCGAATTGCGCGGGCAGCAGCCCATCGGGCGTCACGCTGCCATTCAGCGCCAGCGCCACGGCGCCCTCGGGCGAGAGGCTGGCATTGCCGCCAAGCCGTGCCTCGGCCGGGCCCAGCGTGGCCTCCAGCCGCCATTCCGCCCCGCTGGCCGGGCCATCCAGGGACAGATCGGCCGAGAAGGGGGCATCCGGCTGGCCGGCGAGGGTGGCGACCAGACCGCCCGGCGGCTCGGCGGCCTCCAGCCGGCCCGTCAGATGGGTGCCATCCAGCGCCAGTTGCAGCCGCGCATGGCCGGGCCGGTCCAGCCTTTGCAGCACGAGGCTGGCGGAAAGCCGCGCCGCCTCCAGCCCCAGCGCGCCGGCCAGCGAAAGCTCCGCCGCCTGGCCCAGCACGGGCGCGCCCAGGCTGATGCGGGGCAGGTCCAGCGCATCCACGCGGATGGCCAGGGGCAAGTGCGGCAGCTGCGGCAGGGCCAAAGGTGAGGGCTCGCTGGGCGCCGAGGGTGGCAGCCGGTGCAGGGTGACGCGCTGGGCCGCCACCGCCGTGAGCCGCAGCCGCCGCTCCCACAGCTCGCGCCAGGCGAGGCGGAGTTCCACGCCCTCCAGCTCCAGCCAGGGGCCTTGTGCATCGGCAAGGCTGAGGCGTTCCACGGCCAGGCGCGCCGGCAGGGCGCCGGAGACGCCTTCCACGCGCAGGCCGGGCACGAAGCCGGCGGCGAAGGTCAGGCCCCAAGGGAGACCAAGCGGGCTCAACAGCGCGACCACGGCCAAGATGGGCAGGGTGATCAGGACGGCGAGGATGAGGAGCGCGCGGCGCATCAGAAGGATTGCCCGATGCCGATATAGAAGCCGAAGGCCCCGCTGCCCTGCTGCCTCACCAGCGGCACGGCGATATCGGCGCGGATCGGCCCGATGGCGGTGTAGTAGCGGAAGCCCAGCCCGGCGCCGACGCGCAGCTCATCCGTGGGCGCGAAGGATTGCGTGCCGACCGCGCCGACATCCACGAAGGCCACCGCGCCATAGCTCTCGCCGAAGCGCTGGCGCCATTCGATGGAGCCCTCCAGCAGGCTCGCCCCGCCCGCGGGCTTCCCCTGCGCGGTCCGTGGCCCGATGGACTGGTAGTCATAGCCCCGCACCGAGCCGCCGCCGCCGGCATAGAAGCGCTGGCTGGGCGGGACGTTCTCGGCCGTGGTGTTCACCAGGCTGCCGAGTGTTCCGCGCAGCGCCAGGATGCTGCGGCCATCGCCGGTCACGTCGACATAGGTGGAGCCCGTGATGCGCAGCGGCAGATAGGCCGTGCTGGCCTGGAAGGCGTAGGAAGGCGTCACGCTGCCCTGGGCGCGGATGCCGCCGCGGGGGTCCAGCAGGCTGTCCGTGCTGTCGAACCGCGCGCCGAAGGCCCAGCCGGCCAGCTGGTACGGGGTGAGCGGCAGGCCCGCCGGCGCGCTCTCGCCGATTTCCGCGACCGGCCCGGTGGTGAGCGTCCAGCGGTCGCCCAGCCGCCGCTCATAGGCGAGGTTGAAGATGAAGGCGTTGCGGTCATAGCTCTCCAGCCGGTCCCGGACGAGGCTGGGGCCACCCACCAGCATGCCATCCCAGCCCCAGGGCAGGGGCTGCCGCCAGGTGACGGCGGCGCGGGCGTTGAGCAAATTGGGATCGGTGCCGATGCGGCTCGCTTCCAGCTCCACGCGCAGATTCTCGGCGCCGCCCAGCAGGTTGCGATGCTGCCAGCCGAAGCGGACCGAGGCGCCGTAATTCGTCTCATAGGCGGCATTGGCGCTGAGCACGCGGAAGGGGCGTTCCTGCACATGCACCGTCACCGGCAGGCGGCCCTTCGCATCCAGCGCCGTGCCCGGCTCCATCCGCACCGAGGCGAAGGGGCCCAGTGCGGCGACATCGGCCCGCGCCCGGGCCAGGCGCTCGGGGCTGTAGCTTTGCTCGGCCAGGCGCAGGGCGGCCACGCGGCGCACCACTTCCGGGTTCACGCGCTCGGTGCCGGTCACCACGGGCTCGGCGAAATCGGCGCGGGGGCCGGGGGTGACGGTGAAGGCGATGTCCATGGCCTGGGCCGGGTGGTCCACCGTGACCTGGCGGGTGATGGCCGCCAGCGGATGGGCGTCGCGGCGCAGCCGGGCGAGGAGGGCGGCCTCGGCGGCCAGCACGTCATCGGCGCGGGCAGGGGCACCGGGGGCGAGGTCGGGCGCGGGCTCGCCCGTCACGGTGATGTGGCGCAGCGTGTAGCGCGGGCCGGGGGTGATTTCGATCACCACCTCCTCGCCGTTCCGGGCGATGGCGATGTGCCCGGCCCAATAGCCCTGGGAATCGAGGACGGGGCGCAGCCGCTCGGGCTCGGCGGCGATGCGGGCGGCGATGCCTTCCGCATCGGTGGGCGCCACGTCCTGCAGCGCCACGAGGTTCGATGTGGAGCGCAGCAACGCATCGAGGGCGGCGTCGCCGGTGGGGGTGATGCGCGTGCGATAGGGCTGCGTCGGAGGTTCCTCCTGCGCCGTCTCCTGCAAGCTTTGCGGCAGGGAGGGCGGGGCCAGCAACAGGGCCAGGGCCAGCACGCCTCCCAACTGCCGAGAGGGTCCCCAGCGCAAGCGGTTCTTCCATCACGGGTTTCCGCCTTATGCACATGGACGGGCGGGTTTGTCTCCCGGTGGATAACGGCGGGCCCCGCTTGAGGATGCAAGGGGCCTTGCCGTGGCGGCCGCCGCAGGGCCGGCCCGCGGCGGCAAAAGTGAAAAATGTCATACCCTCGCATGGTCTGACCATCCTATGCCCGAAGCATCCCATGGCGCAGCGCGGAGTGTGACGATGTTCGGATCGGAAATCCTGGAGGTCGCCATCGGGCTGATCCTCATGTTTCTCCTCTTCAGCCTGATCATGGCGGCCGCGCGCGAGACGGTGGAAAGCGTGCTGAAAAGCCGCGCCAACAATCTGCAAAAGGCGCTGGCGGAGCTGCTGGGTCCCCAGGGCGGTGGCATTGGCGGTGGCATTGGCAGTGCCACCCCTGGCCAGGCGGACCAGGTGAAGGGCGCGCTCACTGCCTTCCAGGCGCATCCGCTGATCTATGCGCTCTACCAGGGCGGCACGGTGAAGCCCGGCCTGGGCACCAACGCGCCCTCCTACATCCCGCCCATGGCCTTCGCGACCGCGGTGATGGACCTCGCCGCCGCCGGCCAGAAGCTGCCGGCCGACAGCGCGGCGGCCAGGGCCTATGCCCTGTTCGCCCAGCAGGCGGGCGCGAGTGCCGAGCAGGTGAAGGCCGAACTCGCCGCCTGGTATGACAACAGCATGGACCGCGCCTCCGGCTGGTACCGCCGGCACACGCAATGGTTCCTCTTCCTGGGCGGGCTGATCTTCGCTGTCGCGCTGAACCTCAACGCCGTGATCATCGCCCAGCATCTCTCGGTGGACCAGACGGCGCGCGAGAGCCTGGTGCGGATCGCGACCACCACGGCCCCGCCGCAACAGGCGCTGGGCGAGGTTGATCTGCGCAAGCTGGATGACGCGGTGCGCCGCACCGGCCTGCCGATCGGCTGGGGTGCCGCGGTGTGGCCGAGCCTGCCGAGAGCCGCGGGCGGCGAGGGCGGCATCGGCTTGGCTGAACTGCTGATCGGCTATCTCGCCTTCGCCCTGGCCGCGACGCTCGGCGCGCCCTTCTGGTTCGACCTGCTGAGCAAGGTCATCGCCATCCGCTCCACGATGAAGCCCGAGACGGCCCAGAGCTCCACGGCGCCCAGCCCCGCGCCCAGCCCGGCGCCGGCGCCCAGCACGCCCGAGGTCGCGCGCGGACCCGTGCCAGACCGCCTCACCGCCCCCCCGCAACCCTTCGTCTATGGGTGACCGCCATGAAACTCCAGCCCGACAGCTTCACCGTCATCCCCGAGCTGGCGCCGCTCGGCTCCAAGCGCCGCCCGGGTGCGAAGATCCAGAAGATGGTCTTCCTTGTCGCGCATGACACGGGCAATCCGGGGGCCAGCGCGCGCGCCCATGCGCGCTGGTACCAGAACGACCCGAACCCGCCGCCCGGCCAGGTTTCCTCCGCGCATCTCTTCGTGGATGACCGCGAGGTGATCGAGACGGTGCCCTCGGGCCTCGTCGCCGGAAGTGCGGCGGAGATCGCCTATCACGTCCTCTACAGCGTCCCGACCGACAACCAGATGTTCGGCGCCGATGCCAATAGTGCTGCGATCGGCGTGGAGCTTTGCTATGGCGGCACGATCCGGCCGGAGGACACCTATCGCCGCTATGTCTGGACGCTGGCGAAGCTTTGCGTGGCCCATGGCCTCGACCCCAGCTGGCGCATCGTCGGCCATGAGGTGCTGGACCCCAAGCGGAAGCGCGATCCGAGCCAGGGGCTGACCGCCATCGGCAAGAGCTATGACGGGCTGATCGCGGATGTGGTCCGGACGGTCAAGGATTTCGGCGCCGCCTTCGCCGCCACCGACGCGCCCCAGCCCGCCACCATGCGCGCGGCCAGGGTGCATCTGAATGTGCGCGACGCTGCCTCCTCCGCCGCGTCCAGGCTCTTCCAGCTCACCCCGGGCGAGGAGGTGGATGTGCTCGCCCTCCAGACGGGCGAGCGGGTCTATGGCATCGCCGAGTGGTGCCAGGTGAAGCACGCCCAGCGCGGCATCGGCTGGTGCTGGGCCGGCGGATTGGCGTGAGCGCGGCTGGCCCTCAGAGGGCCTCGCCCGCGCCGGTGCCTTGGTGCGGCGTCGGCATGCACCATTCCTCGCCCCGCGCCGTGGTGACGTATTCCGGCCAGCGGAGGTCCACCGGCGGGTCGAAATCCGCCGGCAGCAAAGGCGGCACCCAGGCGGGCGTGCCGATGCCGCTGCGCTCGCGGAATTCCGCCTGGGCGGCGGCCAGCGTCGCGGGCTCGGTCGCCAGGTCCACATAAGTCAGCGCCATGGTGCGGGCGGCCACGAACATGCCCGGGTCCACCGCGCCGGGCAGGCCGCCGAGGGCGAGATAGGCCCAGTTCGGATAGGAAAAGCCGGGGCTGGGCGGGCGCAGGCGCGGCCTGGCAGCGAGCAGGCGCACCGTGGGCGCGTGCCAGCAGAACTCCACATAATCATCGGCGCTGAGATGCTTCTGCCAGGCGGGCAGGCCGGCGCGGAGCTTCGCCTCATTCTCCGCGGGCGGGGTCAGCCGGGCGGCGGAAGGGATAAAGGGGTCCGCCATCGGGGCAATGCCGAGATTGCGCTGGATCTCGCGGCCGAATTCCAGCGCGGCTTCGTCATAGACCGGCGCGCCCACGGCTTGCAGGTTCTTCCAGGTGAGGTCCGTCATCACCTGGTTGGGCAGGCCCACGCGGGTCTTGGTCACCCAGCGCACGAAGGCGCGGCAGCCGGTGCTGGCCGCCGCATGCCGCGCATTATTGGCCAGCACGCGCCAGATCTGCTCCTGGATGCCGAGGTTGGAGGCGCGCCAGGAATACTGGATCTGCGAGAAGCGCGGCGCCAGGTTGTCCGAGGTCGCGCCCCCATCACCCAGGACGAATTCATTCAGCGTCCAGGAGCCGGCATGCGGGAACATCGCCTCCTTGGTGTACTTGGTCGTGGTGTACATCAGGCACATCGCATCCAGCGCGCCGGGGCAGCGCGCATTGGCGTGCGCGCCCTCGATGGGCACGAGCGTGGGGTCGATCCAGTTCTCCGGGTCCGCCGCCTCGAAGGTGATCACGCAGGACCAATAGGCGCCGAATTGCGTGTCGGAGGTGACGGTGTTGGACGGCCAGGGATGCCAGACCACTGCGGCGTCGAGGTCGTTGTAATAGCCCTTCGCCGCATGCACGGGCTTGGAGCCGCAGACCTTCTCGGCCGGCTCGCCGAACAGCTTCAGCGTGCCGGCGATGCCGTGTTTCTCCATGGCAGCCTTGGCGCCGAGCATGGCGACGAGGGAGGCGGTGCCCAGCACCGAATGCGGGTCGGTGTGGCCGGCGGCATAGGGGTGTACGCCCTCGCGCGGGGCTTCGCGCGGCACCACCTGCTGCGAATTGCCGGGCACCGCGTCATACTCCGAGAAGCCCGCCAGCACCGGCTTGCCGCTGCCCCATGTCGCCACGAAGGCGGTGGGCATGCCACCCGATCCGGCCTCGACGGAAAAACCCTCGGCGCGGAGCAACTCCACATAGTCGCGCGCGGATTTGTATTCGCGCCAGGCGGGTTCCGCATGCGCCCAGATGCGCTGGCAGAATTCCGAGAAGCGGGGCTCATTCGCGCTGATATAGGCCAGCGCCGTGTCACGCGGGCTCATGCGCGCCGCACATTCCAGAAGGTGGAGAAGCCTTCCATAACACCCGTGAGGTTGGAACGGAAGACGGTGGGCTGCATCACCTGGCCCAGCGGGTAATAGGGCACCTCCCGCATGGCTTCGAGCTGGATGTCGCGGCAGATGGCCTGTTGCGCGGCCTCGTCCGGGGCGGTGAACCAGGCTTCGCGCAGCGCCTCGATGCGGGGCATCGTGGCCCAGCCGGCATAGCCCGCCTCGCCATTGCCGCGCAGCGCGATATGCCCGGCCGGGCTCAGCCAATCGGAGCCGGACCAGTTGGTGACAAAGGCGCTCCAGCCGCCCTCGCTGACGGGACCGCGGCGGTTGCGCCGTTGCAGCATGGCGTTGAACTCCACCGCATAGACCTCGACATTCATGCCGGCGCGCTTGAGCGTATCGGCCATCACCTCGCCTTGCAGGGCGAGCGAGGCGGAATTGCTCGGGATCATCAGCAGCACCGTCTCGCCCCGGTAGCCCGCCTCGCGCAGGGCGCGCTGCACGGCGGCCATGTCGCGCGGGCCGCGCAGCGGATCGAGCCCGACCTCCGAGGCCATGGGCGTATTGGGCGCGAAGAAGCCGAGCGGCACGTGATAGAGGCTCGTCTCCGTAGGCCCGACCAATGCATGCATGCAGGCCGTCTGGTCAATCGCTCCCCAGAGGGCGCGGCGGATGGCCGGGTTGTTGAACGGAGCCTGCAGGTGATTGACCCGGAGCATGGAGACATAGCCCGTCGGGTCCAGGTTCTGCATGCGCAGGTTGCGCGCCCGGCGCAGCATGGAGAGATGGTTGAGCGAGGCGTATTCCTGCCAATCCTGCTCATTGTTCAGCATCGCCGAATTGGCGGTGGAGGCATCGGGCATCGAGTTCCACTCGATGCGGTCGAAGTGAACCACCTTGGGGCCGGCGGTCCAGCTCGGCGTGCCGGTGCTGCGGGGCACGTAGCGCTCGAACTTCGTGTAGACGATCTTGGCACCCGCCACGCGCTCATCCGCCTTGAAGCGGAAGGGGCCGCTGCCGACCATCTCCGGCACCTGCTGGAAGGGGTCGGTGTTGGCCAGCCGCTCCGGCATCATGGCGCAGACCGGAACCGAGGCCTTGCCGAGGGCGATGGGCAGCAGCGGGAAGGGGCGCTTCAGGCGGAAGCGGATCGTCTTGTCATCGGGCGCGGAGAGCTCGTCCGTCGCTTGCATGAGGGTGACGCCGAAGGGGTCGCGCCGCGCCCAGCGCCGGATGCTGGCGACGCAATCCTTGGCCAGCACCGGCGTGCCGTCATGGAACCAGAGATTGTCGCGCAGGCGCAGGTTCCACAGCTTGCCGTCATTCTCGATGGTGTGGCCGTCCACCATCTGCGGCGTCGCCTGGAAGCGGCCATCCATGCCGTAGAGCGTGTCGAAGACCATGTAGCCATGGTTGCGCGTGATGTAGGCGGTGGTGGTGACGGGATCGAGGACGATGAGGTCCTGCTGCGGGATGAAGCGCAGCGTTGTCGCGGATTGCGCGCGGGTGGCGGCGGGTGCGGCGAGCGATGCGGCGAGCCCCGCCTGCATCAGGGAACGACGTTGCATGATCCAGGATCTCCTCGCGCAAGCGGAGTGCGCAGCATGCGAGGCGCTTTGCCGCCTTGTCCAGCGCTCAGGCGGCTTTGCGCGAAAGAACGATACCCACCACCAGCGCCGGCAGCCCGCAGACCGCAAAGCCCAGCCCATGGCTGCCGGTGGTCCAGAGCAGCAGCGCATAGATCAGCGGCAGCAGGAGCCCGCCCAATTGCCCGAAGGAGAGCACGCCCCCCGTCGCACCGCCGCGCATGCCCGGCGGTGCCAGCCGCGCGGCCTCGGCCAGCAGCACGCCATGCCAGGACATGGCGGTGGCGCTGAGGATGCTGGCCGTCAGCCCGATCAGGAAGACCGGCCAGGAGGGGCCGTAGAAGCCCATCACCAGCGTGCTCGCCGCCATGCCCAGCGCCAGGCCGCCCATCATCGCGCGCGGCGTCACCATGGTGCTGCCCAGCCACCCCCAGAAGATGCGGCAGGGCACCGCCACGAACATCGCCACGGCGAAGATGAAGCCCGCCAGCGCGAGGCTCTGCCCGAGATCCACGAGGTAGAGGATGAAGTAGGAGGTGAAGACCGTCTGCAAGCCGTTGAAGGCGAAGCAGGCGAAGGAGAGGTTGCGCAGCTCCGGCGTTGCGATCACCGCGGTGATGGTGGTCTTGAAGTCCGAGAGGTGGAAGCGCCGGCTTGGCACGCGGTCGGAATCGAATTCGCGCCGCGTGGGTTGCAGCAGCAGCGCGAAGACGAGGCAGGAGATGGCGGCGACATCCAGCGCCAGCTGCCAACCGCCCCAATAGGTGATGGCAGGCCCGGCGAGGCCGGCCAGCAGCAGCCCGGCCGGCACCGCGGTCTGCTTCACCGAGAACACCAGCGGCGCGTATTTCGGCGGTGAATAGCGGCCCAGCAGATGCGAACTGGCCGGGGTGGAGATCGCCGAGCCACCACCGCCGATGATGGCCGAAAGCGCCAGCAGCACGATCCATCCGGAGGAGGCCGCAAACAGGCCCAGCGCCAGCAGCACCAGCGCAATCTGGCTCATCCGCAGGGCGCCGTAGCGGATGATGAAGCTGCCGCAGCCGAGCTGGAAGGCCAGCGCCGAGACCGCGATCAGGCTGACATAGACACCCACCCAGGCGGCATCGATGCCGAGGTCGGTGATGATGGCGGGCGCGATGACACTGGGCAGGCTGCGGCCGAGCGAGGCGAAGCTCTGCTGCACGAACATGGCGCCCAGCGCCAGCAGCAGGATATTCGTCTCGCGCCCCCAGCGCATGCTTCCCCCTATCCCGCGAAGAGCCTGTTTGGCGGTCGCGCCAGGCCCAGATGGTCGCGCAGCATGGTCCCGGAATAGTCGCGCCGGAAGAGGCCCCGGGCCTGGAGGATGGGCACCACCTGGTCCACGAAATCATCGAAACCGCCGGGGAAATAGGGCGGCAGGATGTTGAAGCCATCCGCGGCCTTCTCGTGGAACCACAGCTCCAGCGTATCGGCGATGCTCTCGGGCGTGCCGCAGATCACCCAATGGCCGCGGGCGGCGCCGGTCAGGTTGTGCAGGTCACGCCAGGTCATCCGCTCGCGCTTGGCCTTGGCCAGCATGGTGCGGGCAAAGCCGTGCGAGCTGTCGGGCAAAGGCAGGTCCGGCACCAGCTCATCCAGCGGCAAGCCCGAGACATCCACGCCAAGCCGCTGCGAGAGGAGCGTGGCGGCATTGCTGCCGGTGACGAAGCCTTGCAGCACGTTCAGCTTCTCCCGCGCTTCCGCGTCTGTGGCGCCGATCACCGGCATCACGCCGGGCAGCAGCGCGACGTCGGATTCCACGCGGCCATATTTCGGCAGGAGGTCCTTCAGCGCGCGATAGGCAAGCTTGGCTTCGTCGAGATCCTGCACCACGGAAAACACCACATCCGCCGTGCGCGC
Organism: Roseococcus sp.; assembly: GCF_019747315.1. Lineage (GTDB taxonomy): Bacteria > Pseudomonadota > Alphaproteobacteria > Acetobacterales > Acetobacteraceae > Roseococcus. The sequence continues at coordinate 28,448 of NZ_JAIEQY010000217.1, read as the reverse complement.
GGCCAGCGCGAGGCCGGGTTCGGAGCTTCCGGCCTGGAGGATGATGGGCTGGCCCTGTGGGCAGCGGCCGATATTGAGCGGCCCCTTCACCTGGAAGAATTCGCCCTTGTGGTTCAGCTCCCGCACCTTGTCCGGATTGATGTATTGCCCGGTGGTGTGGTCGGCGATGATGGCGCCATCATCCCAGCAATCCCACAGCCCGCGCACCACATCCACGAATTCCTCCGCCACTTCGTAGCGCGCGGAATGGCGCGGATGCTCGCGTCCGAAATTCGCTGCCGCCTTGGCGCCGGAGGAGGTGACGGCATTCCACGCCGCCCGCCCGCCGCTCAGATGGTCCAGCGAGGCAAAGGCGCGCGCCACGGAATAGGGCTCGCCATAGGTGGTGGAGGAGGTGGCGCCGAGGCCCAGATGCGTCGTCGTCGCGGCCAGGGCCGCCAGCATGGTGAGCGGCTCGAAGCGCGCGGTGAAGGAGGGGTGGTCATTCACGCCGGCCACCAGGCTGTCGCCGAGAAACAGCAGGTCGAACTTGCCGCGCTCGGCGATGCGGGCGATCTCCTGGATGACGGGCAGGCTCTGGAAGCTGTCGGCCGCCCCCGGATAGCGCCAGCCGGCGATGTGGTTGCCGGTGCCGAGGACGAAGACGCCCAGATGCATCTGGCGTGGCGGGGTTTGCATCAAAGCCGGTCTCCTTGCTGGCGGGGGCGCCCGCTTCCTGGGCGTGGCCATGCCACTGGGCGATATCTGGCCCGGCTTTGGGCTTGTGGCGCAAGGCCACCCCGGCGTGTCATCCTGTGGAAATCCGCGCGGAGGAAGTTGATGACGCATATGCGATACGGGGCATTGGTGGCCTTGCTGCTGGCCATGCAGCCGGCGGCGGCGCAGAATTTGCGCATCGGCATGAAGGCCGCGGTGGACAGTGCCGACCCGCACCTCACCTTCACGCCCAATCGCAATGTGCAGCTGCATGTCTTCGAGACGCTGCTGACCCAGAACGCGCAGCTGCGCGCCGAGGCGGGGCTCGCGGAATCCTGGCGGGCGATTGATCCGCTGACCTGGGAGTTCCGCTTGCGCCCGGGCGTGAATTTCCATGATGGCAGCCCGCTGACGGCGAGTGATGTCGCCTTCTCCATCCGCCGCGCCCAGGCCGCGCAGGGTCCGCGCACCTATGCCAGTGCCGTGCGCAACATCACGGCGATCGAGGTGGTGGATGCGCGGACGCTGCGCGTGACGACCCGCGTGCCCACGCCCTTGCAGCCGCATTTCCTCGTCGCCATCGCCATCCTGAGCGAGCGCGGCGCGACGGATGCGAGCGAGGCCGATTTCAACGGCGGCCGCGCGGCGCTCGGCACCGGCCCCTATCGCTGGATCCGCTGGACGCCCAACCAGGATGTGGTGCTGGAGCGCAGCCCCAATTGGCGCGGCCCGGCCGAGCCCTGGGCGCGCGTGACCTATCGCTTCATCTCCAATGACAGCGCGCGCGTCGCTGCCCTGCTGGCCGGCGATGTGGATGTGATTGATACCGTCCCATCGGGCCTGCATGAGCGCATCCAGAATGACAGCCGCACGCAGCTGGTCTCGGGCGACAGCATCTTCACCCATTATTTCTACCTCGACAGCATGAGCGCCAGCATCCCCAACGCCACGGGCGCCGATGGCCAGCCCCTGGCCGCGAACCCGCTGCGCGACCAGCGCGTGCGCCAGGCCATGACCCACGCCATCAACCGCCGGGCGCTGGCCGAGCGCGTCATGGAAGGCGGTGCCACGCCGGCCAACCAGGTGGCCGCCCCCGGCTTCATCGGCCATGACCCGAGCATCCAGCTGCCGGCCTTCGACCCCGCCCTCTCCCGCCGCCTGCTGGCCGAGGCGGGGCTGCCGCAGGGCTTCAACCTCAACCTGCATTGCACGCAGGACCGCTTCGCGGGCGACAGCCGCACCTGCCAGGCCATCGCGCAGATGCTGACGGCGGTGGGCATCCGCACCACCATTGAGGCGCTGCCCATGCCCATCTATCTCCGCCGCAGCGCCACGCTGCTGCCGAGCGGCGTGCCGGAGCTGAGTGCGCATCTCTCCATCTTCGGCTCCTCCAGCGGGTTGGCGAGCGAGGGGCTGACGGCGCTGGTGCGCACGCCCAACGCGGCCCGCGCCCATGGCGGCTGGAACCGCACGCGCTATTCCAACCCGGAGATGGACCGGCTGCTGGATGTGGCGGACAGCACTTTCGATGACGCGGCGCGCGAGGCCGCCACGCAACAGGCGGTGCGCTTCGCCATCGAGAACCAGGCGCTGCTGCCCATCTTCTTCATGCGCTCGACCTGGGGCGTGCGGCGGGGCCTGCGCCTGACACCGCGCGGTGATCAATACACGATGGCGACGGAAATCCGGCCGGTTCCATGATGCACCTGGCCGCCTTCCTGTTCACCCCCGGCAGCCATTCCGCCGGCTGGCGCCATCCGGACGCCATCCCGGAATGCGACATGGAATTCGCGCAATATGTCCGCATCGCCCAGGCGGCCGAGCGCGGCAAGCTGGACACGATCTTCTTCCAGGACACGGTGGCGGTGAATGGCAGCGCCGGGCTGGATGGCGTGCAGGGCTTCCGGCCCACCCAGGCGCGCCAGGCCTATCTGGAGCCGACCACGCTGCTGGCGGCCCTGGCTACGGTGACGAAGCATATCGGGTTGGTGGCGACGGCCACCACCACCTACAACGAGCCCTACAACATCGCCCGCCGCTTCGCCTCGATCGACCATATCAGCGGCGGCCGCGCGGGCTGGAACCTGGTCACCTCGCAGATCGAGGATGAGGCCGGGAATTTCGGCGCCGACCACCACATGCTGCACGCCGAGCGCTACGAACGCGCTGAGGAATTCTACGACGTCGTCGCCGGCCTCTGGGACAGCTTCGAGGATGGGGCGATGCTGCGCGACAAGGCGAGCGGCAACTTCATTGATCCGAGCAAGCTTCACCACCTGAATCACCACGGCAAGCATTTCTCGGTGCGTGGACCGCTGAACATGGCGCGCTCGCCGCAGGGGCGGCCCATCGTGACGCAGGCGGGCTCCTCCGATGCCGGCATGGAATTGGCGGCGCGCACGGCCGATCTTGTCTTCACCGCGCAGAGCGAATTGGCCGAGGCGCAGGCCTTCACCAGTGACCTCAAGGCGCGCGCCGCGCGGCACGGGCGCAACCCGCAGCATGTGAAGGTGATGCCGGGGCTGATGACCATCATCGGCCGCACGGAGGAGGAGGCGCAGGAGAAGTACCGAACGCTGCAAGGCCTGCTCTCGGATGCCAATGCCATGCGCCTGCTGGCGCGGTTGTGTGGCGATCTCGACATCCACAGCTTCCCGCCCGATGCGCCCTTGCCGCCGCTGCCGCCCAGCAATGCCGCCAAGGCGCGGCAGCAGCATCTGATGGCCAAGGCCGCGCGGGAAAACCTCAGCATCATCCAGGTGGCGCGCTACCTCGGCACCTCGCTCGGGCACCAATTGCTGGTGGGCACGCCGGCCAGCATCGCGGACAGCATGGCGCATTGGGTGGGGCAGGGGGCCTGTGACGGCTTCACCCTCATGTTCCCCTATTACCCGACGCCGCTGGAGGATTTCGTCGAACTCGTCGTGCCGGAATTGCAGCGGCGCGGGCTGTTCCGCAGGGAATATGCGGGGCGCACGCTGCGCGACCATCTGGGGCTGCCGGTGCCGGAGAACCGCCACTCGCGCTGAGCGGCGCTCTTGTGCGGCGGCCGCGCCGGGGCCAGGATTTCCGCAACGGGCCGTGCCAAGCCGGCCCGATGCGAGGAAGCCCCATGATCACCATCCGCGCCGAAATCGGCGCTTCCGTCTGGAAGATCACGGCGCCCGCGGGCACCGCGCTGGCCGAGGATGAGCCCATCCTCATCCTGGAATCCATGAAGATGGAAATCCCCATCGGCGCGCCGCATGACGGCACGGTGGTGGAAGTCCTGGTGGCCGAGGGCCAGCAGGTGGAGGAAGGCCAGGCGGTCGCGATCTTCAGGCGGTGAGCGGCCCCGTCCTCATCGCCAATCGCGGCGAGATCGCGGTGCGCATCGCGCGGACGTGCCGGCGCCTGGGCTGGCCCAGCATCGCCGTCTTTTCGGACGTGGACGCCACGGCGCTGCATGTGGAAGCCGCCGACCGCGCCGAACACATCGGCCCTGCCCATCCGCGTGAGAGCTACCTCTGCATCCCCGCGATCATCGCCGCGGCCGAGCGCAGCGGCGCCCGCTTTGTGCATCCCGGCTACGGCTTCCTCAGCGAGAACGCCGATTTCGCCGAGGCCTGCGCGAAGGCCGGCCTGATCTTCATCGGGCCGCCGCCTTCCGCCATCCGCGCCATGGGTGGCAAGGCTGCGGCGCGCGTCCTGGCGGAACAGGCGGGCGTGCCCTGCCTGCCTGGCCATGCCGGCGATGACCTGGCCGAGGCGGCGGCGCGCATCGGCTATCCCGTCATGGTCAAGGCCATCGGCGGCGGCGGCGGGCGTGGCATGCGCCGCGTGGCCCGCGCCGAGGACCTCGCCGCCGCGCTGGATGCGGCCCGCCGCGAAGCCGCGATCTTCGGCGATGACCGGCTGATGCTGGAAAAGCTGGTCGAACCCGCGCGCCACATCGAGGTGCAGATCCTCGCCGATGCGCATGGCAACGTCCTGCACCTGCATGAACGCGACTGCACGCTGCAACGCCGCCACCAGAAGCTGGTGGAGGAATGCCCGGCTCCCGGCATGGACGCAGCCCTGCGCGCCGAGCTCGGCCGCCGCGCCTGCGCCCTGGCCCGCGCGGTCGGCTACATCGGCGCCGGCACGGTGGAGTTCATCGCCGAAGCGCCGCTGCGCCCCGACCGCATCTGGTTCATGGAGATGAACACCCGCCTGCAAGTGGAGCATCCGGTGACCGAGATGGTGACAGGGCTCGATCTCGTGGAATGGCAGCTGCGCATCGCGGCCGGCGAGGCGCTGCCCTTCCGCCAGGATGACATCCGCCTGGATGGCCACGCGGTCGAAGCCCGCCTTTGCGCCGAGGATGCAACGCGCAACTTCCTGCCCTCGCCCGGGCGGCTGGGTGTGCTGGACCTCCCGCCCGAAGCGCCCGGCCTGCGCGTGGATGCCGGCTTCCGCACGGGCGATCTGCTGACGCCCTACTACGATTCTATGATCGGCAAGATCATCGCCCATGCGCCCACGCGCGCGGCGGCGCTCGTGCGCCTCGCTGCCGCCCTCGACGCATGCCGCGCCGAGGGCGTGCGCCTCAACGCGCCCTTCCTCGCCGCCGCCCTGCGCGCGCCCGAAATGCGCGAGGGCCGCATGACCACCGGCTTCCTGGAGGCCGCCCGCAAGCGCCTGGTGGAAGACACCGCGAAGGAGCCCGCCGCATGACCTGGCAACCGGAACTGGACGAGCTGCGCGCGCGGGAGGCCGAGGCGCGCAAGCTCGGCGGCGAAGACAAGATCGCGCGGCAGCATGCGGGCGGGCGGCTGACCGTGCGTGAGCGCATCGAGGGCGTGATTGATCCGGGCAGCTTTCACGAGATCGGCGCCATCGCGGGCCAGGCGGAATACGCGCCGGATGGCACGCTGAAGGCGCTGACGCCTTCGAACTGCGTCATGGGCCGCGCCCGGGTGGAAGGCCGCCCCGTGGTGGTGGTGGGCGATGACTTCACCGTGCGCGGCGGCTCGGCCGATGCGACCATCCGCGAGAAGCCCATCATGGCCGAGCGCATGGCGCATGAATATCGCCTGCCCATCATCCGCATCATCGAGGGTTCGGGCGGCGGCGGTTCGGTGAAGACGATCGAGACGACGGGCCGCGCGAACCTGCCGGGCGGTGTCGGCGGCACCATGCTCTACCACTACACGGGCGCCAATCTGAGCATGGTGCCGGTGGTGGGCTTGGGCCTCGGTTCCGTCGCGGGCCTGGGGGCCGCGCGGCTGGCCGCCAGCCATTACTCGGTGATGACCAAGGAGACCTCGGCGATGTTCGTCGCCGGCCCGCCGGTGGTGAAGCGGCTGGGCGAGGATCTGACGAAGCAGGAGCTCGGCGGCTGGGACATCCAGACCAAGGCCGGCGCGGTGGATCACGCGGTGGAAAGCGAGGCGGAGGCCTTCGCATGCGCGCGGCGCTTCCTCTCCTACCTGCCATCCTCCGTTTATGGCCTGCCGCCTGTCACCGCGCCGACCGATGACCCGAACCGGCGGGAGGAAAAGCTCTTCACCCATATCCCGCGCGACCGGCGGCGCGTCTATCAGATGCGGCCCATCATCAGCGCGGTGGTGGACGAGGGCAGTTTCTTCGAGATGGGCCGCATGTTCGGCCGCAGCATCATCACCGGCCTCGCGCGGCTGAACGGCAAGCCCGTGGCGCTGATGGCGAGCGATCCGTTCTTCTATGGCGGCTCCTGGACCGCCGATGCCTGCGCCAAGATCATCCGCTTCGTGGACCTCGCCGAGACCTTCCACCTCCCTGTCGTCTATCTCCAGGACTGCCCGGGCTTCATGGTGGGCCTGGCCGCCGAGAAGGCCGCCACCATTCGCCTGGGCGTCCGCGCCATGGCGGCGGTGAACCAGGCGAGCGTGCCCTGGTGCACCATGATCATCCGCAACGCCTTCGGCGTGGCCGGCGTGGTGCATCAGCCGGCCGGCCGCTATTCGCCGCGCTACGCCTGGCTTTCCGCGCGCTGGGGCTCGCTGCCGTTGGAGGGCGGGATCGAGGCCGCCTACAGCGCCGAGATCGCGGCGGCGGCGGACCCGGCGGCCAAGCTCGCGGAAATCGAGGACCGGCTGAACCAGCTCCGCAGCCCTTTTCGCACGGCGGAGGCCTTCTGGGTGGAAGAGATCATCGACCCTCGCGACACGCGCCGCCTGCTCTGCGAATTCGCGGAGCTGGCCTGGCCGCTGCTCTCCCCCACGCCCAGCACCCTGAGGATGCGGCCATGAAGCGCCTTCTCCTGCTCGCCCTGCTGCTGACGCCCGGCTTGGCCCTGGCGCAGGAGCGCGCGCCGCGCATCATCGTGGGCTTCGCCCCCGGCGGCACCGCCGATCTGGTGGGGCGCCTCATCGCCGAGGGGCTCAGCACCGTCACCGGCACGCGCGTGGTGGTGGAAAACCGCACCGGCGCCAATGGCATGATCGCCGCGGAATACGTGGCGCGCGGCCCCACCGATGGCAGCGTGCTGCTGCAATGCCCCATGGGCACCATGACCATCGGCCCGGAAATGCCCGGCGCCAACCTGCCGATTGATCCGCGCATGGAGCTGGTCGCCGTCGCGAATGTCGCGCTCTCCAGCTATGGCGCCGTGACCGGCGCGCGCGGCCCCTACCGGAGTTTTTCGCAACTTGTCGCCGCGGCCCGCGCGCGGCCTGGCAGCGTCACCTATGCCAGCGCTGGCGTGGGTTCCGCGCAGCACCTCACCGGCGCGCGGCTGGCCGCCATGGCGGGGCTCGACCTTGTGCATGTGCCCTATCGCGGCGCGGCACCGGCCGCGCTGGATGTCATCGCCGGCCGCACCGACCTGCTCATCACCAATCTCGGCGATGTGATGCGCCAGATCCAGGGTGGCGAGCTGCGCCTGCTGGCGCTGGCGGATGCCCAGGGCGTGCCGGAATTCGCCAATGCGCCGCGCCTCTCAGAGACCGTGCCGGGGCTGGAGGTGGCGGGCTGGTTCGGCCTCTGCGGCCCGCGCGGCATGGCGCCGGCCAGCATCGCCCGCTGGGCCGAGGCGACCGGGCGCGCCCTGCAGGACCCCACCCTGCGCCAGCGCCTGCTGGAGAACGGGCTGACGCCGCTGGTGGAAGGCCCCGACGCCTTCGCCGCCCGCATGCAGCGCGACCGCGCGGCCTGGGCCGAGGCCATCCGCCGCGCCAATATCCGCGCAGATTGACCGGCTTGCGCGCGGCGTGAAAGCTTCGCGCCTTCAGCCGGAGTCAGTCATGCCCGAAGCCAATCCCCGCATTCCCTTCCAGATGGAAGGCGATGCGCCCGCCTTGCCGCCCTACCAGGGCAAGCGCCTCATCGTGAATGTCGCCGTCAATGTCGAGCATTGGCCCTTCGACCAGCCCATGCCGCGCGCCGTGCTGCCGCCGCCGCATGGCATCCGCGCCGTGCCCGATGTGCCCAACTTCACCTGGGTGGAATACGGGCTGCGCGTGGGCATGCCGCGCCTCTTGCAGCTCTGCGCGGCACTCGGCATCCGCGCCTCCAACCTTTCCAATGCCCAGATCTGCACGCATTACCCGCGCCTGGCCGAGGCCATGCTCAAGGCGGATTGGGAATTCGTGGGCCACGGGCTTTACCAGAGGGCGCTGGCCACCATCGAGAACGATGCCGAGGTGGTGGCGCAGTCGCTCGCCATCATGCGCGGCTTCTCGGGGCAGAAGGTGCGCGCCTGGCTCGGCGCGGGCCTCAGCGAGAAGGCCGATACGCCGGAGGTGCTGCTGCGCAACGGCGTCACCTATCTGCATGACTGGCTGGTGGATGACGTGCCGGTGTGGATGACCACGGCGGCCGGCCCGATGCTCTCCATCCCCTACACGGTCGAGCTGAATGACGTGCCGGTCTATGTCATCGGCCAGCACGCCTCATCGGCGCTGGCGGACCGCATCCGGGACAGCCTGGCCTTCTTCGCGCGCGACGGGTTTTCCCGCACGCGCGTGATGACGGTGGCGCTGCACCCGCATGTCATCGGCGTGCCGCACCGGATGGAATCCTTCACCGCGGCGATGCAGGAATTGGCCGCGCATCCCGAAGTCGCTTTCGCCACATCGAGCGAGATCGGCGACTGGTATGCGGGGTTGCACCCGGCGCCGGCGTAGACGGAAAAGGAGGCCGCTGGCCGGAGAGAGTGGCGGTGCGCCTTGCTTTCCGGGGCGCGGAGGGGCTCCAATGGCGGCAACAAGAACCGGAGGACCGCCCATGTTTCGCCGCAGCCTGCCCGCCCTGCTCGCCCTGCCATTCGCCGCGCATGCGCAGCCCGCCTGGGCGCCGGACCGCCCCATCCGCCTGCTGGTCGGCTTCGCGCCCGGCGGCAGCACGGACACCACGGCGCGGGTGGTGGCCCAGGCCATCACGGGCGGCCTCGGCCAGTCCGTGCTGGTGGAGAACCGCACGGGGGCGGCGGGCAACCTGGCCAATGAGCACGTCGCGCGCAGCACGGCCGATGGCTACAGCCTCGTCATGGGCTCGATGGGCACGCATGCCACGAACCAGGCGCTGTATCGCAACCTCCCCTTCCATGTGGTGCGGGATTTCGCGCCGGTCTCGCTGGTGGCGCTCAGCGCCTGCCTGCTGGTGGTGCGCGCGAACCTGCCGGTACAGAGCACGGCCGAGCTCATCGCCCGCGCGAAGGCCGAGCCCGGCAGCCTGAATTGCGGCATCGCCGGTGCTGGCTCCTCGCAGCATTTCGCGGCCGCGCTGTTCGAGCACCAGGCGGGAATCCGCTTCACCCAGGTGGCTTATCGCGGCGGGGCGCCAGCCATGGCGGACCTCGTCTCCGGCCGGCTCGACGTGATGTTCACCCCGGTGGTGGAAGCCATCGAGCAGGTGCGGGCGGGGCAGGTGCGGGCGCTCGGCATCACGCGCGCGGCGCGTTCGCCGCAATTGCCGGAAATTCCGGCGGTGAGCGAGGCGCTGCCGGGCTATGTCTTCAACTCCTGGCTGGGCGTCTTCGCGCCCGCGGCTACGCCGGCGCCGGTGGTGCTGCGCCTCTCGCGCGAGATCGGCGCGGGGTTGGCCACGCCCGCCGTGAAGGCGCGGATGGAGCAGCTGGGCTATGAGGTGGTGGGCAGCACGCCCGAGGATTTCGCCGCCTTCCAGGCCGCCGAATTGCCGCGCGTGACGGAGCTGGTGCGGATTTCGGGTGCCAAGGTGGAGTAAGCGCGGCCCCTTCGGATTGGCAGCCCCGGCCGCCGGAGGCCCTTTTTTCCTACTGTTCGTAAGGCGGCACGCTTCCCGTCTTGGGATCAATCGGCAGCATCCGATCCAGCCCCGTCTGCTGCTCGAACAGCGCCGCCGCCTGCAAGGCCACCTCATCCCGCCGCGAGGGTGCCGCGATCTGCAAGCCCACCGGCCGCCCATACTGATCAAAGCCGCAGGGCACGGCCACGGCGGGTGAACCCACCATGGTCATCGCGGCGTTGAGCATCGAGCCCGCCATGTAGTTCTCCAGCTTCTGGCCCGCGATGCTCTCGGGGTTGCGCAGCATGACGTCGAAGGCGGGCGTGCCGGCGCTGGGCGTCACGAAGACATCGTAGCGCGCGAACAGCGCCACCATGCGGCGGTAGAAGGCCGCACGCTCGCGATCCGCCCAGGCGATGCGGCTCGGGCTCGCATCCAGGCCGCGCTCTGTGTTCCAGATGATGTCGGGCTTCAGCAGGTCGCGATGCGTCTGCATCTGGATCTCGCGATCCACCATGAAATTCTGGCTGCGCAGCACCAGGAAGGCCTCGGTCAGTTCGCCGAGATCGGGGGCGAATTCCTCGACGATGCAGCCCATGGCTTCGAAATGCTTCATCGCGTCCATGCAGATGGCGCGGGTTTCGCGATCAATCGGCAGGGCGCCATTGTAGTCCATGGTGAAGGCGACGCGCTTCGGCGGGCGGGCCTCGGCCACGGCCTGCCCGTAGCTCAGGGCGGGCGCGTCATAGGTCAGCGGGTCGGCGGGGCACCAGCCGGCCATGCTGTCGAGAAACAGCGCCAGGTCCGGGATATTGCGCGCCATCGGCCCCTGCACCGAAAGCGGCGCAAACAGGTTGTTCACCGTGCCGCGCGTCACACGCCCCGGCGAGGGCCGGATGCCCACCACGCTGCAATAGGTGCCGGGCCGGCGCAGGCTGCCGCCATGATCCGTGCCCTGCGCCAGCCAGACCTCGCCCGTGGCGAGGGAGACGGCGCCGCCGCCCGTGCTGCCGCCGCAGGTGAGCGCGGTGTTCCAGGGGTTGCGCGTGCGCCCGAAGACCTCGTTGAAGGTGGAGCCGCCCGCGCCGAATTCCGGCGTGTTGGACTTGGCCACGGCGATGCCGCCCCGCGCCTCGATGCGCTGCACCACGGGGTGGGACTTGTCCGGGACGTGATCCTTGAAGATGGGTGAGCCATAGGTGGTCCGCACCCCCGCCACATCGGTCAGATCCTTGATGGAAACCGGCAGCCCGCCGAGCCATCCCGGCTGGCCTTCCATCTCGCGCCCTTCGCCCGCCATCAGCCGCTTGGCATGCGCGCGGGCGCGGTCGAGGCAGAGGGTGGGCAGGGCATTCACCGCGGGCTCGACTTGGGCGATGCGCACGGCCGCGGCCTCCACCAGCTCCAGCGGCGAGACCTCGCCCGAGGCAAGGCGGGCGACGGCCTCGCGGGCGGTGAGTTGGAAAAGTTCCATGGGTGGTCCTTCAATCCAGGCGGATGCCGGCGCGCGGCACGGAATCCCGGAAGCGCGCGAGATTGGCGCGCAAGCGGGTGGCGAATTCCTCGGGCGAGGCGATCAGCGGCACGGCGCCCATGGCGACCAGCCCGTCGCGCCCGAGCGATTGTCATGGACAAAGGGCTGGCCCAGCCGCGCGGCCATGTGCTCGCCGATGAGGCGGGATATGTTGGTGGTGAAGCCGGGTGGGAAGGGCACAATCCAGCGGATGGGCTGTGTCGGGAAGGCCAGCGTCGGGACAGCCAGCGTCGGGACAGCCTGCGTCGGGACAGCCTGCGCGCGGGCGCCGGATGCGGCGAGCAAGGCCGGAAGGCAGGCTAGGTGGCGGCGGCGCATGCGGGCCTCTCCGGCTGACGGAATGCCAGCATGGCGCATCGCCTGTCACTCCGGAAGGTGATGCTTGCACGCGCGCAACGGGCGCGCGCAGTATTCCCCTCTGCGGAGGGATCAAGGCCATGGACATTGTCGCGCGCGCCAAGGGGCTGCTGATGACCCCCCTCCAGGAATGGGGAATCATCGCGGCCGAGCCCGCCGATACCGCCACGCTGTTCAAATCCTACGTCATCCCGCTGGCGGCGGTGCCGGCCGTGGCGGGGCTGCTGGGCACCATGCTGATGGGCGGCGGCCTGCTGATCGGCGCCACCCTGGTGGGCTATGTGCTGGCCCTGGTCGGCATCTTCGTGCTGGCCAAGATCATCGAGGTGCTGGCACCGCGCTTCGGCGGGCCGGCCGATCCTTCGGCGGCGCTCAAGCTCGCGGCCTATGCGCCCACCGCCTCCTGGGTGGGGGGTGCCTTCATGATCCTGCCCTTCATCGGCTGGATTCCGGCGCTGGCGGGTGGGCTCTACAGCCTGTTCCTGTTCTATGTCGGCACGCCCGTGGTGATGCGCATCCCGCGGGAGCGGGTGATGGGCTTCGCACTCTCAGTCGTGCTGGTGGCGGTGTTGGTGAACATCCTGATCGGCGCCGTCATCGCCACGCTGTTCTGAGAGGGCGTCAGAAGATCCGCTTCAGCACCTGCGTGCCGGCGCCGATGCCGTTGAAGTAGAAGCTCCAGTCGGTGCCGTTCTTGTAGCCGAAGACGAAGCCCATGAAGTTGCCCGAATAGCTGGCCCGCTCCAGCGCGCCGCCGATCAGCGTGTTCTGGCCGAGGCCGAGGATGTTCTGCGCCAGCAGGTCCGTCGCCATCTTGCGCTTGGCGATTCCGTTGGCGGCCTGATCATCGCCAGCGCTGTTGTTATTGGTGTGGAAGACGACGGGACCGGAGCGCGGGCCCGCCACATAGATATTGCAGCCGGTGAGCGGCCCCGTGAAGAAGAGCTTCGCACCTCCGCGCATGCGCATATAGGTCGCGCGGTCCGGCTGCCAGGGCAGGTAGCGCACGCCGGTATCCACCGAGCCCTTGCTGCGCAGCAGGGTGATGGTGCGGTCGGTCGTGGTGCTGGGGCCAGTATTGCCCAACCGGCCCACCAGCATGTTGAACCAGGTGTCGCTGGGAAACTCCAGCGTATCGGCCACGGGGCCGGTGGCGCACCAGGTGATGGGCCCGTGCGAGACAACGCGTGGGCGCCCCTGGTCGTCATTCACGATGGTCGTCGCCTCGTCGAAAGCGCCGTCATAGGCAAGCTGCACGCGGTTGTTCCGCATGAAGCCGATGATACCGCCAGCAAAACCCGTGCCGTCCGTCATGATGGAGCGCTCCCTTTCCCTGGTCAGGGAGGATACGCAATCCGGTCAGAAGCGCCAGATCAGTGGCACCAGGAAGACCGAGACCACAAAGAACCAGATCATCAGCGGCAGGCCGAGCTTCCAGTAGTCGCCGAAGGCATAGCCGCCCGGGCCCATCACCATCAGGTTGGTGGGGGTGGCGATCGGCGTCAGGAAGGCGGCAGCGGCGGCCACGCCCACCGCCATCAGCACCGGCAGCGGCGAGACGCCCATGCCGGTTGCGGCCGCGACCGCGATGGGGATGACGATCAGCGCGGTGGCCGTATTGCTGATGAGCTGTCCCAGCACGGCCGTCAGGATGAACAGCCCGGCCAGCAGGGCGTAGGGTCCGGCATCGCCCACCAGGGCGACCAGGCCCTCGGCCATCAATTGCGCGGCCCCGCTTTGCTGCATGGCAACCGAAAGCGGCATCATCGCCGCCACCAGGATCACCGTGGTCCAATCCACCGCGCGGTAGGATTGCTCCACCGTCAGCACGCCCGTGAGGATCAGCGCGAAGCCGGCCAGCAGGCCCGCCACGGCCGCGGGGACCAGGCCGGTGGCCAGCAGGAAGACCATGGCGCCCAGAATGACCAGCGCCTGCTTTGCCCCCTGGCCCAGGGGCACAGCCTGGCGGCGCACCACATCGGGCGAATTCACCACCAGCACCTCGGGGTCGTTCAGGCGGATGTCCAGCGCCTTCCATGTGCCTTGCAGCAGCATGGTGTCGCCGGCTTCGAGCGTGGTCGGGCCCGGCCCGGCATCGGCGCCGGCGCGCTGCACGGCAATGATGATGAGATCGCCGCTGTCGGTGGTCATGCCCGGGAACACCGCGCGCCCGATCATGGCGGAGCGCGGCGGGATCATCACCTCGGCGAGGCCGGAGCGGCGGTTGAACAGGGCTTCCTCCGCCTCGCCATCGCCCTCCTCCGGGCGGAAGGCGAGGTGCTGGTCGGCGGCCAGGCGTGCCGCGCCCTGGGCATCGCCACGCACCAGGATGTGGTCGCCCATGGCGATATAGCCGCGCTTCAGTGGCGCGGCCGTGTCACCTTCCTGGATCGCCATGACCTGGACGCCCGGATAGGCGCTGAAATCCAGCGGCGTGGCCGCGCCCACATAGGGCGAGCTTTCGCGCACGCGCAGGCGGAACAGCCCATCCTGGAGGCCGTATTGCTCCACCAGCGTGCGCGCATGGGCGGAGAAATCCGCCGGCATGGAGGGGCCGCCGCGTGTCGGCAGCAGGAACTGGCCGAAGAGGATGATGATGGCCATGGTGCCCAGCAGCAGCGGCACGCCGACGAGCGTGAACTCGAAGAAGCCGAAGCGCCCCAGCCCGGCCTCCAGCGCGGCGTTGGAGACCAGCACATTCACCGGCGTGCCGGTCAGCGCCAGCAGCGAGCCCGCATGGGCCGAAAACACCAGCGGCATCAGCAATTGCGAGGGCGCGCGCTTCAGCCGCACCGCCATCACCACCACGACAGGCAGCAGGGCCGCGACGGCGCCATTCACGCTGATCAGCGCGGTCAGGAAGGCGACCAGCAGGGAGGTCAGCGCCAGCAGCCTTGCCCGGCTATCCGCGCCCGCGCGGGTGATGAGCTGCTGCCCGGCCCAGGCGGTGACGCCCGTGCGCTCCAGCGCCGCACTCACGAGAAACAGCGAGGCGATGAACAGCACCGCGGGGTCGCCATAGCCGGCCAGGGCCTCGTTCAGCGTCAGCACGCCGGTCGCCCAGAGGGAGAGGCCGGTGCCCATGGCCACCAGCACCACCGGCAGCCGGTTCCAGACGAAGAGCACGATGGCCACGCTGATGATCGCGGCGATGATCCATATGTCGCTCATGGCGCGCGGAGTCCTTCGAACATGCTCAAAGCGGCAGCAGCCATGGCACAAGCACCAGGGAGGCCGCCATCACGATCAGCGTGAAGGGCACGCCGACCTTCACGAAATCGCCAAAGCCGTAATTCCCCGGCCCCACCACCAGCGTGTTCACCGGCGAGGAAACCGGCGTCATGAAGGCGGCCGAGGCCGCGATGGCGATGATCATGGCAAAGGGATAGGGCGAGGCTTCCAGCTCCTTCGCGACCGCCAGCGCGACGGGCGCCATCAGCACGGCCGTCGCCGTGTTGGAAATGAACAGGCCCAGCGCCGCCGTGATCAGGAAAAGCAGGCCGAGCAGCACATGGGCCGAGGCCTCGCCCGCGATGGCCGTCACCGCATCGGCCGCCAGGTCCACGCCGCCGGTGCGCTGCAAGGCGAGCGAGAAGGGCAGCATGCCGACGATGAGCACCAGCGACTTCCAGGAGATCGAGCCATAGGCGCTGTTGAAATCCACGCAGCGCAGCAGCCCCATCAGCAGGCAGCCGATCAGCACCGCATGCACATTGGGCACGATGCCGCTGACCATCATGCCCACCGTCAGCGCCAGCACCGCGACGGATTGCGGGGCCAGGCTGGCGGCGGGCAGCACCTCGCGCTCCTCCACCGGCAGGCGCAGCAGGACGAGGTCACTGGCATTGCCGCGCAGCTTGCGGATATCGGACCAGAAGCCGGTCAGCAGCAACGTGTCGCCGACCTTCAGGCTGGTTTCCAGGAAATCCTCGCCCAGCACCTTGCGGCCGCGGCGCAGGCCCAGCACCGTCAGCCCCATCTCGCCGCGCATGCGCGCCTGCCGCAGGCTCTGGCCGACCAGTGCCGAATCCGGCGGGACGAGTGCTTCGACCATCCCCAGCTCCTGCGAGCGGTCGGTGAAATAGCCGCAATCGCCGAGCGGCAGCGCCTCCAGCCCCTCGGCCGCCGCCAGGCGCGCGATGTCGAGGCCGGGGGCGATGACATCCAGCAGCAGCACATGGCCGGGCATCAGGATGGTGCGGGATTGCGGGCTGATCACCTCGGTCGCGAAGCGGCCTGTGACCTCGATGGCCAGCAGCTCCACCCCCGGCACGCGGCGGCCGATCTCCTCCAGCCGGAGGCCGGCGAGCGGCGAGCCCGGGCGCACGCGCAGCCGGAAGGCGCGGCCGGCCAGGCCGTATTCCCCCACCCAGTCGCGCATGTTGGGCGTGCGATGTTCCGACGCCGCCGAGGCCGCGCGCGGCAGCAGATGCCGGGCCAAGAGCATGTAGCCCACGCTCAGCACCAGGAAGACCAGGCCGAAGGGCGTGAAGCTGAAAAAGCCGAAGCCCTCCGACCCCTGGCGGATCAGTGCGGCATTCACCACCAGGTTCGGCGCCGTCGCGACAAGGGTGAGCATGCCGCTGACGAGCGCGGCGACGCTGAGCGGCATCATGAGCTGCGAAGGCGCGGTGCCGGTGTTCTGGCAGATGCGCAGCACCACCGGGATGAAGATGGCGACCACGGCGGTGGAACTCATGAAGGCGCCGAGGCCCGAGACGCAGACCATCAGCAGCACCAGCATCCGCGTCTCGCTGTCGCCCGCCGTCGCGTTCAGCCAATCGCCCAGGCGGCGGGCGACGCCCGTGCGGACCAGCCCCTCGCCGATCACGAAGAGGCCCGCGATGAGGATGATGCTGGGGTCGCTGAAGCCGGCCAGCGCCTCATTGATGGTGAGGACGCCGGTGAAGGGCATCAGCACGATCATCAGCAGCGCCACCGCATCCATGCGCGGCCGGTTGGCGATGAACATGACGATGGCGGCCGCCAGCAGCAGCAGCACGAGGGCGAGCTCGGTGTTCATGCGGGGCTCGCCGGGGCCGCGCGCGGGGCGATGGGCGCGACGCTCACAGCCCCCAGGGGATCCCGAGCAGGTACCAGCCGGCCAGGAAGGCGGTCCAGATCACGGAGATCCAGATCACATAGGGCAGCATCAGCGCGATCACCGTGCCGATGCCGGCATCCTTCTGGTACTTGATCGCGAAGGTCACGATCATCGCGAAATAGGCGTTGAGCGGCGTGATGGCGTTCAACGGGCTGTCCCCCACGCGATAGGCGGCCAGCACCACTTCCGGCTCCACGCCGAGCTGCATCAGCAGCGGCACGAAGACCGGCGCGAAGATGGCCCATTTGGCGATGGCGGCGGTGATGATGAGGTCAATGCCCATCACCGCGATGACGAAGCCGATGATCAGCGCGATGGAGGGCAGGTTCAGCCAGGCCAGGATCTTGGCGGCCGAGACCGCGGCGAGTGTGGCCATGTTGGTGTAGTTGAAGAAGGCGATGAACTGGCTGATCACCAGCAGCAGCAGGATCAGGCCGCCCAGGCCGCTGATGGATTTCTGCATGGCCGCGATGATGTCGGCCGAGCCCTTCATGGTGCCCGCCCCGCGCCCATAGGCGGCGCCGACGACGAGGAAGATCAGCGCGATGGTCACGATCAGGCTGTTCATGAAGGGCGAGCCCTGGATCATCGCCCCCGTCTCCGGGTTGCGCAGCGGCGCGCCGGGCGGCAGCAGCAAGAGGCCGATGAAACCCAGCACGGCCAGCAGCCCGATGCCGGCATAGCGCAGCCCGCGATACTCCGCCTCGCTCAGCAGGTTTTCGCCGGGGACGGTGTAGTCGCCGGTATAGGTGCCCAGGCGCGGCTCGATCACGCGCTCGGTGATGACGACGATCAGCACGGTCAGCAGCACGACCGAGCCGATGGAGAACCAGACATTGGCCGCGAGATCGATGGATTGCGCCGGGTTCACCAGTCGGATCGCGTCATTGGTGATCTCGGTGAGGATGCCGTCCACCGGGACGATCAGGATGTTCACCAGGAAGGCCGCCGCCACCGAGGCGAAGCCCACCGCCAGCCCCGCCAGCGGATGCCGCCCGACCGAGACGAAGGCCGCCGCCGCCAACGGGATCAGCACCAGATACCCCGCATCGGCGGCGACGGAGGAGAGGATGCCGACGAAGGTCAGGATCCAGGTCAGCGCCCAGCGCGGCGAGATGATGACGAGCTTGCGGATCAGCACCTTCACCAGCCCCGCCTCCTCGGCCACGCCCACGCCCACCATCGCGATGATGATCACGCCGACCGCGGTGAAGCTCATGAAGTTGCCGACCACGCCGGTGTACATGAAGCGGATGCCCTCGATGGTCAGAAGGCTGCGCGCGGCGGTGCTGGCGGGCTCGATCTCGCCCGTGGCGGGGTTGTAGGCTTGGTAATTGACCTCCGCACCCAGGATCGAGAGCAGCGTGGAGAGCACGATGATGCCGCCGATGAGGTAGACGAAGATCATCACCGGGTGGGGCACCTGGTTGCCCACCCGCTCGACCGTGTCGAGCATCCTCTGCATGCGGCTCTTGGGGGCGGCGGCGTCGCTCATGGCTGTGATCCTCAGCGGGACAGCGCGTCGAGAATGCGCGCCCAGGAGTGGATGCCCTTCTGGAAGCTGACCAGGTTGTATTTCTCGTTCGGGCTGTGGATGCGGTCATCCTCCAGCCCGAAGCCGGCCAGGATCACATCCATCCCCAGCGACTGCTTGAGCTGATGCGTGACCGGGATGGAGCCGCCGCCGCCGATGAAGACGGCGGGCTTCGGCCATTCCTGGCTCAGCGCCTCGCGCGCCTTGAGGAAGGCGGGGTCATCCGTCGGGAAGCGGATCGCCTGGCCCGAGCCATGCTCGATGAATTCGGCGCGGCAATCGGCCGGCAGGCGCGCGGCCACATGCGCGCGGAAGGCGGCGCGGACCTTGTGCGGGTCCTGGTCGAAGACCAGGCGGAAGGACACCTTGGCCGAGGCCTTGGACGGGATGACGGTCTTGAAGCCCTCGCCCTGGTAGCCGCCGCCCATGCCGTTGATCTCGGCGGTGGGGCGGGACCAGGTTTGTTCGAGGGCGGTGCGGCCCTTCTCGCCGGCGGGGATGGAGAGGCCGACCGCGCCCAGGAAGGCCTCCGCGGTGAAGCCGAGCGTCTCCCATTGGGCGCGCAGCTCGGGGTCCAGTTCCGGCACGCCGTCATAGAAGCCATCCAGCGTGACGCGGCCATCCGCGTCATGCAGGTCGGCCAGGATGCGGGCCAGCACGCGGTTGGGATTGGCGGCGGCCGAGCCGTAGAAGCCGGAATGCAGGTCACGGTCGGCGGCGTGGATGATCACCTCCTCGCCGCACAGCCCGCGCAGCATGGTGGTGATGGCGGGCGTCTCTGGGTCCCACATGTTGGTGTCGCAGATCAGGCCGATATCTGCGCGCAGCTCATCGGCATTGTCATTGAGGAAGCCGGGCAGGTTCACGCCGCCCGATTCCTCCTCGCCCTCCAGCAGGATGGAGACGGGGATGGGCAGCTTGCCGGTGACGGCCTTCCAGGCGCGGCAGGCCTCGATGAAGGTCATGAGCTGGCCCTTGTCATCGGCCGAGCCGCGGCCGGTGATGACCTTGGTGCCATCGGCCATGGTCTGGATGGTGGGCTCGAAGGGGTCGCGGTCCCAAAGCTCCAGCGGGTCCACCGGCTGCACGTCGTAATGCCCGTAGAACAGCGCAGATTTGCCCGAAGCCGTGCGGTCATGCGCCACCACCATCGGGTGGCCGGGCGTGGGGCGCACGGCGGCGTCGAAGCCGATGCTCTTCAGATGCGCCACATGCCATTCCGCATTGGCCAGGCAATCCGCCTTGTAGGCCGGGTCGGTCGAGATGGACTTGATGCGGATCACGGCGAAAAGCCGCTCCAGCGCGGCGTCCAGATCGGCATCGATATGGGCAAGGACGGCGTCGAGCTCGGACATTGGGCCTCCAGGGCGGTGTTCTTATGCACGCATGCTGCGCTATTTTACCTGCCCGGCGCCAGCGTCGCATGGGCCGTAAATCCCGGCCATGTTGTCCTTGTCCCATCCCGCTCAGGGGTTGGTGATGATGTTCCCCACCGCCGAGGGCTCGCTGCGCCAGCCATCGCCGAGGCGCCCGCGCTCGAAGCCGTAGTCGAACAGCGCCTGCATATAGGCGGTGTCGAAGGGCTCGCGCCGCGGATGGTCGAATTCGCGGCCGATATAGGCGACGCGGAAGCCCACCCCGTCACGCAGCGTCGTCAGGTGGATGCGGCTGATGTCGCCGAGGCCGCTGAAATGCAGCAGCGTGGCGGCGGAGCGGCGGGTGATGCTGAGAATGCCGCGCGGCGTGCTGCCGGCCTCCACATCCACGCGGCCATTGCGGATGACATGCGCCATGCGGCTGCGCTGCGCCCAGCGCCCGCGCTCCTGCCCGCCGAGATTGACGCTGGGCGGATAGAGGAAGACCTGCATGGAGGCGCCGCCATCCACATGCATCTCCTGGAAGGCGCGCCCTTCATGCCGCACATCCACCAGCACCGGCGGAAAGGCGCCGGGGATGGAGGCGGAGGCGAGCAGGATGCGCTGGAACAGCGCCAGCGCCTCCGGGTGGCCGCTCGCCGCGATGGCGCCGATGTTCCAGACCACCGGGCGCTGCACGTCGAGGTTGGTGGTGCCGATCAGTAGCAGCCGCCCCTTGGCATATTCGGCGGCGATGGCGGCCAGCATCGCCTCATCGGCATGGCGCGCGATGAGGCGCCTGAGCGGCGAGGTATCGGCCAGCGCCTCGCCGAAGAAGAGCGAGAAGGCGGCCACGGCCTGCCGCGGCAGCAGCAGGATGTCCTGCGGGCGCTGCCCGGTGAAGACATCGCGCAGCGCGGGATCGTAATCGGGGCCGAGGAAGGCGAAGGGGGCGATCAGCGCGCCGGCGGAAATCCCCGTCACCATGTTGAAGGAGGGCCGCGTGCCGGAGGCCGTCCAGCCCAGCATCAGCCCGGCCCCGAAGGCGCCATTGTCGCCCCCGCCCGAGAGCGCCAGGAAGTTCTGCGGCCCGAGCGGCCGGCCCGGATTCGCCGCCAGCTCGCGCGCCGCCATCATCTGGCCCTCGCGCACCAGCGGCTCGGGCGAGGCATCCATCCAGAAGCGGGCATTGGGCAGGCCGAGCACGGGAATGGCCTCGGTCTCGGCGCCCGGTGGCGGATCGAGGCGGATATAGCTGGCGCAGCCGGACAGCATCACGACCAGCGCGAGAAGTTGCAGGATTCCCATCATGGGCGTGGGTTTAGGCCGGAAGGCGCCTGGCGGCACGGGGCAATCGGCATGGCGCGATGAAGGCTGCGTGACAAACCCCGTCAGAACCGCGCGACGGCGGCGAAGAGGAAGCGGTTGGCGATGCCATGCCCCGCCTGGCCCGTCCCCGCCGCCGCCGCCCCACCCTGGAGGTCCCGCCGCGTGTAGAGATATTCCAGCCCGATATCGAGCCAGCCCGAGCCGAAGACGCCGTTGCGCACCTGGCCGAAGGGACTCCAGATGATATTGGCGAAGACCTGCTGCACCTCGCGGTTCAGGCTGGTCGCGGCGGCGGAGCCGGGCGTGAAGGCCGAGGCATAGCCCGCGAAATCCTGCCGCGCATAGGAGTAGCTGAGGTTGCTGCGGATCTGCGGCGTCCAGAATCGGCGATAGCCGGCGGTGACGCCCCAGGCCGCCACGGGGTCGAGGCTGACGCTGCCCTTCACCCCTGCCATCCCGATATTGGAGAGCGCATCCTGCCCATTGGTGCTGCCGGCGAAATACCGCCCCATGCCTTCGCCGACATAGGCCATGCCCAGCAATTCATCCGCGCCGAAGGCGGGCGAGAGCCAGCGCATGGGGAAGCGCACATGGCCCGCGGCACCCACGCCGGTGGCGCTGGCGCTGGCATTGCTGCCGGGCATGGCGGCGGCGGTGCCGGCGGGCCGGACCTCCAGCTGGCGGAGCATGCCGCGCAGGCCGAGCTCCAAGCCATCCTTGCGGTAGTTCAGCCGGGCCAGAACATCGGGCATGGCGTTGAAGGCCGGGCTGGCCCCGCCATCCAGCGTGGTTCCCGGGTTGAAGGCGCCGGCGGCAGCCATGTACTGCGTCTCCGGCGCCTCGATCGAGAGTTGGCCGGTCAGCCCCTCGGCCAGCCTCGCCGTCACGCGCAGTTGCGCCTGGCGGATGAAGGACTGGTTGAGGTTGGTGGCGTCGATCAGCGTCTCGTAGAGACCCTCATTCCACAGGCTGTTGGCCTGGCCCACCAGCACGCGCAGCCGCTCATCGCCCAGCTCCGCCCAGGCCTGGCGCAGCCGGAAGACGGCGTTGGAGGAGGTGGCGGCACCGCCGCCGAAATCGCCCTCCAGCCGGGTTTCCAGCGTGCCCCAGCTGGTGAGCGTGCGCGTATCCACGCCGAAGCGGCTGAACCGGGCGGTCATCCCGAAATCACCGCCCTGCTGGGCATTGCCGCTGCCGGTCAGCGGGATGGAGCCGGGCAGGGGCGCGTCGGTCTGGTTGCGGCCATTGGCATCGCTCCAGGCGGTGATCTTGGCGAAGCCGTAGAGGCGCACCTGCGTCTCGGTGCCGGGGACGCGGAAGGCGATGCCGGGCAGGTCCGCGCGCAGGGCATCGCCCGTCGCGGTCTGGTCGCCCATGGGCTCGGGCGGTTGCAGGCCGGGCACCTCGCGCTCGGTCGGCGTGCCGCCGGCGGTGGGCAGGGAAGCGCGTGCCAGGTTCTGCTGGATGCTCTGCGCCTGGTCGGCGGCGGCGCGGGCGTCGCGCGCGGCGGCCTGGGCGGCCTGGACATCCGCCTGGACCGGCGCCGTGGGCGCGCGGGCGGGGCGCGCTGCCACGGCGGGCGGGCGCGTCTGGCGCGCCACCAGTGCCTCCAGCTGCTCCATCCGGCGGCGCATCTCCTCGTCGCGCCGGCGCATCTCGTTCAACTGCTGGCGCAGTTCCGCGATGGTCGCGGCATCCGTGCCCTGCGCGCGCAGGGGCGCGGGCACCGCGCCCAGGGTGAGCGCGGCGGCGAGCAGGAGAAGGCGTGGATCGGCGGCGCGGCCGGCGGGGGCGGAAAGGCGGCCCCCCTTCCTCATTGCGTGGAGGCGCGCCCGGCCGCGACGCCCTGGTCGAAGGACCGCTGGCGCGAGCGCTGGTGCTGATCCCAGGCGAAGCCGCCCGCGCCACCCGCGGCGGCGCCGATCAGCGCGCCGGTGCCGGCATTGCCGGAGATGGAGCCGATGGCCAGCCCGGTGAGGGCGCCAACCGCCGCACCGCCGCCGATGCGTTGCGTGGTGGGCGTCAGGTGGCCCGTCTCGTCACAGCCGGCGAGGCCGAGCAGGAGGAGGGCGGGGGCGAGGATGCGAAGCTTCATGGTGTTTCCTTTCGCGTCAGCGCGGCGCGGCGCGGCGGCCGGCGGGGGCCGCGCAGGGATAGGCGGTGGAGGCCCAGCGCAGCAGGCCATCCACCGCGCGGTCGCCCGCATGTTGCGGATTGGCCGCCACCCAGGCGACGAAGGAGGTCTGCACGAATTCCAGGCTCGGCGTGGGGTTGGGCAGGCAGAAGGCCGGGCGGATGCCGCCCGCGCGCGAAATCTCGACATGGTACTGGCCCACGCCCACGATGAAGCCGCGGCAATAGCCGATGGCGGTGGCGCCATCCGCATCGGCGGCATTGGCCCCACAGAGCGCGGCCAGCACGCCGGTGGTCAGCACGGGCACCGCTGCCGGCGCGGCAGGGGCCTGGGCCAGGGCCGGCCCGGCGGCGAGTGCCAGCAGGGCCGCGCCCCCCAGCCATGACGTCAATTGTCGCATCCTGCGATTCCCCTCGTGGTTCGGCCCGCGCTCGCCCGGCAACCGGACGATTGATTTCCTGCGCACGCTAAGCGCCGCGCGTGCTCACAACAATAGGCTTTCGCGCCCCCACCCGTGCACCGCGTCCCAGCCGGGCGCCATCACCCCGCGCCAGGGGCGCCTGCCGGCGCTAGACTGGCGGCGAACCGGCCAGGAGATTCGCGATGGACCAGCGCCTGCATGCCATGGAAGCGCCCGGCGCCATGCCCGTCTCGACCGGCCACATGCCGCCGGCCGAGCAGGTGCGCGCCCTGGTGCAGGAGGCCTGGGCGCGCTTCGCCCCGGTCACGGAGGGGCGCGTGGCCGACTATATCCCGGCCCTGGCCGGGGCCGACCCCGCCCTGTTCGGCCTTTGCATCACCGCCGCCGATGGCCGCAGCTTCGCGGTGGGCGATGCGGATCACGCCTTCTCCATCCAGAGCATGTCCAAGCCCTTCGTCTTCGCGCTCGTCTGCCAGGCGCTGGGCGGCGGCATCGCGCGCGAGAAGATCGGCGTGAACGCGACGGGGCTGCCCTTCAACTCCGTCATGGCGGTGGAGCTGAATGCCGAGCGCACCATGAACCCCATGGTGAATGCCGGCGCCATCGCCACCACGAGCCTGGTGCCCGGCGCCACCACCGCCGAGAAATGGGCCTTCATCCAGGCCGGCCTCTCCGCCTTCGCGGGGCGGGAGCTGGCGGTGGACGAGGCGGTCTATGCCTCGGAGGCCGCGAGCAACCAGCGCAACCAGGGCATCGCGCATCTGCTGCACGGCTATGGCCGCCTCTATGCCGACCCGCATGAGGCGACCGACCTCTACACGCGGCAATGCGCGCTGAGCGTCACGGCGCGCGACATGGCGGTGATGGGCGCCACCCTCGCCGATGGCGGCGTGAACCCCGTGACGCGGGTGCGCGTCGTGGAGGCCGACCGCTGCCAGCGCGTGCTGGCCGTGCTGGCGACGGCCGGGCTCTACGAGGAGAGCGGTGACTGGCTCTATGAGGTCGGCCTGCCGGGCAAGAGCGGCGTGGCCGGTGGCATCGTCACGGTGGCGCCGGGCAAGGGCGGGCTTGGCGTCTTCTCGCCGCCGCTCGATGCCGCCGGCAATTCGGTGCGCGGCCAATTGGCGACGAAATTCCTCTCGGAGCGGCTGGGGCTGAACCTCTTCGCCTCGCGCCCGCTGCCGCCCTCAGGCTGAGGGCGCCCAGGCCGCTTCGGGCGCCACCCAGGGCAGGTCGGTATCGCCGGTCCTGGCACCGGCGCGGGTCAGCAGCGCATGCGCCTGGCCGCGGTGATGCGTCTGGTGGTTGAACATATGGGTGACCAGCAGCCAGCGCGGGCGTGACATCTCGCGCCCCGTGGCCCCGCTGAACCAGCTGAGATCGCCCTCCAGACCTGCCGCCGTGAGCTGCGCCGCCCAGGCCTCGATCCCGGCATCGGCCTTCGCGCGCGCGGCCTGCAGCGCGGCCCAGTGCTCGATCCAGCCCGCGCTGGCGGCCAGGCCGATCTCCGGCTTCTCCCAGCCGGCGAAACGACTCATCCACATGTTGTCGCCCCAGACGAGGTGACAGAGCGTGCGATGGATGCTGCCGAAGAAGGCGCCGCCCTCGGCGCGGCGGGTGGCGTCGTCCAGCGCATCGGCCGCGGCGTAGAGGCGGCGGTTCATCTCGGTGTTGTAGGCCGCCATGCAGCGGACCCAGGCGGGGGTGATCATGCGGCGTCTCCGGCCTGCGGGGCGTGCAGTCTCGCGCGTGGGCGGCCTCCGGCCAAGACGCGGCAGAAAAATTCGCCGGCAATCACTTTTCCTTCATGTCTCGGCCCTACGGATTTTCGAAATCCTCGGAGTCCGTCCATGTCCATTTCCCGTCGCCTGGCCCTGATGCTGGGGCTGCTGCTGATGATCTCGCTGGCTGGCGCCACCGCCACGCATCTGCTGCTGGGCCAGGCCGGCACCAGCTTCGCGCGCAGCCAGGGCGCCGCCGACCGCCTGGCGCGGGTGCTGCAGCTGGAGATTGACCTCACCTCCGCCCGCAACCAGATCAACATCTGGCTGCAGCGCGCCAATGCGGGGCAGGTTCGCGCGGCGGATGACTTCCTGGCCCGGCTGGACACGGGCGCCCGGGCGCTGGCGCAGGAGCCGGCGCTGACCGCCGCCCAGCGCAGCCAGCTGGAGGCCTTCCAGGCCGCCCGCGCCGGCTACCTGCAATCCTGGCGGCAGATGCAGCAGATCGTGGCGCTGCGCATGGCGGCGGAAGTGGAGCAGAGCAGCGCGGGCGATGCGCTGTTCCGCGGCTTCGCCACCCTGCCGCCCGGCCAGGGCCAGGCGGTGGAGCGCCTGGCCGCCGCCGCCCTCATCGCCGCCATGCAATACCGCGCGGACCCCGTGGCCGAGCAGCGCGCCGCAGCCCTGGCCGCGGGCGAGGCGGCGGCGAATGCCCTGCGCCAGGCCGGCATCGCCGCCGGCACGCCCGTCGCCACCAGCTTCGCCGCCTGGGCGGATGCAAAGCGCCGGATCATCGAGCAATCCCAGCGCTTCGCCGAGGTGCTGGTGGATTTCCGCGCCCAGGGCAATGCGATGTCCGCCGCCATCCGCGAATTGCGCGGGCTGGAAGGCGCCCAGGCCGAAGCCTCGACGAGCGAGGCCTCGGCCAACCTCGCCACCACGAACCAGGCGGCGCTGCTGGCCTCGGCGGTGGTGCTGCTGGGCGGGCTGCTCTGCATCATCGCGCTGATCCGCGCCATCGTGCCGCCGCTGCGCGGCATCAGCGCGGCGATGGGCGAGATCGCCGGCGGGAATTTCGCCGCCGCCATCCCTGGGCTGAAGCGGCGCGACGAGCTGGGCGGCATGGCCCGTTCCCTCGGCGTCTTCCGCGACGGCCTGGCCGAGAATGCCGCGCTGCGCGCGGCCCAGGAGCAGCAGCAGCAGGAGGCCACGGCTGCCCGCCGCACCGCGCTCGACCAGATGGCCGCGCATGTGGAGCGCGAGGCCGGCGCGGCGGTGGAGGATGTCCGCGCCCAGGCCAGCCGCGTGAGCGAGGTGGCGACCGCGATGACCGGCCGCATGCAGGAGGTGGCGCGCGAGGGCGAGGCCACCAGCACCGCGGCCGACCGCTCGCTGGAGAACGCCCAGGCCGTCGCCGCCGCGACCGACCAGCTGGCCGCCAGCGTGCGCGAGATTTCCAGCCGCCTCGCCGGCGCCAATGAGGTGACGCGCCGCCTGACCGAGCGCGGCGAGGCCAGCCGCGGGGTGATCGCCGGCCTCTCCGACGGCGTGGGCCGCATCGGCGAGGTGGTGCGGATGATTTCCGACATTGCGGGCCGCACCAATCTGCTGGCGCTGAACGCCACCATCGAGGCCGCGCGCGCGGGCGAGGCAGGCAAGGGCTTCGCCGTGGTGGCGAGCGAGGTGAAGGACCTGGCCGCGCAGACCGCGCGCGCGACGGAGGAGGTGGCCAAGCAGGTGCAGGGCATCGGCCTTGCCACCGATGGCGCGGTGCGCGCGGTGGGCGAGATGGCGGAATCCGTGGGCGAGATCGATCGCATGGCCGGCTCCATCGCGGCTGCGGTGGAGCAGCAGGCGGCCGCCACGCGTGAGATCGCGGCCCGCGTGGCCGATGCGGCGGAGGATGTGCGCCAGGTCTCCGACCGCCTCGCCAATGTCACCCGCAACACCGCCGAAACCGCGGCGCAGACCGAGGCGATGCAGGGCCACGCCCGTGAAACGCGCGAGTCGGTGGAGGCCTTTCGCGGCTCGCTCGTGCGGATCGTGCGCAGCGCGACGGCGTGAGGCGCGCTCAGTCCAGCGTCACATTCGCCTCGCGCGTCAGGCGGCCCACCAGCTCGCGCTGCTCGGTGACGTAGGTCGCGAAGGCATGGCGCGCGGAGCCGACCGGCAGCATGCCGATGGCGTTCAGCCGCTCCCGCACCGCGGGCTGCGCCAGGGCCTGGGCGATGACCGCATTCAGCCGGTCCAGCACCGCATCGGGCGTGCCGGCGGGGGCGAAGACGCCGCCCCATTCGCTCCATTCATAGCCGGCCATGCCGCTCTCGTTCAGCGTCGGCGTGGCGGGCAGCTGGGGGATGCGGGCGGGGGTGGTGACCGCATAGCCCTTCATCTGCCCGCCCTGCACGAGCGCGGTGGAGGAAGCGGCCGTGCCCATGTGGAACTGCACCGTGCCCGAGAGCAGCGCCTGCACGGCCGGCCCGCCGCCGCGGAAGGGCACATGCGTCGCCTCCCACCCCGCGCGCTGGAGGAACAGCACCGCCGCGTAATGCGAGGCCGAGCCATTGCCGGAGGAAGCATAGGTCAGCGGCTGCCCCGCTGCCGCCCGCGCCCGGCCGAGCGCCAGGAACTCGGCGATGTTGTTCGCCGGCACGGATGGGTGCGCCACCAGGATCAGCGGCACGGAGGTGAGCTGCGTCACCGGCGCGAATGCCGTCGCGTAGGCGAAGGGCAGGTTGCGCACGAGATGCGGCGCGGAGGAATGCGTCGAGGCGTCAAACAGCAGCGTGTAGCCATCGGCGGGCGAGGATGCCACGGCGCCGGCGGCGATGGTGCCCGTGGCGCCGGTGCGATTCTCGATGACGATGGGCTGGCCCAGGCTCTCCGAAAGATAAGGCGCAATGAGGCGCGTGGTGGTGTCGATGGCGCCGCCGGGCGGGAAGGAGACGATGGCGCGGATCGGCCGGTTCGGCCAGGCGCCCTGGGCCCGCGCCGAGGGGGCCAGCGCAGGGAGCGGGAGCGCGGCGGCGCCGGCCAGCAGGGCGCGCCGGGGCAGG
>NZ_JAIEQY010000024.1 GCF_019747315.1 Roseococcus sp. | reverse complement strand
CGATCATTCGGATCGAGGTGGCGCTTGCGCAGGCGCACGGCCGAGGGCGTGACCTCCACCAGCTCGTCATCCTCGATATAGGCGATCGCCTGCTCCAGGCTGAGCTTGCGCGGCGGAATCAGCAGCAGCGCGTCATCCTTGCCGGCGGCGCGGATGTTGGTCAGCTTCTTTTCCTTGACCGGGTTCACCTCGAGGTCATCGCCGCGCGAATTCTCGCCCATGATGAGGCCCACATAGACCTTGGCACCCGGGTCCACGAAAAGCGTGCCACGCTCCTGCAGGGCGAAGAGCGCGTATTGCGTCGTCTCGCCATCCACGTTGGAGATGAGCGAGCCGTTGCGGCGGCCTTCCATCACACCGGCCCAGGGCAGGTAACCATGGAACAGCCGGTTCATGATGCCCGTGCCGCGCGTGTCCGTCAGGAACTCCGAGTGGTAACCGATCAACCCGCGCGAGGGCATGATGAAGGTCAGGCGCGTCTTGCCGCCGCCCGAGGGCCGCATGTCCTGCATCTGCGCCTTGCGGATGGAAAGCTTCTCCACGACGACGCCGGTAAAGGCGTCATCCACATCCACCAGCACTTCCTCGAAGGGCTCCTCGCGGGCGCCGGTCTCGGGGTTCTCGCGCATCAGCACGCGCGGGCGGCCGATGGTGAGCTCGAAGCCCTCGCGGCGCATCGTCTCGATCAGTACGCCCAGCTGAAGCTCGCCGCGGCCGGCCACTTCGAAGGCATCGGTCTCGGTGGAGACGGTGACCTTGATCGCGACATTGCCCTCCGTCTCGCGCTCGAGGCGGTCGCGGATCTGGCGCGACGTCACCTTCTTTCCCTCGCGGCCGCCGAGCGGGCCGTCATTCACGCGGAAGGTCATGGCCAGCGTCGGCGGATCCACCGGAATGGCGGGCAGCGGCACGGGCTGGTCGGGCGCGCAGATCGTGTCCGGGATGGTGGTGTCGGACAGGCCGGCGATGGCGATGATGTCACCCGCATGGGCTTCCTCCACCGGCACGCGCTCCAGCCCGCGGAAGGTCAGCAGCTTGGTCAGGCGGCCGGTTTCCACCGTGCTGCCATCGGCGCGCAGCACCTTCACCGGCATGTTCATGCGGGCGGTGCCCTGCTCGATGCGCCCGGTCAGGATGCGGCCGAGGAAGTTGTCATATTCCAGGATGGAGGCGTTCATCGCGAAGGGCGCGTCCGGCAGCACGGTGGGCGCAGGGACGTGGCGCACGATCAGGTCGAACATCGCGTTCAGGTTCTCGCGCGGGCCGTCCATGCTTTCATCGGCCCAGCCCTGGCGGCCGGAGGCGAAGAGCATGGGGAAGTCCAGCTGCTCGTCATTGGCGCCGAGATTGGCGAACAGGTCGAAGATCTCGTCATGCACCTCGTGCGGGCGGGCGTCCTGGCGGTCCACCTTGTTGACCAGCACGATGGGGCGGATGCCGCGCGCCAGCGCCTTGGTCAGCACGAACTTGGTCTGCGGCAGCACGCCCTCGGCGGCGTCCACCAGCAGCACGCAGCCATCCACCATCGAGAGGATGCGCTCCACCTCGCCGCCGAAATCGGCGTGGCCGGGGGTGTCCACGATGTTGAGCTTGACGCCGTTCCACTCGACGGCGGTGCACTTGGCGAGAATGGTGATGCCGCGCTCACGCTCCAGGTCGTTGCGGTCCATGGCGCGCTCGGCGACCTGCTGGTTCTCGCGGAAGGTGCCGGCCTGCTTCAACAGCTGGTCCACCAGGGTGGTCTTGCCGTGGTCGACGTGTGCGATGATGGCGAGGTTACGCATGGGCATGGATCAGGACTTCCGGGCATGAGTGATGCCCGGGACGCAGGTGGCCCGGGCGGCGTGGCATCGGTTGTTGCGCTTGTGCGGCGCACACATAGGCGGGCGCGCGGAAAATTGCCAGCAAAGAAGCGCCGACGGCCTCCGGCCTCAGCGCAACCCTGCCGCGAAGCCTTGGCAAGCACCGGGCGCCAGCGCTAACTGAGCAGGCAAAGCGCTGCGGAATCCCTGTCCCCATGTCCCTTCGCCTTCTGGCCCTGGCCCTCTGCTTGGCATCCGGCCCCGCGCTGGCGCAGGGAGGGAATTGCGTGGCGAACCAGTTGCTGCGGGTGGATGCGGCGTTCTCCCGACACGGGGCCGGCGGCACTTTTGACTATTCGGTCCAGGTCACAAACCTTTCGCCGCGGCAAGTGACCTTCCGGGTCAGCTTCCGGATGACCAACGCGCAGGTCAACCCGCAGATCCTGGGCCAGGCCTTCACCCTGCCGCCCAATGGCAACCGCATCATCGTCCTCGGCAATGGGCGCGACCAGTCGCTCAGCACCCGCATCGCAGGCGGCGTGACGCTGACCTGTTGAGCCGCGCTTCTCCCGTTACCGAGCCTTGACCGGCCGGTTGCCGTGGCTGTCCGCGGGGACGCCACGCGCCAGTGACATGTGGCTGTGCACCGCCACCCAGGGTTCTTCGCCGGTGCCCGGCACCAGGATCAGCGTGGTGCGGCCCGGCCGGTCAAAGGCCGTGCCATCCGGGGCATAGCCGGTGGAGGTGAAGGGAGCGATGGCGACCGCCATCTGCCCATCCGGGCTGGCCAGCACGCGGCTCACATCCAGGCGGAAGGTGAAGTCCGTGGTCCGGGGCCAGACCGATTCCCATTGCCGGTCCCGGAAGACCTCCAGCCCTTCGACGATGGGCTGCACAGTGCCGAAGGCGATGATGCGCGGGTGCCAGAAGGGGTAGGCGCTGCGGTAATCCACTTCCCGCACCGTGGCGGAGAAGCGGGCCAGCCAATCCAGGATGGCGTCGCGGATGGCGGGCGGCGCCTCAGGGAGATCGGGCGTCACGGGTTCGCCCTTCGCGCCGGGGCGGGGCGATCGAGCGCGGTGAGCGCGGCCTCGATCTCCTGCTGTGCCGTGGGGCGGTTATTGGCGAAGAGCGCCGCGCGGGCGGCCGAGATATGGCCGATCGGCCCGCTCTGCACCGGTTGGCCGGCCTGGGCCGGTGGCGTGCTGCGGGTCAACAGGCGGGATTCGGCGCGCTCCAGGAACTCATTCGCCTGGCCGGCGCGGCCGGCGCGCAGCGCGGTGCCGGCGGCGCGCAACTGGCCCGCCGCGTCATCCAGGCTGGCCGCATCCGCATCCGCGGCGTCCCGCCGCTGCGCCTGCACACCCGGGGGCATGTCGGGATTGCGGCGCTGGCGCTGCAATTCCTGGATCGAGTCGGTCGTGGCAGCCTGGGCCATCAGGTCCGAGGCGGGATGGCGCTCGTCATGATGGGCGAGGGCGGGGGCGGAGAGCAGCAGGGCTGCCGCGAAGCAGGCGGAACGCATGCGGATCGGCTCCTAGGCGACAAGGGTCTTGAGGTCAGCCTGGGGGCGCGCCCCGTAATGGCTGATCACCTCGGCGGCGGCGATGCTGCCCCAACGCCCGGCCTCGGCCAAGGGTTTCCCGAGTGTCCAGGCGGCGAGGAAGCCTGCCGCATAGGCATCGCCGGCGCCGGTCGTGTCCACCACCGTGGTCGGCTGGGCCGCCACCACATGGCGCTGCCCGCCCGAGAGGATGACCGAGCCCTGCTCGCTGCGCGTCAGGGCGGCGATTTCCACATCCTGGGCCACGCGGCGCGCCGCCAGCTCGAAATCCTCGGTCTCGTAGAGCGCCAGGATCTCGGCCTCATTGGCGAAGAGGATGTCGCATTCCTCTGCCACGAAGGCACGGAAGGCGTCGCGGTGACGGCCGACGCAGAAGGGGTCGGAGAGCGTCAGCGCCACCTTGCGGCCGGCGGCATGGGCTGCCTTGGCGGCGGCGCGGAAGGCGGCCTGGGCGGCCGGCGGATCAAACAAATAGCCCTCCAGATAGACCACCTTCGCGCGGGCGACTTCCGCCGCATCCACATCTTCCGGCCCGAAGGTCACGCAGGCACCCAGGAAGGTGTTCATGGTGCGCTGGCCATCGGGCGTCACCAAGATCAGGCAGCGCGCAGTGGGCGCGCCGCCATCCGCCCCTGGGGCCAGCGGCGCCGTCGGGAAATGCACGCCCGCCGCCTTGATGTCATGCGCGAAGACCTGGCCCAGCTGGTCCGCCGCCACCTTGCCGAGGAAGCCGACCTTGGCGCCCAGCGCCGCCGCCACCGCGCAGGTATTGGCGGCCGAGCCGCCCGAGCTCTCCACGCCCGCCGGCATGGCGGCGTAGAGCGCCTCGGCCTGGTTTGTGTCGATCAGCTGCATGCCGCCCTTGGGCAGGTTGCGGCCGGTCAGGAAGGCATCATCGGTGGGCGCCAGCACGTCCACGATGGCGTTGCCGATGCCGAGAATATCGAGGGTGGGGAGGCTCATCCGTGGGGTTCTTCCAGATTCGAAGGAAGTCGCTGGTAGCCTCCCGGGCGGCCAATTGCAAAGTGGCGGCAATTTCTTGTCGCGCGGACGTTGCCGGGGCCGTGCGGGACGTTATACACCCCAGCTTCGCTCGAATGTTGAAGGATCGCCCGCATGTCCATCTTCGGTCGCAAAAAGGACGAGACGCCGGATTCCGCCCAGGAGCCCGGGAGCGTGCCCGCGCAGCGCGATTCCGACCTGGCCATGCCGACCTATCGCGCGCCCGCGGCCAATAGCGCGCCCATGGGCCTGCCGCCCAAGCCCAGCAACGCACCGGCCCGCCCCGGCGTGCCCGCCCCCGCCGCAATGACGGCGCGCGGCCCCGCGACCTCGCCCACGAATGAGCGCCGCACCCTCATCGTCGGCCGTGGCATCAGCCTGCAAGGCACCGTCGCCGATGCCGAGCGCCTGGTGGTCGAAGGCACGGTCGAGAGCCAGATGATCCAGGCGGCCGAGCTTTCGGTGGCCCAGACGGGCGTGTTCCGCGGCGAAGTGCAGGTCGAGGACGCCGAGATCGCCGGCCTTTTTGACGGCACGGTGACGGCGCGGGGCAACCTGATCGTCCGCGCCACCGGCAAGATCAAGGGCATGGCGCGCTACAAGAAGCTCTCCGTCGAGGAGGGCGGGCAGATCGTCGGCACCATGGAAATGCTGCAGGGCGAGGGCTAGGCACCCTCCCGTCCCGCCAGGCCTTGGCGGGTTTCTCCGGTTCCGGGGTATTCGCGGCATGCCGCGCTGGCTGATGTTGCTCCTGCTGCCCATGGCAGCCTGCGCCAGTGATCCCGTGCCGGAGGCCGGGCTGGTGCAGCGCGCGAACCCGGAGGTCCATGCGGCACCGGCCCCGCCTCGGGCCCCCTCGGCGGCCGGTTCCGGGCTCGTTGGCGCCACGCCCGAAGCCTTGCGCGCCACCCTCGGCGAACCCCTGCTGCGCCGCACCGAAGGCCCGGCCCAAATCTGGCTTTATGCGGGTGCGGGCTGCCAGCTCGACATCGTGCTCTACGCCGGGGAGGCCGGCGCGCGCGTGGCGCATGTCCAGGCGCGCGCCGGCGGCATCGCCCAGCGCAGCGCCGCCTCCTGCCTTCGGGATATCTCGGCCCAGGCCGCCCGTCCCGATTCGCGCCCGGCCGGCCCCACCCCGCCGATCGCGCCCGGCATGGGGGATGAAGTCGACGTCTGAGCGGCCATCCCGGGCATGATCCCCTATATCGACGCCTTTGTGCCGGCTTTCGGCATGCTGGGCCTGGGGGCGCTGCTGAAGCGCCATCTCCTCCCCGATGACGCGGTCTGGGCCGGGATCGAGCGGCTGATCTTCTGGGTCCTGTTGCCGGCGCTGCTGGTGGCGGCCATCGGCTCGGTCAAGCTCGGAGAACTGCCGGTGCTGGGCATGATGGCGGCGATCTGGGTTGCGTTGGCCATCGGCACCGTCATTTCCCTGCTGATCGCCCGCGCCTTCCGCCAGCCGCATGCGGCGATGACCAGCGTCCTGATGGGCGGCATCCGCTTCAACAATCTGGTCGGCTTCGCGGTGGCGGGCGCGCTGTTCGGGGCGCCGGGAATCGCGCTGGGCGCCGTCGCCACCGGGCTGATCGTGCCCTTCGTGCAATTCGTCACCAACACGGCCTTTGCCATGGGGGGCGGCCGCAGGCCCCGGATCGGCGCCGTGCTGCGGCAGATCGGGCTGAACCCCCTGATGCTGGCCTGCCTGGTGGGCTTCCTCGTGGCCTGGGCGGGGGGGCTGCCGCCAGGGGTGAAGCCGCTGCTGGAATCCCTGGGCCGGGCCTCGGTGGCGCTGGGGCTCCTCGCGGTGGGGGCGGCGCTCTCGGCGCAGGCCATGGCGGATCGCCTGCCACTGCAGCTCGTGACCAGCCTGCTGAAGCTGGTGGTGATGCCTGGCCTCACGCTGCTGCTCTGCCTCTGGCTGGCGCTGCCGCCGCTTTCCATCGCCATGGCGGTGCTGTTCATGGCGCTGCCCACCGCAGCAACTTCCTATGTGATGGCGCGCGCCATGGGTGGGGATGCGCGGTTGATGGCGGCCATCACCTCGACCGAGCATCTGCTGGCCATGATCAGCCTGCCGCTCTGGCTGCTGCTGGTGAAGCGCCTGACCGGCCTGGGGTGAGAACCCCCGTCATCCGCCGATCTGCCTGGGCGGAAGCTGCGGCGGAAGTGTTTATGACATGAGTTCAATCTTGTAGGCCCGGCTGCGGGGAGCGCGCCGGAAACCCTGTCTTCATGCTTCCCCGCTTAGAAGCGTCGCAGACGAGAAGGACCCCGCCGCCCCCATGTCCCACCCTGCCCTCAGCCCCCCCCCGAGCCCTGGCGCTGCCCGCGGCCATCCGGCGCGCGAGGCCGGCCGCAAGGATCCCGCGCTGCTCCACGCCCATGCTGCCATGGCGTCCATGCTGACGCATGGTGTCTCGCCCACGCCTCCCAACTATCTGATCTGGTACAGTTTCCACAGCGATTGCATCCCCGGCCTGCGCCCTGCCATCGAGGGGCGCTTGGGCGACCCGATCAGCCAGGACTGGCTCGATGAGCTGTATGGCCGGTTCTTCGCCGTCGAGCGTGAAGCGCATTCCCTGCAGGAGGTCGCCGCCCGGCTGGAAGCTGCCGTGAGTGAGGCGGTGGGGTTGATCCAGGATGCACGGGAGGATGCGCTGCGCTATGGCGGCACGCTGGACCAGGCGTCCAGCCGCCTCGCCGCCGATCCGCAATCGCTCAGCACGCTGCTGCGCCGCCTGGTGATGGAAACCCAGGAAGTGTCCCGCCGCACGGAGGCGGCCGCGCGCAACCTGGCGGAAACCTCCCGCAAGACCCGCGAGATGCAGAGCGAATTGGCCGAGGCGCGACACCTGGCCAGCACCGATCCGCTCACCGGCCTCGCCAATCGCCGCCAATTGGATGATGCGCTGCGCGAAGCCCTGGCCGGCCACCGCCCCACCAGCCTGGTGATGCTGGATCTGGACCATTTCAAGGCGGTGAATGACACCCATGGCCACCCGGCGGGTGACCAGGTGTTGTGCCACCTGGCGGAGATCCTGAACGAACTGGCCGGCCCAGGCGCCCTGACCGCCCGCTTCGGCGGCGAGGAGTTCGCCATGATCCTCCCCATGGGCGCGGTGCGCGATGCGGCGGCCGTGGCCGAGCGCGTTCGCGCCCGGATCGCCCAATCCGCGGTGGCGATCCGCCCGTCAGGGCAGCGGCTCAGCGTCACCGCCTCGTTCGGCGTGGCCCTGGCCGCTCCCGGAGAATTGCCGGCCCAGTTGATCGAGCGGGCCGATGTCGCGCTGTATGAGGCCAAGCGGGGCGGTCGCAACCGCGTGTGCAGCGACCCCGTGCTGCCCAAGGCGGAAAGCGTGTGGAGCTGAACGGGCCCGCCGCGCGGGCGGAGCCGCAATCCGGCCCTTGGAAGCTGGCCCGTCACGTCGCATGATGCGCCGCAGCAGCCGACCCGAGGAGAGAGGAATGCCCCACCCCACCCGCCGCCAGCTGGCCCAAGCCGCGTTGGCGCTGCCCCTCCTGGCCAAGGCCGCGCGGGCCCAGGCCTTCCCCGAACGGCCGCTGCGCTGGGTGGTGGGCTATCCGCCGGGCGGCGCCTCCGACACCTTTGCCCGGCTGATCGGCGCGCAGATGGCCACCCGCCTGGGCCAGAACGTGGTGGTGGAGAACCGGCCGGGCGGTGGCGCCCTGCTCGCCAGCGAGACCGTCGCCCGCGCGCCCGCCGATGGCCATACCTGGATGCATGTGGACAATGGCATCCTGACCTATAACCCGGCGCTCTTTGTCCGCATGCCGATGAACCCGGACACGGATTTCACCGGCGTCGGCTTCATCGGCCGCTTTCCGCTCTACATCGTGGTGCGGCCCGAGGGCTCGCCGCGCAGCTTCGCGGATTACCTCGCCGCCGCGCGCAGCCGGGCGCCCACCTATGGGACGCCGGCCGTCGCCTCGCCGCATCATCTCG
This sequence comes from Roseococcus sp., assembly GCF_019747315.1. Classification (GTDB taxonomy): domain Bacteria; phylum Pseudomonadota; class Alphaproteobacteria; order Acetobacterales; family Acetobacteraceae; genus Roseococcus. The sequence goes on along the minus strand of NZ_JAIEQY010000024.1, from coordinate 37,719 downwards.
CGATGGAGCTGGTGCGGCGCCGCACCGGGCTGGATGCGACGCATGTGCCCTATCGCGGCGGCCCGGCCGCCATGCAGGACCTGCTGGCCGGCAATGTGGACTCCGTCGTGATCGACACCGCGACCGGCCTGCCCTTCCTCCGGGACGGGCGGGTGCGGGCGCTGGCCGTGCTCAGCAATACCCGCAGCCCGCAGGCCCCGGATGTGCCGACCATGGCGGAGCTGGGCCACGCCAACACCGTTGCCTATGGCTGGCAGGGCATGTCCGTGCCGGCGGCCACGCCCGCGCCGATCATCGCGCGCCTTTCGACCGACATGATCGCGGCCATCCAGTCGCCCGAGATCGCAGCGCGCATGGCCACGCTCGGCATCGAGTACCAGCCCTGGACGCCGACCGAGTTCAACAGCTTCGTGGCGGCGGAAAATGCGCTCTGGCGGCCGCTGATCCGGGAGCTCGGCATCCGGTTGGATGCGTAAGAGACCGTTTGGGATTGCTGGCGGCGGAGGCTGTGCGAGGGATTTTTCGTCCCTGCAAGGCGCCGGACGCCGCCGATGCTGGTGGCATCGGCAAGTCCGGCAACGCCGCAGGGGTGGAAAATCCCTCGCACAGCCGACCCGCAAGCAATCCCAAGCGGTCTCTAAGACCGGCTGTCATCAATCGGATGGTGGACCGGGGCGTGGGGCGCGCTAGATTCCGGTGATGAACATCCAACGCCGCGCCCTGCTGGGCGCCTTCCTGGCCACGCCCTTCCTGCGCCCCGCCGGGGCGCAGGCGCCGGCCGGGCCCACCCCCATCCTCATGCTGCATGGCAATGGCGACCATGCGGCCCTTTGGCTGACCACGCTCTGGCGCTTCGAGGCCAATGGCTGGCCGCGCGATCGGCTGATGGCCGCCAATATGCCCGACCCCCTGGCGCGGGCCAATGATGCGGTGCCGCAGGAGCATCGCAGTTCCAGCGCCGAACAGACCGAGCGCCTCGCCGCTCTCGTCAGCGAATTGCGCGCCCGCACAGGCGCGCCCCGCGTGGCGCTGATCGGCAATTCGCGCGGCGGCTATCCGATCCGCGATTTCGTCGCGCATCAGGGCGGCGCCGCGCAGGTCAGCCACGCCATCACCTGCGGCACGCCCAATCGCGGCGTCTTCGACTGGGAATTCAACGAAGGCAGCGAGTTCAATGCCCGCAGCCCCTTCCTCCGGCGCCTGAATGGCGGGGCCAGCGATGTGGTGGAGGGCACGGCCTTCCTCGCGCTGCGCTCCGACAATGACCTGTTTGCCCAGCCCGATGGCCGCTTCGTCGGCCGCCCCGGCACGCCCACCGGCATCACGCAGGAAGGGCCTTCGCTGCGGGGCGCGACCAATATCCTGCTGCCCGGCCTGGACCACCGCGAGATCGCCTATTACTGGCGCGCCTTCCGCGAGCAGTTCCGCTTCATCGCCGGGCGGGAGCCCGCGACCCTCACCGTGCCCGCCGAGGCGCGGCCGGTGCTCAACGGCCTGGTCACGAACCTGGTGGCCGGCGCCGCCACAAACCGCCCGGTCGCCGGCGCGGTGGTGGAGGTCTTCCGCACCGACCCCGCCAGCGGCGCCCGCATCGGCGAGGCGCTGCATCGCCGCGAGACCGGGGCTGACGGTGCCTGGGGGCCGGTGACGGTGCAAAGCGACTGGACGCTGGAGATCGTACTCGCGGCGCCCGGCCATCCCGTCGCGCATTATTTCCGCTCGCCCTTCCCGCGCTCGACCGAGGTGCTGCACCTGCGCCCGCCTGCCCCGCTGGTGGAGGCGGATCGCGGTGCCGGCTGCCTGGTGCGCCTGACCCGGCCGCGCGGCTATTTCAGCTGGCCGCGCGATGTGGTCCTGCTCGACGGGCGCGAGGTGGCGGAGCGGCGCGAGGGGGTGGCAAGCCTCGCCGTGGCAAATCTTCGTTTGCCGGCCGAGCGTGCCGGCACTTCCATGCCAGGTATTTTTAACCAGGAAGAAATTGTCGGCCGCATCGCTGCGCTTGGGGAAAACAGGATATCCTTTTTGGAGATGACTTGGTAGGCTACGCCGTTCAGCCTGGGTTCAGACTGATTGTAACAGCGGCAGGAGAATCAGGTTTCATGTCGGCCGCGCATCTGGAACAGATGTTTCTGGCGCCGCGCGATTTTTTGAAGATGAATTTGCTTTACTTGATCGGCACGCTGCCGTCGGTTCGCGGTGTTTATCATTTCAGCTATGAGCCGGCGCCAGGGACCTTCTGCCAGCGCCAACCAGGCTTCCTCGCGAAAGAGCGCCATCCCACCCGCGTCTGGCATGTTCGGCTGGTCCCGCGCTGGGCCCGGGGTGCCGTGCCAGCCTATTTCCTGCCATGCATCCCGGGCCAACTGTCCCGTGGCGTGCTGCCGCGCGATGGGCAGTTCATGCTGGCTGCCAGCCAGCCCGGCAGCGTTTTCGGCGTGGCACGCTACCGCCACGGCATGATCGAGGCCTGCCACGCGGGCGCCGATGGCCAGGCCGGAGGCGCCCGCATGGGGCGTGAGACGGCCTGGTGCAGCGCGCGGCTCGCCGGGGAAGCCCCTCTGGCCAGCAGCATCATTGGCGTCAACAATGCGCGTCAAGGCTGGCAATTCCACGCCCAACGATGGGAGAAACGCAATGCCCTCCTCTTCCACTATCACGATCTGATCACGCTGTGATTCGCTGGGTCGTCTTCGATGTGGGCGGCGTCCTCGTGGATGAGGCAAGGCTTATCCGTGGCTGGGCCGAAGTGCTGGGCCTGGAGGAGGCGGGCTTCACCGAGGCCCTCCGGCAGGGCATCGCAGCAGGGAAGGGGATTGGCGGCACGATCCGCGAGATCGCCCCGGAGCTGGACATCAAGGCGCATCGCGCGCGCCTCGCCGGGCTGGAAATCCCCGGCGAGGGCGATCTCTACCCCGATGTGCGCGCAGGCTTCGCGGCGCTGCGGCAGGCCGGCTTCCGGATCGGCGTCGCCGGCAACCAGCCCGCCGGCGTGGCCGAGGCGCTGGCCACGCTGGAACTTGGCGCGGATTTCATCGCCACCTCCCACGAATGGGGCGTCTCCAAGCCCGACCCTGTGTTCTTCCACCACGTCCTGGCCGCCACCGGCGCCGAGCCGGCGCGCATCGCCTATGTGGGCGACCGGCTGGACAATGACGTGGCGCCCGCCCGCGCCGCCGGCATGCTTCCGGTCTTCATCCCACGCGGCATCTGGGGCGAGGTGCATGATGCCGAGGCGCGGGAGGTGACCCGCATCGAATCCCTGCTGGAGCTGCCGGCATGCGTGGCGCCGCGCTGATCCTGGCGGGCCTGCTCGCCGCAGCCCCTGCCCGTGCGCAGGAGGAGCCACGCCTGGGCACCCCGCTGCCGGTGATGGAGACGGTGGTCTGCTACACGCAGCGCGCGGCGCAGGACTTCATCGCGCAGATGCGGCGGCGGCCGCCCGCCGAGCGCCTGCCGGAGAATTGCGTAACCACGCTGCTCATCGCCATCCCGCAGGAAATTCCGCCGAACCTGCCGCGCTTCGAGATGACCGTGCGCAGCTATGCGCCGGGCGCCACAAGCTGCATCGAGCATCTGGTGGACGGCGTCATGCGCCGCATCCCCGTCATGCCCCGCCGCCAGCCCGTGCGCTTCGTGGAATCCCACGCGATCTACGAGGATGGCGCCCCGCAGGACATGCGCGCGCTGGTGCTGATTCCGCAGCGGCCCTACGCGCTGGACTTCCAGGAAGACCCCAACCGCCGTGAGGCCCCGGGCCCCTGCGAACGTCCCGGCGGCTGAGCCGCCCGCATGTCCCGCTTCATCATGCGCTAACGCTTTTCCGGCATGAATCCCTGCGGTGATTCTCTCGCCGCACGGGGACCAGCATGCGCATCCGCAGCATTTTCTACATTGGCTTTCTCGCCGTCGCCTTGCCCGGGCTGCTGGGCACGGGATGGCTCGCGTGGCAGGGAGCCCAGACGCTGGCCAGCAGCCACCGGGCCGAGAGCGCCGCGCGCGTGATCAGCGACGTGCAGCGCGCGCAAACCGCCTTCGCGGTCGAGTCCGGGCATCTGAACGCCGCCGCCCAGGCCGCCAGCCCGGACCGCGCTTTCCTCGCGACCACGGCGGCGACGACCGATGGCCTTTTGGCGGCAGCCGAGCGCAGCACGCTGGAGGCGGGTCTCGATGCCGCGGCCATCCGTGAGGGCATCGCGACGCTCACCCGCTTCCGCCAGCGGCTGGAAGGCATGCTGGCCCGCCCCCCTGCCGAGCGCGACGCAACCTTCGCCGCCGAATTGCTGGCCGCGCGGACGGCGGCGGGCACCCGGCTGACCAGCCTCGCGGCCCTCGCCTCCGCGCGCGTGGCCACCGAGGCGCCGGCCATCGCGGCGTCGGTCAATGTCGCGCTGCAGGCGATGGACATGCGGGAATATGCCGGGCGCCGGAACCTGATGATGAATGCCTGGGTGGCCGGCCGGCCGATCCCGCCGGAGCAGCTCGTCGCGGCCCAGATGATGACGGGCCGGGTCGAGCAGGCCTGGGAGAGCGTGCAGCGCATGGTCGCCGCGCTCAAGGATGCCCCCGCGCTGACGGCCGAGGTGCAGCGCCAGATCCAGGTCTTCCAGAACCGCGACGCGGTGCGCTGGAACCAGTTGATGGAATGGGCCCGCGCCCGCGCCGTGCCAGGTGCTTCGGCCACGCCCTGGCCAGAGGATTTGACGGCCTTCCGCGGCTGGTCCCTGCCGGCCCAGGCCAGCATCCTGCAGCTGCGGGACACCGCGCTGGACCATGCGCTGGGCAAGGCGCGGGACATGACCCGCGCCGCCTGGCTGGAGCTCGGCATCGGCCTCGCGCTGTTGCTGGTGACGGTGCTGATCTCGGCGGCGGCGGTGCTGCTGCTGCTGCGCCGCGTGGTCTCGCCCCTGCAGGCCACGACCGAGGTGGTGGACCGCATCGCGGCCGGTGAGCTCGGCACCAGCGTCCCCGGCCAGGATCGCGCGGATGAGCTGGGCCGCCTGGCCACGGCAGTGGAGACGCTGCGCCGTGGCGCGCTCCAGCGCGAGGAACTGGCCGCGGCCCGCCTGGCGGAGGAGGCCGCCAAGGCCGCCCGCGCCGAGCGGATCGAAGCCCTGATCCGCGGCTTCGAGACCGAGACGGGGGAGGTGCTGGGCGCCCTCTCCGGCGCGGCCAGCGGGCTGGAGCAGACCTCGACGGAGATGAGCGTGAACGCCGCCGACGGCACCGAGCGCGCCACCTCGGTCGCCGCCGCCGCCGAGCAGGCGAGTGCCAATGTGCAATCCGTGGCCGGCGCCTCCGAGGAGCTGTCAGCCTCGATCGCCGAGATCTCGCGCCAGGTGCAGGAGGCTGCTTCCGTGGCGCGCGACGCCGCCAGCAATGCGGCAGAGACGGATGCGACGGTGCAGGGCCTGGCGAATGCCGCCCAGCGCATCGGCGAGGTGGTGCAGCTCATCAGCGGCATCGCGGGGCAGACCAACCTCCTCGCCCTGAACGCGACGATCGAGGCCGCCCGCGCGGGCGAGGCGGGCAAAGGCTTCGCCGTCGTCGCCTCCGAGGTGAAGACGCTGGCGGCCCAGACCGCCAAGGCCACGGAGGAGATCGGCGCGCAGATCGGCACGATGCAGCAGGAGACGGCGCGCACCGTGGCGGCCATCGCTGGCATCTCGCGCACCATCTCGCAGATGGAGTCGAATACCAGCGCCGTGGCGGCGGCGGCGGAACAGCAGGCGGCCGCGACGCGTGAGATCGGCCGCGCGGTGGCGGAGGCCGCGGCGGGCACCCAGGATGCCGCGCGCCATGCCGCCGGCGTGCGCGAGGGCGCCGAGCGGACCGGCAGCTCCGCCATCGAATTGCGCGGGGCCTCCGGGAATCTCGCCCGCCAGGCCGATCAGATGCGCGGCCAGGTGGACCGGTTCCTGGCGGAAATCCGGGCGGCGTAAGGCCCGGCCGGGCTACTGCTCCTTGTAGCGGTAGCCGATGCCGTAGAGCGTCTCGATCTGCGCGAACTCGTCATCCACGGCGCGGAACTTCTTGCGCACGCGCTTCACGTGGCTGTCGATGGTGCGGTCATCCACATAGATGTTCTCGCCATAGGCGGCGTCGATCAGCTGGTCGCGGTTCTTCACGAGGCCGGGGCGCAAGGCGAGCGTCTTTACCAGCAGGAATTCCGTGACGGTCAGCTGCACCTGCTTTCCGCGCCAGGTACAGGTGTGCTTCGTCTCGTCCAGCGTGAGGTCGCCGCGAACGAGCAGGCCGCCGGCCACAACGCCGCTGCTCTCGGCCTTCATCGCCTCGTTCCGGCGGAGCAGGGCACGGATGCGCTCCAGCACCAGACGCTGGCTGAAGGGCTTGGTGATGTAGTCATCGGCGCCGAGGCGCAGGCCCATCAGCTCATCCACCTCCTCATCCTTGGAGGTCAGGAAGATCACCGGCATCGCGCTGCGCGCGCGCAGGCGTTGCAGAAGCTCCATCCCGTCCATGCGCGGCATCTTGATGTCGAGCACGGCGAGGTCGGCGGGCTTGGCCATGAGGCCCTGCAGCGCGCTCTCGCCATCGGTGTAGGTGCGGACGGTGTAGCCCTCCTGCTCCAGCGTCATGGAGAGCGAGGTGAGGATGTTGCGGTCGTCATCCACGAGGGCGATGGTTTGCGGCATGGGGGCCTCCTTGCCGACCTGTATAGGCGCCGATGGTGGCACAAAACAGGCCAGCTTGCGGCGATTCCGCCTTCACCTTGGCTTCAGCGGCAGAAGAATGTCCGTCAGCCATTCGGAAGGTGGCAGGGTGCGGCAGTCGTTGAGGTATTCCTCGAAGACCGGCAAGGCGCCGGCCTCCTCGCCCGATTGCGGCAGCCATTCGCCATAGAGCCGGTCATACACAGCCTCCAGCTCGGCATAGGGGCCCTGGTAGCGGAGGCGGGCACAGCGCAGGGCGGGCAGCTCCACCACCTCCATCCCTGGATCGAGCGGTGTGCCGCGCGGCACGGTCAGCGCCGCCTGTGACCGCAGCTCGGCCTCCGGCGTCGTGTGCGGGTCATCGGGGTAGATGCCGATGAATCGCGTGCTCTCGTTGATCAGGCCGCGCGCCCCGGCCCAGGCGCCCAGCCGGTCGAAGACCGCGCCCATGGCGTCGAAGGAGCCCCGATGGGGCAGGGCCGCGAGATGCATGGCGGGGGTTTCGACGATGATGATGTCCTGCATGGTCTCCTCCTCGGGGGTTGGGGTGCCGGCTGGGCTGGGGATGACGCCGCCGATGGCGGCGCGGGCGCGATAGGCGCCGGGCGGAAGGCCCAGTGCCTCGCGGAAGGCGCGGGTGAAGGCGGCAGTTGAGCCATAGCCCGCCTGGACGGCGATGCGCGCCATTGGCGCGTCGCTCTTGATCAGCGCCGCCGCCGCACGGGAGAGGCGGAGGCGCGCCAGCGTCTCGGCCGGGGTCTCGCCGGTCAGCGAGCGGTAGGCACGATGGAAATGCCAGGGCGAGAAGGCGGCCACATCGGCCAGCTCCTCCAGGCTCGGCGAGCGGTCGGGATGCGCCGCCAGATGCGCCATGGCGCGGGCGATGCGGGCGGCGTGGTCGGTGAGGGTTTGGGTCTTGATCGGCATGCGGCGCTTATGCCGCAGGGCCGGTTGATCCGTCTTGCGAAGTTCGGGGAGAGGAAACGCCCCTGATTCAGATGCGTGGCTGCGGCTCCGCTGAGGCCACACCCAGGAAAGGGGTCTGGGGCCCGTGTCTTTCGAATTGGGGGCCCCCAGCCGCCGGAGGCCCAGTTTCTGCTTCCGGCTTCAGTCCAGCTTGCGCTGCTCGGCCTCGATCACCGCTTCCAGCCGCGCCAGGAGCTCATCGCGCGGCACATTCACCAGCGGTGGCAGGATGTTGATCGCCAGCACGCCGGGCCGCTTGATGAAGTGGTGCCGCGCCCAAAACTCCCCCGAATTGGTCGCCACCGGGATCACCGGCAGCTTGGTCGCCGAGGCGAGCGCCACGATGCCGGGGTGCCACTCATTCAGCTCGCCCGCCGTGGTGCGGGTGCCCTCGGGGAAGATCACGATCTGCCGGCCTTCCCGCGCCGAGACCTGGGCCTCGCGCATCATCTGGCGCATCGCCTTGGCGCCGCCCTCGCGGTCCACGCCGATCATCCCCGCGCGGCGGGCAAAGGCGCCATAGAGGGGGATGCGGAACAACTCCTGCTTCATCACATAGGTGACATCCGGCACCAGGGCGAACCAGACCAGCGTGTCAAAGGCCGATTGATGCTTGCTGGCGATGAGTGCCGCACCCTCGGCCGGCAGGTGCTCCCGGCCGGAGACGCGCACCTTGATGCCGCAAGTGATTTCCATGATCCAGACCAGCAGCCTGGCCAATTGCCCCATGGCCCGCCGTTGCAGCCGCTTGGGGCCCAGCAGCAGGGGCGTGCCCAGGACCGCGAAGGTCCCGGCCACGCCGAAGAACAGCACATTGAACAGCAGGGAGCGAAGGATCAGCACCATCAGATCGCGACGCGCACGCCCAGCTCCACCACGCGGTCGGACGGGATCTTGAAGAATTCGGTGGCCGGCACGGAGTTGCGGCTGAGCAGCGTGAAGAGCCATTGCTGCCAGCGCGCCATCTTCGGCACCGCGGCCGCCACGATGGTCTCGCGCCCCAGGAAGTAGCTGGTCTGCATGGGCTCGTAGCCGATCAGCCCTTCCTTCGCCAGACGCTCCAGCTCGCGCGGGATGTTGGGGCTCTCCTGGAAACCGTAGCGCAGGATGACGCGGTGGATGTCGGGGCCAAGCTCCGTCACCTCCGCCCGCCGCTCGGGGCCGACGGTCGGGATGTCGTCATTCGTGACCGTCACGAAGAGCACGCGCTCATGCAGCACCTTGTTGTGCTTGAGATTGTGCAGCAGCGCGCCGGGCAGATAGTCGGCCTGGCCGGTCATGAAGACGGCCATGCCGGGCACGCGCGTGGTCCGCGACTGCGGCAGCCTGGCCAGGAAGGATTTCAGCGGCAGGCTGTCCTGCCGGAAGCGGGCGAAGAGCAGTTCCCGCCCGCGGTACCAAGTGTACATCAGCGTGAAGGCGGCGACCCCGATGATGACGGGCACGTAGCCGCCATCGGGGATCTTCAGCGCGGTCGCCACGAAATAGGAGATGTCCAGCAGCAGCAGCGGCCCGAAGACCAGCGCCACCAGCAGGGGACTCCAGCCGAATTGCCGGCGGAAGACCAGGAGGGCGAGGATCGTGGTGCACAGGAAGGTGCCGGTCACGGCCAGGCCATAGGCAGCGGCCAGACTGTCGCTGTTCTTGAACTCCAGCACGAGGATCAGCACGCCGATCAGCAGGATGATGTTCACCTGCGGCATGTAGATCTGCCCCTCTTCGGTCGCGCTGGTGTGGCGCACGTCGAGCCTGGGCGCGAAGCCCATCTGCACGCTTTGCCGGGCGATGGAATAGGCGCCCGAGATCATCGCCTGGGAGGCGATGATGGTCGCAGCCGTGGCGAGAACCACGAGGAAGGGGCGGAACCAATCGGGCGCCAGCAGGTAGAAGGGGTTCTCGATGGCCGTCGGGTCGCGCAGCAGCAGCGCGCCCTGGCCGAAATAATTCAGCGCCAGCGCCGGCAGGACGCAGACGATCCATGCCACCTGGATGGGGCGGCGGCCGAAATGGCCCATATCGGCGTAGAGCGCCTCGGCCCCCGTCACGGCCAGGACCACGGCGCCCATCGCGATGAAGGCGGCCAGGTGGTAATGCGCCGCGAAGTTGATGGCGTAATACGGGTTCAGTGCGGCGAAGACCGCCGGATTATGCAGCGCCTCCACCAGGCCCAGCACGCCGAGCGTGCCGAACCACAGGGCGCAGATCGGGCCGAAGAAGGCGCCGATGCTGCCAGTGCCGCGGTACTGGACAAGAAAGAGGGCGATAAGCACCACCAGCGTGACCGGTAGCACCACATCCTCGAAGACGGGGTTGATGACCTTCAACCCCTCCACCGCCGAGAGCACCGAGATCGCGGGCGTGATCATGCCATCGCCCAGGAACAGGGCCGCACCGGTGATGCCGATCATGGCGATGATCAGCCGCCCGCGCTGCGTCTGGGCGGAGCGCTGGGCGAGCGCCATGAGTGCCATGATCCCGCCCTCGCCCCGGTTGTCGGCGCGCAGGATGATCAGGACGTATTTCAGCGTGACCGTCAGCATCAGCGCCCAGAAGATGAGCGAGAGGATGCCCAGGATCTCCCACTTCTCGATGCCGCCCTCGTCGAAATGCAGGAGGGCGGCGCGCATGGCGTAAAGCGGCGAGGTGCCGATGTCGCCGTAGACGATGCCGAGGACGCCGAGGAGGGAGGCGGCGGTCAACTTGTTGCTGGGGGCGCTCACGCAGGGGGCCTCATGGTGGGACGGCGCGCAGCGTTAGGCCCGCGCCTCGCGCACATCAAACATGGCCGCCGCATGGCTGCGTTGCGGCGCGTCAATAACGGCAGGACTGAGGGGCGCTGCCCCTCAAACTCCCTGGCAGGAAACTTAGTTTCCTGCACCATCGGCTCAATGCCCGCGGAGGATCTGGCTGAGGAAGGTCTGCAGCCGCTCCGTCTGCGGATTGGTGAAGAGGGATTGCGGCTCGCCGGATTCCACGATCTCGCCGCGATCCATGAAGATCACGCGGTCGGCCACGGTACGGGCGAAGCCCATCTCATGCGTCACGCAGATCATCGTCATGCCGGTCTCGGCCAGCATGACCATGGTGTCCAGCACCTCCTTGATCATCTCGGGGTCGAGGGCGCTGGTCGGCTCGTCGAAGAGCATGATCTTGGGCTTCATGCAGAGGGCACGGGCAATTGCCACGCGCTGCTGCTGCCCGCCGGAAAGCTGGCCCGGATACTTGCTGGCCTGCTCGGGGATGCGGACCCGGGTCAGGTACTCCATCGCCAGCTCCTCGGCCTCCTTCTTGGGCATCTTGCGGACCCAGATCGGCGCGAGGGTGCAGTTCTCGAGGATGGTGAGGTGCGGAAACAGGTTGAAGCTCTGGAACACCATGCCGACTTCGCGGCGGATCGCGTCCAGGCTGCGCAGGTCATTGGACAGCTCGATGCCGTCCACGATGATCTGGCCCTCCTGGTGTTCCTCCAGGCGGTTGATGCAGCGGATCAGGGTGGATTTGCCTGAGCCCGAGGGGCCGCAGACCACCACGCGCTCGCCCAGCGCCACGTCCAGGTTCACGTCGCGCAGCACATGCAGCGCGCCGAACCACTTGTTCACGCCCTTGAGCGAGATGGCCGGCGGCGCGTCGGCGCGGACGGAGGAGGCGAGGGTTTCAGCAGCCGACATGGAAATCCAGTCTCCCAGCGAGTTGAATCAAGGCCTTGCGATTGGCGTTCCGGTCTTGCCGCCGGTGAGCGTTGCAGAAACTCATCGCCGCCTGCCCTTGTTCAGTTCCGTTTCGAGGCCGGCACTATACTTGGACATGGCGTAGCAGAAGACGAAGTAGATAAGCCCGAGCGTAATGTAAACCTCGACGCCGAAGCCCTGCCAGGCCGGCTCGATGATCGCGGTCTTGCCGGCTGTCAGCAGGTCGAAGATGCCGATGATCAGCACCAGCGAGGTGTCCTTGAAGAAGCCGATGAAGGTGTTGACCAAAGGCGGGATCACCAGGCGCAGCGCCTGGGGCAGGATGATGAAGCCGGTCTTCTTCCAGTAGCTCAGGCCCAGCGCATCGGCCGCCTCGTACTGGCCCTTGGGCAGGGCCTGGAGGCCCGCGCGCACCACCTCGGCCAGATAGGCGCCGGCGAAGAGGATGATCGCCACCTGGGCGCGCAAGAGCTTGTCGATGTTCATCCCCTCCGGGAGGAACAGCGGGAACATCACGCTCGCCATGAAGAGCAGCGAGATCAGCGGCACGCCGCGGACCAGCTCGACATAGAGCACGCAGAGCGCCTTGATCGCCGGCAGGCTGGACCGGCGGCCCAGCGCCACCAGGATCGCCACCGGGAAGGCAAATGCCAGCCCAAAGGTGGCCAGGATCAGCGTGATCGGCAGGCCGCCCCAGCGCTCCTGCGGGACATAGGTCATGCCCAGCACACCGCCCCACATCAGCACGCCGATCAGCGTCAGCACCGCCGCCCAGATCAGCGCCAGTTCCCAGCGCCAGAAGCGCCGCATGGCCGAGACGATGTAGAGGCCGATGAACAGGCCGCAGACCAGCAGCGGCCGCCAGTGCTCGTCATAGGGATAGGTGCCGAAGAGGATGAAGCGGTGCTTCTCATGGATCACCGCCCAGCAGGCGCCGACCCCCTTGGCCTCGCGGCAGGCCTCCGTGTTGGCGACCCCCTGCGGGCTGACCGGGACGGTCCAGATCGCGTTGACGAAGGCCCAGTCGATGAAGCTCACGCCGGTGCGGATGATCAGGTAGCCCATGGCCAGGGTAATCGCGGTGGACCACCAGTTGGCGAAGAGGTTGGTTCGCATCCAGGCCATCGGCCCGACGAGGCTGACCGGTGCGGTGCGGGCGGCGGAGGAAGAATGCAGGGTCGTCCCCGCGGTGATGTCGCTCATCGTTTTTGACCCTCAAACGCCATGCCGCAGGCATGCTTTCGCATGACGCGTGCGTAGCCGGGCGCTTGGCTTCGCCGCAAAACGGGTGCGCCCGGCGGGACATCCAGGTGGGCGGCGCCGGCCGCCGCGCGGCCGGATCCTTGGAGGGTGGGATTGGTCTTCATCATCCGGCCCTACCTTTCCACCAGCGCGATGCGTTTATTGTACCAGTTCATGAAGAGACTGATGCTCAGGCTGATCGTCAGATAAACCAGCATGATGATGGCGATGCCCTCGATCGCCTGGCCCGTCTGGTTCAGCGTGGTGTTCGCGATGCTGACGATGTCCTGGTAGCCGATGGCCACCGCGAGCGACGAATTCTTCGTGATGTTCAGGAACTGGCTGGTCATCGGCGGAATGATCACCCGCATGGCCTGCGGCAGGACAATCAGGTTCATCACCCGCCCGCGCGGCAGGCCCAGCGCCTCCGCCGCTTCCCACTGGCCCTGGTTCACCGCCTGGATGCCCGCGCGCACGATCTCGGCGATGAAGCCCGCCGTGTAGAGCGTGAGGCCCAGCAGCAGGGCGAAGAATTCGGGGCTGACATCGATGCCGCCGCGGAAGTTGAAGCCGCGCAGCGCCGGCACATCCGGCGTGAAGGGCGCACCCATCGCCGCCCAGACGGCCAGTGGCGCACCCAGCATGAAGGCGACGGCAGCCGGCCAGAGGGCGCGGATCTGACCGTCCTGGTACTGCTTCGCCCGCGCCCAGCGGCGGTAGAAGATGGTCGCCACGATGCCCGCCACGAAGGTCAGCAGCGCCCAGGAATGCGCGCTTTCCCAGACGAAAAAGGGAACCTTGAGCCCGCGATTGGAGAGGAACACGCCCTCGATCGGGTTGAAGGCCTGGCGTGGCCCGGGCAGGCCCTGCAGCAGCGCGTACCAGAAGAGCAACTGCAGCAGCAGCGGCAGGTCACGCACGATCTCGACATAGGCGGCGGCGAATTTGTTCAGCATCCAGTTCCTGGAGAGCCGCGCCACGCCGAGCAGCGTCCCCAGGATCGTCGCCAGCACGATGCCGATGACGGCCACCTTCAGCGTGTTCAGCACACCCACCTGGAGCGCCCTGAAATAGGACATGGAGGGGTCGTATTCGATGAGGCTCTCGCCGATCGGCAGGCCCGCCTCGCGCCAGAGGAAATCCCACCCGGTTGCGATGCGGCGGACTTCCAGGTTGTAGCGCGTGTTGGACCAGAGCCAGTAGATGACGGCGACCACGGCCCCCACCACCAGCACCTGATAGATGATGTTGCGGAAACGCTCATCCGACCAGGAGAGGCGCAACGGCCTTGGCGGCGCCTTGCGCAGCAGGCGTGGATCGGTAACCCCGGACATCTATGCCCTACCCCTTAATCTTGAACCCGTGGCGGTGTTCCGCCTTGCAGGTGCGGAGCGCCCGGACCGGGCGCCCCTTTCGCTACGAAAGCCGTGGCACTGGAATGGAGTGTCTCAGATCAAGGCCGGTCTGAGACATGAAGGAATCTCCACCTGGGGCGGGTGGAGCCGGTCCTGCCTTCCCCGGAGGCATTGGGCCGCCGGGGAAGGAAGGTTTCAGGTCACCGGCCAGGCCCTTACCGAAACGGCGGCGCGTATTGCAGGCCGCCCGGCGTCGTCCAGAGCGCGTTGCGGCCGCGCTGCAGCCCGATCGGCGTCAGGTTGCGCTCGAAGATCTCGCCGTAATTGCCGAGGCCGCGGATGATGTTGAGCATCCAGGCATTGTCCACGCCCAGCATGCGGCCGAGCTCGGCCGTGCGGCCCAGGATGCGCTGCACGTCAGGCCGCGGGTCGCTGGCCAGCATCTGCTGGGCATTGGCCGCGGTGATGCCGAATTCCTCGGCGCTGATCAGGCCGAAATGGATCCAGCGGACGAGGTCGGTGAAGCGCTGGTCGCCATGGCGCACCAGCGGCCCCAGCGGCTCCTTGCTGATCACGTCGGGAAGGATGACGTGGTCATTCGGGTTCGCCTGGGCCGAGCGGATGGCGGCGAGGCCGGAAACATCCGTCGTGTAGGCGTCGCAACGGCCGGCGTTATAGGCGGCGATGTTGTCTTCCAGCCGCTCGATCACCACGGGGCGGATCTGGACGCGGGCGCCGCGGGCCCAGTCGGCCAGGTTCTGCTCGGTGGTGGTGCCGGGCTGCACGCAGATGGTGGCGCCATCGAGAGCGCGGGCATTCGCCACGTTCAGGCTGCGCTTCACCATGAAGCCCTGGCCGTCATAGAAGTTGATGGCGGCGAAATCGAAGCCGAGCGAGGTATCGCGGCTCAGTGTGTAGGTCGTGTTGCGGCTGAGGATATCCACTTCGCCCGATTGCAGCGCGGTGAAGCGGACCTGCGCCGTGGTGGGGACGTAGCGGACCTTGGTCGGATCGTTCCACAGCGCGATGGCGATGGCGCGGCAGTAATCCACGTCGAAGCCGCGCCAATTGCCCTGGCTGTCCGGCGCGGCGAAGCCGGCAAGGCCCGTGCCCACGCCGCAGATCAGCGTGCCGCGGGCGCGGATCGCGTCCAGCGTGCTGCCCGTCACGGCGGGCGCGGCGGCAGGGGCAGCGGCGGGAGCCTGGGCGGAGGCCGGCAGGGCCGCCGCGAAAAGGGTGGTTGCCACGCCGAAGGCGTAGGCAAGAGTGCGCCGCATGGGCATCATCGGAAAGCTCCCAGTCATGGTGCCACCCCTCCGGGGGCGGCTCGTTGATCGGCCGATGCTGCGCTAGGAAGCGTCCGGGATCAATCACGCATTCGAAAGGAGCCATGCGGTGTTGCAGCTTGACAAGGCCGAGATCGCCGCGCGCCTGCCCTGGCCGGCGCTGATCGAGGCGATCAGCGCCATCTTCGCGAGCGGCTGCCAGGCGCCGCTGCGCCATGCCCACCCCTTGCCGGGATCGGGCACGCTGCTGCTGATGCCCGCCAGCAATGCCACCCATTCCGGGGTGAAGATCGTCCATGTCTCGCCCGGCAATGGGGCGCACGGCCTGCCCGCCGTGCACGCGGCCTACTTGCTTTCCGATGCCGTGACCGGCCAGCCCGTCGCCCTCCTGGATGGCGGCGAGCTGACCGACCGGCGCACCGCCGCCACCTCCGTCCTGGCCGCGCGCTTCCTGGCCCGGCCGGATTCCCGGCGCCTGCTGCTGCTGGGCTCGGGCCGCGTCGCGGCGGCCCTGGCGGAGGCCTATGCGGCCAGCTTCCCCCTCACCGAGATCGCCATCTGGTCCCCCCGCGCGGCCAATGCCGAAGCCCTGGCCGCGCGGCTGGCGGCCCACGGCATCCCGGCCCTGGCCGTGCCCCGGCCGGAGCCGGCAGGCTTCGACATCATCGCCGCCGCCACCCTCTCGGCCGCGCCGCTGGTGCATGGCGCGGACCTCTCGCCGGGCACGCATCTCGACCTCGTCGGCGCCTATCGGGCCGATCTGCGCGAAGTGGATGGCCCGGCCGTCGCCCGTGCCCTGGTCGTGGTGGACACCCGCGCCGGCGGCCTCTCCGAGGCGGGTGACGTGGTGCAGGCCATCGCCGAGGGGCACGTCACACCGGCCCATGTGGCGGCCGAACTGGCCGATCTCTGCCGGGGCCATCACCCCGGCCGCACCAGCCCGGAGCAGGTGACCCTGTTCAAGTCGGTCGGCTGGGCGGGAGAGGATCTGGCGGCGGCGATCCTCGCGACCCGCCCCGGTTGAAGGCCCGCGCTTGCATCCGCGCCCCGACTGCGACGATCATCACGCGCTTTCCCAGGGCCAGGGCGCCGATTCGCGCCAGGCCCGCCGAACAGGATCCGCCGGACCCCGATGGCCCCGCTCTCCCTTCCTTTCCTGAGCCGCCGCCAGGCCGTGCTGGGCGCCCTGCTGCTGCCGCCCGCCCTGGCCGGCTGCGGCAGCGGCTCCGCCGTCGCCCAGCGCGGCCTCCTGCCCGATTTCGCGGATCTCGCCGAGCGCGTGCTCCCCGCCGTGGTGAACATCGCCGTGAGCGGCGAGCAGAACGTCACGCCCCCGCCCGAATTCCGCGGCACCCCCTTCGAGCGCTATTTCCGGGGCCGGCGGGAGCGGGTGCAGGGCGCCGGCTCGGGCTTCGTGATCGACCCCTCGGGCCTGGTCGTCACCAACAACCATGTGATCGGCCAGGCGCAGCGCGTGACCGTCAGCCTCCAGGGCGGGCAGGAACTTCCCGCCCGCGTGCTGGGTGGCGATGACCTGACGGACCTTGCCCTGCTGCGGGTGGAAAGCCGCACGCCGCTGGTCGCCGTCGGCTTCGGCAGCAGTGCCGCCATGCGGATCGGCCAATGGGTGCTGGCGGCGGGCAATCCCTTCGGGCTCGGCGGCAGCGTCACCTCGGGCATCGTCTCGGCCCGCGGGCGCGATATCGGCGCCGGGCCCTTCGACGACTTCATCCAGACCGATGCCGCCATCAACCCCGGCAATTCGGGCGGCCCGCTCTTCAACATGGCGGGCGAGGTGATCGGCATCAACACGGCCATCTACTCGCCCTCCGGCGCCAGCGCCGGCATTGGCTTCGCCACCCCCTCCGACCTCGCGCGGCCGGTGATCGAGACGCTGCGGCGCGAAGGTCGGGTGGAGCGCGGCTGGCTCGGCGTCTCGGTGCAGGATCTGGTGGCGGAGGATCCGCGCGCCAGCCGCCGCGCGGTGCTGATCGCCGGCGTGGAGCGCAACGGCCCGGCCGGGCGCGGCGGCTTGCGCCCCGGCGATGTGGTGCTGGCGATCAATGGCGAGCGGACGGAAACCTCGCGCGGGCTGATCCGCAGCGTGGCCGCCGTGCCGCCCGGGCAGACCGTGCGCTTGACGGTTCTGCGCGATGGTCGCACGCAGGAGGTGAGTTTGCAGGTGGGGCGCCGGCCGCCCGGCCCCGGGTAGGCCGGCCATGCCCATCGCGGCCGGGCAGAGAATGAAGGACAAGAACGAATGATGCGCATCCTTCTGGTTGAGGACGACGTCGAGGTGGCCCGCTTCGTGAAGAAGGGCCTCCAGGAAGCCGGGCACACGGTGGAGCACGCCGCCAATGGGCGGGACGGCCTGTTCCTCGCCGCCTCCGAATCCTTCGACATGCTGGTGCTGGACCGCATGCTGCCCGGCGGCGTGGATGGCGTGCGCCTGGTCGAAACCCTGCGCCAGCAGGGCAACCGCACCCCGGTGCTCTTCCTCTCCGCCCTCTCCGCGGTGGATGAGCGGGTGAAGGGGCTGAAGGCCGGCGGCGACGACTACCTGGTCAAGCCCTTCGCCTTCGCCGAGCTGCTGGCCCGCGTCGAGGCGCTGGGCCGCCGCCCCTCCTCCGAAGCGCCGGTGACCAAGCTGCGCGTGGCTGACCTGGAGCTCGACCTGCTGAGCCGCACCGTGACGCGCGGCACCCGCAAGATTGACGTGCAGCCCCGCGAGTTCCGCCTGCTGGAGCACCTGATGCGCCATGCCGGCCAGGTGGTGACGCGCACCATGCTGCTGGAGAAGGTCTGGGACTATCACTTCGACCCCCAGACCAACGTGATCGACGTGCATGTCAGCCGGCTCAGGCAGAAGCTGGACAAGGGGTTCGACAAGCCCTTGATCCACACCGTCCGGAACGCGGGCTACATGATCCGGGCGGAAGCCTGAGCATCCCCGCGAGGGGCCGCCCGATGCCGCGGCCGGCCCAGCCGCCGCGGCTGCTGCAATCGGCCGGGTTTCGCTTTGCGCTGCTTTTCGTCGGCATCTTTTCCGTCGCCGCGGCCTTCCTGGTCGCGGTGCTTTGGTGGGCCACGGCGGGTGCGCTGGACCGGCAGACCATTGCCGCCATCCGCACCGATGCCTCGGCCCTGGTGGAGCGCTATCGCGACGCCGGCGCCCAGGGGCTGATGGACGCGATCGAGGAGCGCCTGGCCCTCGATGCCGAGAACGAGACCATCTACCTCCTCGTGAATGCCGCAGGGGTGAAGCTCGCCGGCAATCTTTCCACCTGGCCCACCGCGATCGGCGAGGAGGGAGTCTGGTTCCGCACCCGCATCCAGCATGACGGCGCGACGGCCGAGGCGCGGGTGCATCGGCGGGATTTGCCCGGCCTGCGCCTGCTGGTCGGGCGGGACGAGAGCGAGCGCGTGCAGCTGCGCCTGCTGCTGACCGAGGGCGTGGCCTGGTCGCTCGGCGCGGTGCTGATCTTCGCGGTGATGGGCGCGGCGGTGATCCGGCGCGCTCTGCAGAACCGCATGCGCCCGGCGGTCGCCACCGCGCAGGGCATCGCCGCGGGGGATTTCTCCCAACGCGTGCCGATTTCCCCCCACGGGGTCGAGTATGGCGACGAGTTCGACCGGCTCGGCGCCACCATGAACGCCATGCTGGACCGTATCGCGGCGCTGATGGCCGGCATGCGCGGCGTGGCCGATGCCATCGCCCATGACCTGCGCACGCCCATCGCCCGTGCCCGCAGCAAGCTGGAGGAAAGCCTCGGCACCGCGTCCGGCGAGGAAGAGCTGCGCGCGGCCGTGGAGGAAGGAATCGCCGACCTCGACAACATCACCCGCATCTTCCAGGCCCTGCTGCGCATCGCCGAGGCCGAGGCCGGCGCACGCCGGGCCGCCTTCGCGCCGCTCAACCTGCCGGAGGTGCTGCGCGACGCCGCCGAATTCTACGAGGTGATGGCCGAGGCGCGGGAGCAGGTGCTGGAAACCGACATGCCCGAGCATCTGCCCATGCTGGGCGACCGGGACCTGCTGCTCCAGGCCGTGGCCAATTTGCTGGACAATGCCATCAAGTTCACGCCCAGCGGCGGCGTGGTGCGGCTGACGGCGCGCCAGGATGAGCATGGCATCGAAATCGCCGTCAGCGATTCCGGCCCCGGCCTCTCGCCCGAGGATCGCGCCCGGGCGATGGACCGCTTCTTCCGGGCCGATTCCTCGCGCAACCTGCCGGGCTCGGGACTGGGCCTCGCACTGGTGCGGGCGGTGGCGCAGCTGCATGCGGGTGAGGTGATGCTGGCCGATGCCGTGCCCGGCACCTCCCCGCCCGGGCTGAAGGTTGCGCTGATCCTGCCGCCGCCGTAACGGTCAAATCCTTGAATTCGCGTCATGACCAAGGCTTCACGGCCGGCCCATCACGGCGAGACACTGCACGGTGCATGTCATTCCCATGCTCCGCATCGCCGCCCTGACGATTGTGCTGCTGACGCTCTGGCCCGCCCTGGCCGATGAGGCGGGGCCACGCGTGACCACGGACAACGTCGAATATTGCGAGGCGCTGGCCGCCCGGCTTGCGGCCAGCCCGCAGCCGGTGGCCGAGGCCTCGCGCGATCTGGGCGAGGAGGGGCGGCGGCTTTGCGCCAATGGCCATGTCCGCACCGGCATCGCCAAGCTGCGCCGCGCCCTGCGCGCCACCCGGGCCGAGCTGCGCGCGGAATAGCCGGGACTCAGCCGAAGAGGTTCAGTGGCGCATCGGGCGCAGCCGTCAGGACCGCCTCGGCCAGGGCCGGCGCAGCGCCGCCGAGCGCCGGGGTGGCCATGCGCAGAAGCATGTCCCGCATCGCCGCGCTGGAAAGACGCCGGCCCGGCCGGCCGCGAAACCCGCGAAGCGGGGCTGCGTCAGCCCGGCCAGGGCGCAGCCCAGGCTGTCCAGCAGCAGCAGGCGCGCGGCCGCATCGGCGGGCGAGCCAGGGGGCGGACCCTCCCAGGCCCGGCGATGACATCGCCGAAATCGGGCAGCATGTCCCGGCAGGATGCGGGAAAGGTCGCCGGCGCTCAATCCACCTGGATATTGCCATCACGCACCACGCGGGCCCAGCGCTCGCGCTCGGCGCGGATCAGCCGGGCATAGGGGACGGGGCCGCCGCCCGTGGGCGTGGTGCCGCGCTCGGCCAGCTGGCGGCGGATGGTGGGGTCGGCCATCGCGGCCTCGGCGGCGGCGACGAAGCGGGCGAGGTTGGCGTCACTCACTGAGGCATGGGCGGAAAGCCCGAACCAGGCCACGCTCTCGAAGCCCGCCAGCCCGAATTCCGCGCCGAGTTCGCCCAGCGCCGGCACATCGGGCAATTCCGGCACGCGCTGGGCGGAGGTCACGGCCAGCGCGACCACGGACCCCCCACGGATCTGCGGCAGGGCGGTGGGCAGGTTGTCCATGAAGACCTCGATATCGCCGGCGATCAGCGCCGTCATCGCGGGCGCCGCGCCGCGGAAGGGCACATGCTGCATGCGCAGCCCGGCCAGCTGGCTCACCAATTCGCCGGTCAGGTGGGTGGAGGTGCCATTGCCCGCGCTGCCGAAGGGCCGGCCGGGCGGGCTGGCGCGCACGCGGCGCATGTATTCGCGCGCATCCCGCGTGCCGGTCTTGGAGAGATTGCCGAGCCAGACATTGGGCACGGTCACCACCTCGGTCACGGGCCTGAAATCGCGCTCCGGGTCATAGCCGGGGTTGCGCTGCAGGGCGGGGACGATGGCGTTGGAGGCGATCTGGCTGAGGAAGAGCGTGTGGTCATTGCCCTCGCGCACGAAGCGCTGCGCGCCGATCATCCCGCCGGCACCGGCAAAATTGTCCACGATCATCGGCCGACCCAGGCGCTGCCCCATCTCGGCGGCGAGGAGGCGCGCCACGACATCGGTGGTGCCGCCGGCCGGGAAGGGCACGATCAGCCGCAGGTCACGATTGGGCCAGGCCTCCTGCGCGCTGGCCGCGACGGGGAGGAGGGCGCTGGCCAAGGCGGCGCGGCGGGTCAGGTGTGTCATGCGGCTTCTCCGGTCATGGGCTGTGCCCGCCTTCAGGCGGCGTCAGGGTTTTCCGCGCGGCGGTGGCGCCGGCCAGGCGGCCCAGCACCACGGCCGTCAGCAGGCCGTTGCCGGAGAGATAGCCCTGCGCCTCCGGCCCCGAGACGCCGCAGGCAGCACCCCCCGCGGCGAACAGGTTGGGCAGCGCCGAGCCATCCGGCCGCAGCACCTGCGCCTGGTCATCCACCACCAGCCCGCCCTGGGTGTGGAACAGCGCGCCGGTGACGCGCACGGCATGAAACGGCGCTGCGAGCGGCGCCACGCCCGACCAGTCGCGCCCGAAGGGATCGGGCGTGGCGCGCGGTGGAAGGCTGGGCAGCCCGATGCGCGCGGCGAGTTCTTCCAGCGTCTCGGCGGTGAGGATGGCGCCATGCGCCTCGGCCGTGCGGAAATCCTCGAATTGCCGGGCGATGCCGGCGATGCGCGCATCGAAGATGTTCCAGGCCACGCCGCCGGGCTGCGCGAGGACTGCCTGCGCTGCCTCGGAATAGCCCTGCGCCTCGTTCCAGAAGCGCTGGCCGTCGCGGTTCACCTGGAAGCCGCCCTCCATGATGACGGCCCAGCTCACCAGGATGCCGGCGGGATGCGCGACCGAGCCATGGCCCTGATGGCCCGAGAGATGCTGAGTCGCGGCGCCCAGCGCCTGGCCCCAGCGTAGCGCATCACCGCGATTGCCGGCATGGCCGAAATAGACGGCATCGGCCAGTTCGGGGATGTGCTGGGCGACCAGCGCCGGATCGCCGCCATAGCCGGAGCAGGCGAGGATCAGCGCCTCGCACCCCACCCATTCCGCGCTGCCATCCGGGCGGCTGATGCGCGCCGCGGTGACGCGGCCATCGGCGTCGGATTGCAGCGCCGTCGCGGTCGCTTCGGTGAGCAAGGTGAGGCCGGCGGCTTCGGCGGCGGCGCGCAGCCGGTCCATCAATTCGGCGCCGGCGCGGCTGGGCAGGCCATGCATGCGGCGGCGGGCATGGCCGGGATAGTCGAAATCATCCACCAGGGAGAAGTCGAGGCCAAAGCGGTCGGCCAGCCATTCCAGGGTGGGGGCGGCGTGTTCGGTCACGGCCTGGACCAGCACAGGGTCCGCCTGGCCGCCCGCCTTCTTCTGCACGTCGCGCGCAAAGAGCCCTGCGTCATCGGCAATGCCCAGCGCCTTCTGCCAGCGCGTGCCGGCGGCCGGGATCAACCCGGCCGAGAGCGCCGTGGAGCCGCGCGGGATGGGGTCGCGCTCCACCAGCACCGGCTCCACCCCGGCATCCAGGCAGGACAGCGCCGCGACCAGCCCGGCGGCGCCGCCGCCGATGATGAGGACCGGCGCGGTGAATTCGCTCACGCCATGGCCTCGGCGACGGTGCTGATGGTTGCCACGGAAGCGAGGGAGGCCAGCGCCGATTCATGCACCGCGTCGTTGAAGGCAGCGCAGCCATCGCTCAGCACCGTCACGGGGATTTCACGCACATGCGCGTCACGCACGGTGGAGGTGACGCCGCCATTGGTGACGATGCCGCAGGCCAGCAGCCGCCGGACGCCCGCCTTGCGGAGGATCCATTCGAGGCGCGTCTGGTAGAAGGCGGAATAGGCCACCTTCTCCACGCTGAAATCGGCCGGCTGCAACACATCCACCAGCGCATGGCCCCAGGAGCCGGGGGCGAAGTCGCCACGCTTCAGGAAGGGGCGGAGATGGCGCAGATGTGGGTCCATCATCGGCTCGCCATCGCGGCCGGGGATCAGGGTGAAATGGGTGGAGATGACCACGCCGCCCTGCGCGCGCAGCCAGCGCGCGAGGGGGGCGATGCGTGCCGGCAGGGCGGCGATGGCGGGGGCGGTCTGGCTGGCGCGGCCATAGGCGCCCTCGGGGTGCAGGAAGTCATTCTGCAGGTCGCAGATGAGCAGGGCCCAATCTTTGAAGGAGGGGTCGTTCATGCGCGCTCCAGCACCAGATTGCCCAGCGCGTCGGTGCGCGCCAGCAGGCCGGGTTCCACCAGGATGGTCGTGTCCGGCTGCTCCAGCATGGCCGGGCCTGGCACCACATGGCCAGCCGGCAGGTCGAGCCGCGCATGGACCGGCGTCTCATGCCAGGCGCCGTCGAAGCGCACGCGGCGATGCGCCACGGGCGTGGTGCGGCCCCCCGCGGGCGGGGCCAGCGCCGTCATGTCGAATTCGGGGCGGCGGCCGATGGCGGCGACGCGGCTGCCCAGGATGCGCACGGGAATGCCCGGCAGCAGGCGTGAGAAGGCGCGGCCATAGGCGGCCTCGAAGGCGGCGCGCACGCTTTCCTCGGTCAGCGCCTCTGGTGTGAAGGGCAGCGGCACGGCGACGGTGTGCGTCTGGCCGACATAATGCATGTCGAGCTCAAAGATCACATCCACGCGGGTGAGCGGCAGGCCCGCCTCCTCCACCACGGCGCGGGTGGCGCGGGCTTCGGCGGCGAGGTGGGCAGCAAGCGCCGGCGCGTCCAGCCCATCGAGGTTGAGGTTGAGCGTGCGCGTCGCGTCATGCCGCACATCGGCCAGCACGCAGCCCAGCGCCGAGGTGATGCCCGGGAACCGCGGCACCAGCGCCGCCGCCAGCCCCACATCGCGCAGCAGCGCCCCCACATGCAGCGCGCCGCCGCCGCCGAAGGGCAGCAGCGCGAAGCGGGCGGGATCATGCCCGCGCTCGATGGAGATCAGTCGAATGGCGCCGGCCATGCGCGCATTCGCCACGCGGATGATGGCCTCGGCCGCGCTGGCCGCATCGAGGCCGAGGGGCTGGCCCACATGCTCCAGGATCGCGGCCTCCGCCGCCGCCACATCCAGCCGCGCCAGCGCGCCGCCGATGGGCCGCTCGGCATTGATGCGGCCGAGCACAAGATTGGCGTCGGTCAGCGTCGGCCGCGTGTTGCCCTGGCCGTAGCAGACGGGGCCGGGCCGGCTGCCGGCCGATTCCGGCCCCACCTGCAGCATGCCGCCCGCATCCACCCGCGCGATGGAGCCGCCGCCGGCGCCGATGGTGGAGATCTCGATCATCGGGCTGCGGATCACCAGGCCGAAATCAATCGTGGTCTGCGCGGCCAGTGCCATGGCGCCATCCACCACCAGCGAGACATCGAAGGAGGTGCCGCCGAGATCGCCCGTGATGACGTTGGGGAAGCCGGCGGCGCGGGCGATGGCCGCCGCCGCGATCACGCCGGCGGCCGGGCCCGAGAGCGCCGTGCGTACCGGCGTCGCGCGGGCACGCGCGGTGGACATGATGCCGCCATTGGATTGCACGATGTGGAATTGCCCGGCGAAGCGCCGCTCGGCGAGCGCTGCTTCGAGCCGTTGCAGGTAATCAGCCACCTTGGGCTGGAGATAGGCGTTCAGCGCCGTGGTGCTGGCGCGCTCGAATTCCCGGATTTCCGGCAGGATTTCGCTGGAGAGGCTGACATGCGGATTGGGCCAGAGGGCACGCACCGCGGCACCCGCCACGCGCTCATTCGCCGGATTGGCATAGGCGTTGATGAAGATGATGGCGACGGCCTCCGCGCCCTCGGCCAGCAGGGCGCGGGCGGCCTCCCGCACCTCTTCCGGGTCCACGGGCTGGCGGATGGTGCCATCGCTCAGCACGCGCTCCGCCACCTCGCGGCGCAGCGCGCGCTCGGCGATGGGGGTGAAATTGCCCCAGAGGCCCCAGGCGCGCGGCCGGTCCCGCCGGCGCATTTCCAGCACGTCGCGGAAGCCCGCGGTGGTGATGACGCCGAGCTTGCAGCCCTTGCGCTCCAGCAGCGCATTGGTGCCCACGGTGGTGCCATGCACGATGGCGGAGAAGCCCGCGACATCGCCGAGCTGCTGCAAGCCGTTCAGGAAGCCCGCTGCCTCGTCGCCGCGGTTGGAGGGGACCTTGGCCACGCGGAATTCGCGCGTCGCGGGGTCGAAGAGGAAGAGGTCGGTGAAGGTGCCGCCGACATCCACGCCGATGATCGCGGCCATCAGACGTATCCCGCCTTGCGGTCGGCTGCCATGGCGGCGGGATCGCGCGCGCTCGCCTCACCCCAGCCGCCGCCGCCCGGCGTTTCCAGCCGCGCGCGGCCGCCCTGCGGCAATTGCACGCCGACGATCTTGCTGGCGAGCGGCGGCGTTTCCCAAACCGTGCCATCGGTGGTCCAGCTGAAGCGGTTCAGCGCGGCGGGGCCACCGCCCTGCACGCCGAAGGGCGCGAAGCGCCCGCGCTCGCCCAGCAGGAAGACTTCGGTGGTGCCGGGGGCCAGCGTCTCGATCTCATAGATCGCGCCCAGGCCCCCGCGATGCCGCCCCTCACCCGCGCTGCCGGGCCGCAGCGCCCATTGCGTGAAGATCACGGGATAGGCGGCTTCCAGGATTTCGGCGGGCGGCATGGTGGCGGTGCTGATCGGGTTGTTGGCGTGCGAAAGCCCGTCGCCCTCCGGATTGCCGCCCAGACCGCCGCCGAAGAAGGAGAACATGACGAAGCGCGCGCCATTGGCCCGCGCGCCGGAGAGCGAGAGCGCGTTGATCGTGCCAAAGGGCGCGGCCGTGGCACGCGCCGGATCGGCCTCGGCCAGCGCGCCGAAGACCACGCCGATGATGCGCAGGATGGTCTCGGTATAGCCGCCCACCGGGCGTGGCGGCTTGGCATGCAGCAGCGAGGTCTCGGGGATGGTGAAGCGCACGCCGCGCAGCACGCCGGCATTGGCCGGCACCTCGGGGAAGGCGTGCTTCAGGGCCACATAGCAGCAGGCGATGGTCGTGGCCTCACTGATGTTCAGCGGGCCCTGGCAGGCCTCGGCGCTGCGGGTGAAATCGAGATGCAGCGTGTCGCCCGCGATGGTCAGGTCAAGTGCCACGGGCAGCGCCACATCGGTGATGCCGTCATTGTCGAGGAAATCCTCGAAGGCGTAGGTGCCATCCGGCAGGCGCGCGATCTCAGCGCGCATCATCGCCTCGGCGCGATCCAGCAGCGCGTCCCAGGCGGCTTCCACCGTGGCCGCGCCATATTCGTCGAGCAGCGCATCGAGGCGCCGCTGGCCGAGATCCAGCGCGTTGATCTGCCCGTTCAGGTCGCCCCAATTGGATTGCGGCACGCGCGAATTGGCGGTGAGGATGTCGAGGATGTCCTGGTCCAGCTTGCCCGCGCGGATCAGCTTCACCACGGGGATGCGCACGCCCTCCTGGAAGCTTTCCGTCGCCCGCGCATTGAAATTGCCGGGGACATTGCCGCCGATATCCAGCCAATGGCCGACACTGGCGAGCCAGCAGAAGAGCCGCCCCTCGCGGAAGATGGGCCGCACCAGGCGGAAGTCATTCAGGTGGGTGCCGCCGGCATAGGGGTCGTTGAACAGGAAGGTGTCGCCCGGCTCCAGCCCGCCCTCGCGCGCCACCTTCTCGATCACCGCGCGCACGGCGAAGGACATGGCGCCGACGAAGATCGGCAGTCCGCTGGTGCCCTGGACCAGCGTGTCGCCATTGGTGGGATGGTAGAGCCCGTGGCAGGCGTCCCGTGCCTCGGCGATGATCGGGTTGAAGGCGCTGCGGTACAGCGTCGCGTCCATCTCATCGGCGATCTGCTCCAGCCGCCCCTTGAGGATGGCGAGCGTCACGGAATCCAGCGGGGTCATCGGTCGGGCGGCACCTTGTCTCGCAGCGAGTTGCGGACCTGTCACGATGCGCTTTCCCGCGCAAGCCCCGGCCAGGACTGCGAATCAGGCTTGCCACGGGACGCGGCAGGCGGCAGTAGCGGGGCTGTACATGACCCGGAGTTCATGATGAGCCGCATCACCCGTCGCCTGGCCCTGGCCGCGCCCGCCCTGCTCGCCGCACCGGCCTTTGCGCAGAGCCCCGAATGGGCGCCGAACCAGCCAGTCCGGCTCATCAATCCCTTCGCGCCGGGTGGCAGCCCGGACATCCTGGCCCGCGTCATGGCGCCGCATGTGCAGCAGATGCTGGGCCAGCCGATGGTGGTGGAAAACCGCCCCGGCGCCGGCGGAATGGTGGGCGCGCGCTATGCCGCGCAGCAGCCGGCCGATGGCCATGCCGTCTTCCTCGCCGCGATTTCCGCCGTGCTGGCGCCCTTCATGGCGCGCGAGCCGGGCTACCGGATCGAGGATTTCCGCCCCGTCTCCATTCTCACCGTCACGCCGCTCGTGCTCGTCGTGCGCGAGAATTTCCCGGCGCAGAATGTGCAGGAATGGGACCGCGTGCTCCGCGCAAATCCGGGCCGCTTCAACTACGCGACGGCGGGCATCGGCACGCCGCACCAGATGGCGGCCGAACTCTATGCCAGCCTCTCCGGCGTGCAGATGACGCATGTGCCCTATCGCGGCACCGCCCCGGCACTGACCGATATCCGCGCGGGCACGGCCGATTTCATGTTCGCCGATTTGGCCGCGGCCCTCGGCCCGATCCGCCAGGGCGGGTTGCGCGCGCTGGCGGTGACGACCAATCGCCGCGTGCCGGCCATCGCCGATGTGCCGATGATGGGCGAGACCATCCTGCCGGGCTTCGAGGCCTATAGCTTCGTCAGCTGGTGGGTGCCGGCGCGGACGCCGGATGCCGCGGTGCGCCGCCTGAACCAGGTGGCGCTGCACGCGCTGGCGCAGCCCGATGTACAGACACGCATCCAGGAATCCGGCTTCCTCGCCGAGGGCACGAGCGTGGACCGCGCTCAGCAATTCATCGCGGCCGAGGGGACGAAGTGGGGTGGCGTGATCCGCTCCCGAAACCTGCGGTTTGAGGAAGGCTGACCGACGGGAAGAGGTGCATGGGAGGGTAAAAGGGCCTGCGGCGGCTGGGACCAATGGCCCCAGCCACCGGAGGCCTCTTTTTTTCGCGTCAGATCGGCCCCGCTTCACGCCCCTATCGATCTCGCCAGAAGCGACGCAGACCTACGGAATGTCCGCCGGAAAGCTGTGCAGCCCCGCCGCATCCAGCGGCACGGGAATGGCGCGCCGGATCGCGCCGAGCGGCAGCGGCGCGTAGAGATGCGGGAACAGGCCGGGCCGCTTGCCGCCCGAGGCCGGTTCCCACTTCAGCGCTTCCCCCAGCGCCGCGGCATTGGCCTCGATCATCCAGAGATCGGGCACGCCGGCGCGGTGCTTGGCGGCACTCGCGCGCAGCTGCGCGGCGGTGGAGAAATGCAGGAAGCCGTCGCGCCGGTCATCGCTGCTGCCGTGATAGGCGCCGGCGGCTTCGGCCGCGCGCCAATCGGCCTCGCGGATCAGTGTGTAGATGAGGGGTTCCATGCGGCGCTCCTATCACGGCTCCTCGCCCCGATAGAAGGCGAAGCCGCCGGCTTCGAGCGTCGGCACGCGGCCGAGCGCCCAGCCGGGCTGGCGCAGCGCGTCATGCCAGAGCAGGGCGCCGCGCGTCGCATCGGGCAGGGCGCCCAGCAAGGCGCGGCCGGCGATGCGGCGGCAGACGGCGAGCGCCGGGTCGCCCTCGATCGGCGTGGCGAAGAGCGTGTGACGCTCGTGCTTCGCGTGCCGCACCGGGAACTGGAACGGCGCGCGCAGCACGGCGATGACCGCGCGGGCCAGCGTCTCAGGCGCCGCATCGCCGGCGAAGCGGGTGCGCGCCGTGGGACAGGCCAGCACGGCGCGGGCGCGGTTCAGCGCCAGGCAGGCCAGTGCCTCGATGGCGCGGACCGAACGCGCGCCGGCCTCGGCATAAAGGATGCGGGCCAGCAGTTCCTCGGCGGCGGCCTGGGCGGCGATGCGGGTGGGGGCGGCGGTGTGGTTCACTTGTCATGCTCCTGGTCGCGACGGATGTTTTCGAGCTTGTCCTCGATGCGCAGCAGCTGCTCGGAAAGGCGCCGATCCACGTCGCGGATCAGCGAGAGGGGCACATAGGTCCGCGCCACTTCGAGCTTGAAGGCGGCCAGCTCGTCGCGGGTGCGCGAGAGGCCGTCATCATGCCGCGAGGTGCCCTTTTCGATGCGGCGATCCAGGTCGCGCTTGATGCCAAGGAGGAGCCAATAGAGCCCGGCGATCACAGGTGCCTGGGCGGCATCCATCCACCAGAGCGAGGAAGGATTTGTGGGGTCCATGGGGCCTCCTTGCGGGCGGGCGCGCGCATCGCCACAACGAGGGCGCGCGGGAGAGATGTTGGAATGTGGAGTGAGCCGTATCTGGAAAGCTGCTGCCGTTCGGCCCTGCACCGGCTGACGCTGGTGGGGCCGCATGGCAGGCCGCCGGAGCTGAAGGACCAGCCCTGCCTCCTGCGCTTGCAGGGGATGGGCCTGGCGGAGCAGCGGGCGGATGGGCATTTCGCCATCACCGCGCCCGGTCGGGCTCGGCATGCGAGCGAGATCCTGAAGAAGCCGGCGTGAGGGCGGGGCGCTAACCCCCGCGCCAGCTGGGCCCGGGCGCGCGCGGCGGCAGCGCAGGCAGGCGCAGCGGCTCGGCCAGGATGCAGCCGGCCACCGCATCCAGCCCATCATCCCGCGCGCCGCGCGCATCCGGCCGCCATTCCGCCATCTCGCGCGGGAAGCCCGTGCGGAACACGCTTTCATGCGCATGCAGCCGGCGCGCCGCCAGCAATGGGTCGAAGGCGGCGAGGATACGCTCCACCTTGGGGCGGCGGTTGCTGTGCTCCAGCACGGCGCAGGCGGCCCCCGCCCGCGCCATTTCGCGCTTCAGCAGCGCCGGCAGGAAGCGGCCGATGCCATTGGTCTCGACGCGCAGCACGGGCAGGATCAGCTCCCGCGCCAGCTCGGCCACCTGGCGGCATTGCTGCGTGGCCGGATCATCGGGCGCGTCGCTGCGCTGGGTGATCCAGGTCAGGCGATGCAGGAAGTGCCGCCCCTCGCCATCCGTGTAGGTTGCGGCCACGACGGAGCCATCGCCGCCACCTTCGGAGCGCCCATAGGCGGGGTCCCAATACCCCCCGCCCGAGGCCATGCGCCGGCCGAGCAGCCAGAGCTGCGCGCGGCCATTGGCCTCGCGGTATTCTGTCTCCTCCGTGTAGCGCAGCACCAGGGCTGGATCGAGCCGCGCGGCCGTGTTGGCCACGGGCTGCAGCAGCATCTGGCGCGCGAAATGCAGCGCGCCCACGCGCTCCCGCAGGGCCGCGATGGCACTTTCCTTGAAGCGTTCGGGCCAGGCGCTTTGCCCCGCCGCGTCCTGGATTGGCACCTCCAGCCGGTGATAGCCCTGCAGGAAGCCGTCCCCCTGGCGGTAGAGGCTTTCCTCCGTGTGCGGCGTGCCGACATAGAGGATCAGCCCGCCCGGCGTCAGGATGAACTCCGTCTCCGCCAGGCGCTCGCGCAGCTCGGCGCGCTTGCCGGGCGTGTCGCAATTGCCGGCCACCTCCACATCGTCGCAGATGATGATGTCCGCCCGCGCGCCGGTGATGTTGCCGAGCAGGCCCTGCGCCAGCATGGAGGGGTCGCGCAGCGCGCCGGGGCGCTGCACCGTGAACCGATCCGCCGCCCAGGCCTCGTCGCCCTCCGGGATCAGCGGGCGGCAGAGCGGGTGGCGCTCGATGATGCGGCGCACATGCCCCACCATCTTGCCGGCCAGGCTCTGGTCGGCCGCCACCACCAGGATGCGCGTCTCCGGGTTGCGGTAGAGCGACCAGGCGCAGAACAGCCCGACCAGCGTGGATTTGCCGCAGCCGCGAAAAGCCATGAGCAGCATGCGGCACGAGGGCTGCTCGGTCTCCAGCCAGCGCAGGATGCGGCGGTGCACCTGTGGCGTGCCCTGGCGCTGTTGCCGATTCCAGACCCAGACGAACTCAAGCAGGTCAGCCAGGCTTTCCTGGGTCATCTGCGGGCGTCTCCTGTTCCTCGTCGTCCATTTCCTGGCGCGCCTCGCCGAGCGCGCGATCGGCCGGGTCGGTCGCCGCCGCGTCATCGCCCTCGCCGGCAAGCTTCATGAGCTGCTCGAGATGCGAGAGCGCGGTCTTCGCCGCGCTGTGATGCGCGGTGAAGGCCTTGGTGTCCGCCTCATCCACTTGGCCGGCGACGAAGCGCCTATAGGAACCGGCCACATGGGGCAGCGCCTCGGCCAGGTTGAGCGGCGGCGTGCGGGGCTTGCGCCGCTTCACGATTTTACCAGCCGCACGCGCACCGTGCCGGCGCCCAGATCCACCGCGCCGCCGCTGCGGTTCCAGGCGGTCACCGTCACCAAATCCTGCGCGCCGATCTGTGCGAGGAAGACCACGCCGGAGGTGGAGAGGGTGAAGGCCGCCTGCACGAAATCGCCAGGCCGCGCGCCGGTCAGCGGCACGTTGAGCTGCGCGGTGGCGCCCGCCGCGATCGAGGGCGGGTCCCAGGCCAGCTCGGCGCGCAACTCTCGCGCGCCGTGGCGCAGATCAGGCAGGCCGTAGAGCAAAGGTGGCGAGACCGAAGGGTCGGTGAAGAGCCGCATCGCCCGCACCTCGTAATCCGTGCCGATGCGCGCGACACCGATGATGGCATAGGCCACGCTCGTTTCGAGGCGCACCACCTGCAGCCGCGTGAGGTCGGCATCGGTCATGTCGGCCGAACCCTGCCACCAGCGCGCCGCGGTGTTCCAGGCCATGGACATGCCGGAGGCGCGGACGATCTGGCCGAGCGCGTCATCCATGATGTTCCCCGCGCCATCGAAGCATTGCACGATGAGGCGCGGATCATCCGCATCCACGGCCAGCGCGAACTCCCGCGCCCGCGTCGCGTCCACCACGAAGCCCAGGCCGCGCCCACCGGGCAGGATCACGCCGCGATTTGTGAGCACATAATCCTCGAGGCCCGGGAAGGCGAAATCCGCCAGGGCGACGGGGCTGCCGCTCACATTGGTGGAGAGGCAGGCCAGCTGGTCGAAGCCGGTCTGCGAGGCGTTCCAGCGGAAGGACGCGGCGCGCAGATTGGGCACATCGCCCACCACCCGCGTGAATTCGCGATGCGCCGCCGCCTGGTGCAGGCCGCGCACCACGGCGCCGACTCGCGTCGAACTCGCCTCGTAGCGCACTTCCAGCAGATAGCCCTGGCTGGCCCAGGCCACCTCATAGACATGGTCCTGCGCATTGCCGATATGCCGCGCCGGATAGGGGGAACAGCCCTCCATCCGCATGCCATAGGCGATGACGGCGCGGCTGTTCACCTCGCAGAGGAAGGGCACGCCGAAGATCGCCGGCCGGTCCCGCGCCTGCAATTCGAAGGCGGGACCGAAGAAGACATGCCGGTTGTGGGCGACATAGGCGCCAGGCTCGGCCGAGAAGCGGATGCCGTAGCGGCTCAGCGTCGGATGGAGCGCGCTGGCGCAGGCGAAATGCCCGCCATGATACCGCACCGAGGTGTTCCAACCCGCCGCCGTCTGGGTGTGGATGTCGAGGCCGATGTGGTTGTTCACGATGCGGCCAAGGAAAAGATTGCTGTCCTCGAAGCCGCGCTCCACGCCCAGCGTCTGGATCCCGATGGTGAAGCCCTCGACCTGCCGGACCTCGATGTTGCTGGAATCGCAATTGCGGAAAATAATTCCGATATCGCCGAAATTCTGCCAGTCGCTGATGGTCGCGCGAATGACGCGCAGCCCCTGGTAGAGCTTGGTGGCGTTGCGCACTGCCCCGCCATCGCCGATGGTCAGCGCCGCCTGGCCGCCGGGTCCCGCGTAGAGGATGCTGCCGCGCATGGTCAGGCCCGCGGCACCGCCGGGCAGCATCAGCGGCATGGTGGTGCGGAAGGTGCCCTCTGTCAGAACCAGGTGCTTGCCCGAGGCGCCGGCCGCGTTCATCGCGGCCTGCAGGGCGGGGCCGTCATCCGTCACGCCATCGCCCACCGCGCCGAAATCGCGGCTGCTCAGCGTCTCGGCCAGCTTGTCCTCGACGCTGCGTGGCACGGCGCCGGGAAAGGCGGCGGCGATGGTGCCGGTGCGGTCATAGGCCATCACCTCACCCAGCGCGTCGAAGCCCAGCAGCTTCTCGGCGCGGGCGGCGCGCAGCGGCAGCAGCATGCCGGAAGGGGCTTCGGAAGGGTCCAGGCGGATCGCGCCCTGGACATCGTCCCGCACCTCCTGCAGCGCCGCCACCTGGCGGTCCAGCTCGTCATTCAGCGTCATGGCACGCAGCACGCCATTGGACTGGAAGTCCGTGACGCGCTCGATCGTCAGGCGACGCAGGATGGTCAGGCGCGTGCCGGCGGCCGGGGCCTCGGCATAGCGGATGGTGCCGCCGCCCGATTGGCCGGCGCCCTCGATCACATAGCCGTAATTGGCTGGCGCGTTGTTGCCGAGGACCTCGATATCGCCTGGCTCGAAGATCGGGAAGGGATAGGTGAAGGCGGTCTGCACGCCGTCGGCGACGTAGTGCACGCGCGGCGCGATATCGCCGATGCGGATGTGCTCGGACATCATGGGCTCCGGGATGGGGGGAGGAGGGAAGGACCGCTTCAGTCGAGCAGGTTGCGCACCGCATTCCCGAAGCTCGGGATGGCGCGCAGCACATTGGTCAACGTCGCGTCAGGGTTGAGCAGCGAGGCGCGGCCGGAGGAGAGGCGCGCGCGGAACAGCGCATCGCTATCCGCTTGGCCGGCCGCGGCATCGGCGCGCAGGCCCTGGCTGACTGCGGCGGCGGAGCCGTCATTCACCGCAAGCCCGCCACCGGCCAGGCGCGCCCGTGCCGAGGCGACGGTGCGGGCCACCTGCTCGCCCCGCGCCCTTGCCTCGGCCTGCTGCTGCAGCGTCAGTTGCTGCTGGCGCGATGCGTCCTGCTGGCGGGTGATCTCGGCCTGGGCGCGCTGTGTCGCGGCCTGCTGCCGGGTGTTGCGATTCTGCGCGTAGAGCCCGACACCCGCCGAGGCGAGCGTGGCGAGGGAAGACAAAGCGGCCATCAGTCG
The DNA here is from genome assembly GCF_019747315.1 of Roseococcus sp. GTDB lineage: Bacteria > Pseudomonadota > Alphaproteobacteria > Acetobacterales > Acetobacteraceae > Roseococcus. The sequence continues at coordinate 3,652 of NZ_JAIEQY010000024.1, read as the reverse complement.
GTCGTCCTCATGTCGGTGGTGGCGGAGAGCAGGGTGAGCGGCAGGGGGGCCTGACCCGAGATCCGCCAGAGCGGGCGCATCGCATCACGCCGCCAGCCCAGGGCCGCCAGGCGCACATCGCCGCTGAAGCGGGGCGGCGGTGCGTCCAGCAGGGGCGTGTCCAGCCGGCGGAAGGGCACGGGCGTGGGGCCGCGGCCCAGATCCACCTCCAGCGCCGCGGTCTCCAGCAGGCGGAAGCTGACAGAGACCAGGCGCAGCGGCGCGGCGCGGGCACCGAGCGCGCCACTGAGTTCGGGCGGCAGCGGCTCGATCTCATGCGCGTAGCTGAGGCCGATCTGCGTGCTATTGGCGGGTGTATCGAGCTTGACGCTGCCTTGTGAGACCACCGCATCCTGGCGCGGCGCCCCATCGGCGAGCACGCCGACCGTCGCGCCTTCCAGATGGGACAGTCCGGTCCAGCGATCCTTCGCCGGCGCGCTGCTGCCATCGAGGGCCGCGTCCAGGCCGAAGCCGGGCTCGAAGCGCTCCAACCGCGTGCTGCCCTGGCGGAGGACGGTGACATGGACCCGGCCATCCAGCTCGGCCACGCCGGTGAAGGCGCCGGCGGTTTCCTGCCGCGTCCAGGCCGTCACCTGCTCGGCACGGAACAGGGTGAGGGTGGCGAGGCCGCCATCCTCCATCACCACATGCAGCAGCCGGCGCGACTGGTCATAGGCCATGGCGAGCGGGTTGCGGATCAGATGTGCGGCGACGAGGCCGAGGTCGTTCGACTGATAGGCCTGCTGCACATCGGTATAGGCGAATTCGTGGATTGCCCTTCCGCTCCGGGCGGCGAAGATGGTGCTGCCATCCACATCCACCGGCTGGATCATGCGCGCGGCGGAGCTGCCGATGCGCGTCTGCCGGTTCAACTGAATGGAGGAGGGTGTCAGCGGCTCGCCGCTCACCATCCATTCGCCGCCCGTGGTGAAGACCTGGAGATGCCGGCCGGAGAAGACGCCGCGAATGGCGTTCACCTGGTCGGAGAGCAGGCCGAACTCGATGCCCTGGTCATCGAGGCCGGTGCCCTTGTCGAAGTTGAAGAGATCGCCCGAGCGCGAGAGCCAGAGGCGGTTGGGCAGATCCCGTGAGCCGCCGATCACCAGTCGATCCTGGTGAAAGCAGGCCGAGACGGGCCAGCCGCGCAGCGGGCTGAAGGCGGCTTCCTCCCAATCCGGGCTGCTCGCCAAATCGGGCAGTGCCTCGTTCAGGCTTAGCGTGGCCTGGGTGGCGGAGGCCATGGCCGTCAGCACGCCCAAGCGCCCACGGAAGCGGAACGGCGTGGCCGTCTGCCCGGCCTGGAACACCGCAGCCGAGGCTGTGAGGGTCACGCTGCCTGTGGTGGCGCTGGGCGTCAGCGTGATCGTCGCATCGGCGAAGCGATAGGTCGGCAGCAAGGCCCAGGACCATGGGCTGAGCGTCCAGCTGGTGTGGCTGCTGCGCGTCAGCCGCTGCGGCGGGATATCCGAGTGGCAGATCAGCAGCGTATCGGCGCTCTGCGTGAAGCCAAGCTGGGGCAGTTGTGCCGTGCTCCACGGCCCGCTGCCTTCCGCCACCAGCGCGTCATCCAGATAGACGCTGAACTGGCCATGGGTGAAGACCAGCAGGTAGGTCTGCTCGGTGTTGAATTCAAAGGCGAGCAGCCGCGCCGGGCCCGGCAGGGTGGCGATGTGGCGCAGGCCAGGACGGCGCGTGACGCCGCCGGTCGGCTGGATGAAGACATTGCGCAGCCGGCGCGCGCCATTGGCATAGGCGCGCAGATCGGCGCGGCCCAGCAGCTCGGGCGCCAGCTCGCCGGCGGCGAAGCTGGATTTGGTCTGGCGGGAGGCGGCCATGCTCTCAGCCCCGCGCGCGGATGAGGGGGAAGCCGTCCAGCGCCTGGGTGGTGGCCTGCTGGCTGTCGGCGCGGCGCGCGGCGCGCAGCTCGGCCTCGGCCTGGTTGAACAGGATCTGGGCGCGGGTGCTGCTCTCGGTGAGCGGGATGCAGAACTCGGCCGAAAGACGCGCGACGAGGGCTGCAGCGAAGAAGGCCGGGAAGGTGCTCTCCGCCGGTCGGAAGATGTAGGTGAGCGTCACCTGCGCCGCATCGCAATGCAGCCGGTCCTCGAAGAGGCGATAATTCAGGCCACGGCCGAGGCCCGGGCCGCCGGCCGAGAGGGCGCGGAGGAAATTCGGCGGCAGTTGGAAGGCGTGCTGGAAATCGGCATTGGGCTCGGCGGCGAGACGCGGCAGGCTGGCCTGGCCGGTGGCGAAGCTCCAGGGATGCGCGGAAATCATCGCATCACGAATGCCGGCATAGAGGCCCGAGGCGATTTCCGCCTCGGCGGTGCCCTCATCCATCGAGGCGATGGCCTGCGCGCCGATGCGCAGCAGGGCGCGCGAGCAGAGTTCGAGCGCGGTGAGCGCCATGGCGGAATCTCCGGGGGAGGGGGGATGAAAAGGGGCGGCCCCGGCGAAGGAGCCGCCCCAGCAGAATCCGGCCGAAAGGCGGCCGGCGCCGCCAAACCGCGCTTGTGGTTCGGCGCGACAGTTGCGCGGCGAAGCCAAGCGCGCGGAGCGCGCGCCCGGCGTCTGAGGGCGGAAAAACCCTCGCGCGCTACTCCTTGCAGCGCATCCTGACCACGCCGGCATCATCGATGAGACACGCGCCCTGGCTCATCATGCTGTTGACGAAATGCGCCGCGCGGTCGCCATGCCAGGTCACGTCGGTGCTGATTTCCGCCGCCGCTGCATGGCCGATCGCCGTCTTGTGGAAGAAATAGCAGGAGCGGATCGTGCCGGTCTTGGTCAGGCCGGTATGCGGGATCCAGGTGGCGCCCAGCCACATCTTCGCCTGCATGCCCTTCCAGGGCAGCTGCGAATCGCCCACGTAATCGGCGTTGGAAAATTCCTGCAGCGTCAGCAGTTCGCTCCACTGCTTCCAGCCGACCACGGCGAAGCGGTTGCCGTCATCCGGCACATCCATGGCGCCCAGCATCTCGAAAGCCAGCAGCACCTTGGCGCGGGTCAGCCCGTCATTGTCGGTCTGGCCGGATTGCGTGCCCACCGCCTCCTGCGTGGCGAGGTCGAGCGCGTTGATGATCAGCTCATCCGTCTTGCGGCCCAGCGCATGCGCGCCGGCGGAGGCGAGGACACCGATCTCATCGGCATTGGTCTTCAGCTCATCGAGCTTGTCGATCCAGTCACCGGCGTAGTGATCCTGCAGGAAGCAGGAGACGGCGGAGTATTCGAGGTTCATCACCGGCACGACGTTGTTGCGCGACTTCGACGTCGCGGTGCCGCGGCCGACGCGCTGGAAGATGGTGCTGGCGCCCTTCACATTGGACTTGCTGCGGATGGCCGGGCGCAGCTTGCTGCCCTGGCGCTGATAGGCCTCATGCACTTCGGCCTGGAATTGCGTGACGAAGGCCTGGTCGATGGAACCGGACATGGGGGGTCTCCAGAGGTTTCGGGGAAGATGCGCGTTGCGGTTGGCCGCGTTCGGGCCGCGTGGCGCACGACATCCGCGCGCCCGGCCCCGCAGGGTGCGAAGGGGGTTTTGCGCGGAAGAAAGGGGGCGCCCGCCGCGGCGCGGAGCATGGGTCCGTCAGCCTGCGGCGGGCGCGGCCGCTGA
>NZ_JAIEQY010000376.1 GCF_019747315.1 Roseococcus sp. | reverse complement strand
GCCGCCCAGGCCAAGGAACGCGCCCGCCTCGGCAAGCTGCGCCGCCTGCCGGCCGAGACCACCGATGGCCAATTGGTCGAGCTGCAGGCCAATCTGGAAATCCCGGCCGAGCTGCCGCTCATCGCCCAGGCCGGCGCCCAGGGCATCGGCCTGCTGCGGACCGAATTCCTCTTCATGAACCGCGAGGACCTGCCCGACGAGGATGCGCAGGTGGAGGCCTATCGCGCCGTCCTCGAGGCCATGGGGCAGGACCCCGTGACCATCCGCGTGCTCGATTGGGGCGGCGAGAAGGACATGGAAGCCCTGGCCGAGGGCGTGCCCGTCTCGACCGGCCCCAACCCGGCGCTGGGCCTGCGCGGGTTGCGCCTGCTGCTGAAGCGTCCGCAGCTGCTGGAGGAGCAATTCGCCGCCATCCTGCGCGTGGCGCATCTGGGCCAGGTGCGCATCCTGCTGCCCATGGTCACCGTGCCCTCCGAAGTGGCCCAGGCGCGCGAAATCTATGAGCGCGTCGCCCGCCGCCTGCGCCGGCGGGGCGAGGCCTTGCCGGAGAAACTCCCGCCGCTGGGCGCCATGATCGAGACGCCGGGTGCGGCACTCGCCGCCGATGCCATCGCGCTGGAGGCGGATTTCTTCGCCATCGGCACCAATGACCTGACCATGTACACCCTGGCCGTGGACCGCGCCGAGATTGACGTGGCGCATCTCTATGACCCGCTGCACCCCGCCGTGCTGCGCCTGATGCAATTCGCCACCGAGGCGGCGCTGCGGCTGCGCATGCCCGTCAGCGTGTGTGGCGAGATGGCGGGGAACCCGAAGCTGGTGCCGCTGCTGCTGGGGCTCGGGCTGCGCAGCCTCTCCATGAATGCGGGCTCGATTCCGCGGGTGAAGCAGGCGGTGCGGTCGCTGGATATCGACGATTGCGCGCGGTTTGCCCGCCGGGTGATGGAACAGAGCGACCCGAAGCGCATCGCGGGGCTGGTTGAGGAATTCAGCGCCACAAACGGCCAGCGTTCTTGACTTGGCCCAGCTAAATGCCTCTTGCGAAACGGGGGCGACCTCATCCAAAGAAAATAAGACGGATCGAATGAGGTTACGTTAGGTGTCCCCATCACTGCCCTGTTCACCCTCCGCAACACAAACGGTGAGCATACAAGTTGTGTTCCAGGGTGGGGGCGCGCGTCTCTGTCACCTCATGGCAGTCTGCGAAGTGCTTCGGCAATTCGAAAAAGATAAGAAGATTACGATTGGGCGGGTTGGGGGTTCTTCTGCTGGAGCCATAGCGGCAGCGATGCTTGCATCCAACACTGAGATGTCAGTTTTTTGCAACCGTATCAAAGAGATTTCAAAATCAGCAATTCCTTCATTTGCCGTCAATCCGTACCTTGGATATTGGAGACTTTTCTGGGGTAAAAATTATTTTCCAGAAATAAACCTAATCAAAATTTTCGAAGAAATCTTCAAATCGAAAGAGGGGGGTCAGCCCAAAATCTCAGACGCGCGAATTCCACTTCAAATTTATTTTACAGATCTACTTGGTATGTCAGCCAGAATCTGCCCAGAAGACGATTTATTATCTGTGGCCCTTGCAAAATCGAGCAGGATCCCATTAGCGTTCGGCGGATTTACGTCCGATGACTTTCATGTCGATGGCGGTCTCTCGGAGAATCTGCCAGTTGACGCGATGCGATTAAACGAATCCGTATTTGGGCCAGTAATTGGCATTAGCTTTTCTAATTCGAAAATCCAAATGTCACACAAAAATTTACCAGAGTACCTCATACATCTTTTTTCTACCGCAATTCAATCTGGCGTGAACCGTTCAGAAAAATTATTGGGAGAAAAGAATATCTATAGAATTACCTCTCCATTTTCGACGTTCAATTTTCAAGATGCTGTAAATACTGGACTCGCCGAACAAAACTACGATGAAGATAAAGAGCGATTCTCAGAGTGGCTCGACGCATGGCTGCTACCCCTACGCGAAGATTTGCAGGTATCGGGTTTGCCGCACTTTGTGAGGCCGTCTGTTTGGAAAAGTGAAATCCCAGTAGCCTTTATCAATGAATTGCAGCGCGCAATCCTGCAAGACCCTCCCACGCATGCCAGAAGAATACAGGCCTACGAGTGCGCCATACTTGACAAATCAGGAAAATTTTCTGGCGTTTACAGAACTAGAATTATCATGAACTTTCGAACCTTGCGACCAACTAGAGTTTTGCAGTTCAATTTCAATATTGGAAAAGGCGAATTTTCAGCTGCAAATTTTGGCTGCAGGGCAGTCAGCCAAGCAGGAATTTCGCTGCCATTCACACCATACGTGCATGAGTTAGGACAATCTCCCCAAGATGCCCAAAAATTGCATTCATACAGGACTTTCCTGACATTTGAGGATAGTGTATTGCCGGAGAATGAGAACGTACATATAGAACTCGAGTACACTGCGCCTGATCCTTATCCAGATCTAGACAAGGGTCGAGAATATTCGGTTTTTTTTCGAAATCAAGGCCCAGCAGACGAAATTACTCTCGCTGTAGCCTTCCCTAAAGAGAAGATATCGCCAAGCATGAACATCTATGATTTATCTGGCCTGACTGCTACACAGCTCGATGAGCTTGATTATGTTATGGACGAGGGTGAGCGGATACTCCCTTCTGAACCCATGAACGTGGGCGACTTCATCGATGGACTGCGACTCGAGCGCGAGGCAAGCAAGTATTTCTTGGTGGGCAGGCGTATCGGCCGAGTGGAAAATCTGAGTTCGATAGGCTTTGTCCTTGACTCGAGCCGATAAAGTGCATATTTTCCTTGGTCACACGAGTCGGATGGTGGCCGTGGCCCCAACGAGGAGATCGAAACATGTACCGCTTTGACACCAATACCGATGCATCCCTACGCACGCGCCCGAAGAAGAAGCACGCAATCTAAGCCATTCGTCGACTGTCGCGAGGTAGCACATGTCGGCAGAGGTCATATTGGCCTCTGCCTTTTTCTTGTGAAGACACTCTTTATCGGAAGCGAACGTTGCTCAAACACGAAGGCTCAACTTAAGCCAACCCGCCATTCACGTGCCAGATCTGGCCGGTGACATAGGCGGCCTCGCGGCTGGCCACGAAATTCACCGCCGCTGCCACGTCGTCCGGCGTGCCCAGGCGGCCGAGCGGCACGCTGCGCTTCACCATGTCCCACTGCGCGGGCGAATAGGCCGCGTGGGCGCCGGGGTCCTTCTGGGTGAAGCCGGGGGCCACCGCATTCACTGTCACGCCGCGCGGCGCATATTCGATGGCCAGGCCCCGCACCAGCGCCTCCACCGCCGCCTTCGCGGCCGCAGTGGCGGGGAAGACCGTCACGTCATTGCGGAAGGTGTGCGCGACAAAGCTGGAGATGGCGATCAGCCGCGGATCCTGCCCTTCGGCCAGCACCGGCAGGGCGGCACGGGCCAGGCGGATGAAGGCCCAGAGCACCGTGTCGAAGGTTTTCGCGAGCTGCGCGTCATCGGTTTGCAGCAGCGGCGTCTTATCCGCGAAGCCGGCATTGGCGACGACGACATCCAGCCGGCCGAACTGGTCGAGTGCCGCCTGGACCAGCGCGGCCGGGGTTTCGGGTGCGGCGATGTCGCCCAGGATGACATGGGCCTTGGCCCCCTTGGCGCGGACGGCCTCGGCGGTGCGTTCCGCGCCTTCGGCGTTCTTGCGCGTATGGACGAGGATGGCCGTGCCTTCGCTTGCCATGCGGCGGCAGCAAGCCGCCCCAATCCCCGTAGCGGCGCCGGTCACCAGAATCACGCGATCCATCTCTTAACTCCTGGGGTCTGGGGCCTCTCGGCCCCAGCGGGTCCAGGGCAGCGCCCTGGATTCTTTACTTGATACCAACCAACTGCCGAATGAGCTTTTTCGCGAAGTTACTCTGCGGCCGATCGAACAGCCGCGCCATCGCCCAGCGCGGGTTGCGCATCCGCGCCCGCGGGTTGCTGAATTCGCGGAACCCGGCCTCGCCATTGCGGCGCCCGAAGCCCGAGGCGCCGACGCCGCCGAAGCCCAGGCCTGGCAGGGCCGCGTATTCCACCGCGCGTTCCGTCACCAGCGCGCCGGATTTCGTGTTGGCGGCAATGCGCGCCTCCTCGGCCGAGGTGGCGCCGAAGGTGTAGATGGCCAGCGGGTGCGGCCTCTCGCGCACCCAGGCCAGGGCGTCGTCCAGGGTGGCGCATTCTTCCATGGCCAGGATGGGGCCGAAGATTTCTTCCGTCGCCAGCCCGCCCTGGGCCAGGGCCAGGCCGATGGAATGCGGGCCCGGCGCCATCCAGGCGATGGTGGCGCCCTCGCTCAGCGCATCCAGCCGCGCCTGTTGCCGGGCATTGATGATGGCGGTGCCGGTCTCGCTCACCCCGCTCTCGCGCGCGGCGCGGGCGAATTCGGCGGCGCTGTGGCCGATCAGGAGCACGGTGTCGGGCGCGATGCAGGTCTGCCCCGCATTCACCGCCTTGGCCACCAGGATGTCGCGCGCGGCGCGCTTGAGGTCGGCGCCCGGCAGCACCAGGGCCGGGCATTTGCCGCCGAGTTCGAGCGTCAGCGGCGTGAGATTCGCGGCGGCGGCGGCCATGACGCGCCGGCCGATCTCGGTGCCGCCGGTGAAGACCAGGTGGTCCCAGGGCTGGGCCGCGAAATCCTGCGCCACATCCGGCCCGCCCTGCACCACGCGGGCGATGCGCGGGCCCCAGGCCTCGGCCAGGATGGTCTCGATCAGGGCCGCTACGCGGGGTGCCGCTTCCGAGGGCTTGATCACCACGCGGTTGCCGGCGGCGATGGCATCCACCGCCGGCATGAGGGCGAGCTGCATCGGGTAGTTCCAGGGCGCCATGATGCCGATGACGCCCTTGGGCACGTGCTCCACCCAGGCGCGGGCGGGCAGGAAGGGAAAGGGCACGCCGACGCGCCTGGGCCGCGCCCAGCCGCGCAGCTTGCGGCGCGAATAGGCACAGGCATCGGCGATGAGCAGCACATCCGCCAGCAGCGTGTCCTCCGCGCTGCGGGCGCCGTAATCGGCGGCGGCGGCCTCGGCGATGGCCTGGGCGTGGTGCAGCAGCACGCGGCGCAACTCGGCCAGCAAGGCGCGGCGCTGGTCGAGATCGAGGGCGCCTTCCTCGGCTTCCACGGCACGCAGCGCCATCAGGGCGGCCTCGGCGCGGAGGGCCGTGGGGGCGAAAGCGACGCTCATGCGAGGAGTTCCTGGGCCGCCGCCTGGCCGGAGCAGATGGCAGCTTCAATGGTGGCGGGCAGATGCGGCCAGGTCCAGTCGCCCGCCAGCACCAGATTCGCCAGCGGGCGGCGGGGCGGCGTCGGGATGGGGCCGGGGCGCTGGCGGGGCGTGGCGCGGCGTTCCTTGATGACGCGGCAGGGCGGCGGCGCCTCCGGCCAGGCGCCCGGCACATGGAAGGCGCGGACGGCGCGCAGGATTTCCGCCCAGGCGCGCGGGGCGAGGACGCTCACATCCTGCTCCGCCTCGGCATCGCCGGCGCTGATGGTGACGGCCACACCCTCGGGCCGGATCAGCACCCATTGGCAGAGGGCGCCGAGCAGGCCGAGGAAGCGCACATGCCCCCCGGGCGCGAAGGCGAAATGCAGGTTCACGATGGGCGCGAAGGCGTCCGGCGCGGGGATGCCGGACAGCATGCGCTGCGCCTCCCAGGGCGGCAGGGCGAGCACCACGCGATCCCGCTCGCCCAGCATCACGTCGCTCTCCTGGAAGGTCAGGCTGGTGGCGCGGCCCTGGCTGGACTGGATGGCGCGCAGCCGGCTGCCGGGGCGGTAGCGCCCACCCGCCGCCTCGATCACGGCCAGCGCGGGCTCAACCAGATCCGGCCCCAGCCCGCGCCGCGCGACGAAGAGCCGCGCCGCCCCGGGTGCCCCCAGGCGCCGCAGCACCTGGCCCAGCCGGTGGGTGGAGGCCTCGGCGGAGGGCGTGTTCAGCGCCGCGATCACCAGCGGGTCCACGAAGCCGCGCAGGAAGGCGGGGTGGGCGGCCATGGCCTCGGCAATGGTGCGGTCGCGCAGGGGCAGCGCCATGGCCATCAGCGCCAGCACGCCCCCCCAGGAGACGCCGGCCGGGCGGCGCGCGCCGTTCCACCAGCCCGCGGGCGAGAGTGCCACCAGCCGCGCCGAGGAATCGGTGCAGTCATAGACGGGCAGCCCCTCGGGCTCGGGCTGCACCCAGTATTGCCGGGCGCCGATGGCGTCGAGGAAGCGCAGGGCGGCGGTGTTGCAGCCGATCAGCGCGTGGGTGCCATTGTCCGTGCCATCGGGCAGGGCACGGGCGCGGCCGCCGGCGCCGGGCGTGGCCTCGTGCAGGGTGACGGCGTGGCCCTGGGTGGCCAGGGCGTGGGCGGCGGCGAGGCCGGCCATGCCGGCGCCGATGATGTGGAAGTGAGTCAAGAAAAGAGCCTCCGGCGGCTGGGGCCGGGGCCCCAGACCCCTTTCATGGAATGGGGTCTGGGGCCGCGGCCCCAGCCGCCGGAGGCCATTTTCTCCTTCACTTCCCCGTCACCGCAAACACCGCCATCCGAAATTTTTCGGCGCGCGTCATCCGCGCCCTGGGGCGCGCGCCCGACCAGCCCCGCCGCAGCATATGGTCCAGGATGCGCCGATACCCCCACATCATCACCCGCGCCGGCCGCAGCGCCTCGATGTCGTAGCGCGGCAATTCCGCCTCGGCGCGGAAGAAGCCGCCCACGGCCCGGCCCGCCAGCTCCTTGCAGATGCCGGCAAAGGCCGGGTGCGTCACGATGGATTGCGCCGGCCCATCGGGAATGCCGGCCTTCTGCAACACCGAGAGCGGGATATAGACGCGGTCCCGCGTGGCATCCTCATCCACGTCGCGCAGGATGTTCGTGAGCTGGAAGGTGTGGCCCAGCGCCAGGCCCCAGGCCTCGGCGCGCGGCTCGCCGAAGATGCGCACCGACATGGCGCCCACGCTGCCCGCGACGCGGCGGCAATAGAGGTCGAGCGCCGCTTCGTCCGGCAGGCGCAGATGATCGGCGGCGTCAGTCTCCATGCCTGCCACCATCGCCTCGCATTCCTCCAGCGGAATCTCGAAGGCCTCGCGGGCCAGGAGGAGTTCGCGCGACAGGGCGCAATCGGGCGTGGTGAGCTTGGCGCGCCAGGCGGCGAGCAGGCGACGCTTCTCGCCCTCGGGCATGGCGCCATCGGCGATGTCATCCACCACGCGGCAGAAGCCATAGACGGCCCAGAGCGCGCGGCGGCGCTCGCCCTTCAGCGTCGCCATGCCGCGCGCGAAGGAGGAGCCGGCGCGGCTGACGCGGGTGGCGACGATCGCCGGGTCGCTTGGGCCCAGGAAGGGGGCGGCCAGCAATTCCTTGGCGAAATCCGGCTTGCCCAGCGCCACGCGCCCCAGCACGGGGTCGGCCGCGCGCAGCCTCGCCAGCAGGCGGCGCGCCAGGCCGATGGTCATGGCGGATTGGATGGCCAGCCGCCGCGCGGTGCAGAGCCGCGGCAGCGCGGCGGCGCGGTCCAGCTGCTCCTCCACCCGGTCCAGCGCGGCGTCGAGGATGTCGCGGCGGTGGGGGTTTGCGGGTTCGAAGAAGGCGGCCTCGCCGCCCGCCAGCGCCAGCCAGGATTGCGGCAGGTAGACGCGGTCCAGCTTGTCGCGATCCGGCACCAGGTCCTGGAGGTGGTTCAGGATCTGCAACGCGGTGCAGAGGCCATCGGCGGCCTCCTTGGCGGCGTCCAAGGTGGTACCGTGCAGGCGCAGCAGCATGCGGCCCACCGGATCCGCGCTGCGGCGGCAGTAATCCTCGAGGTCGGCCCACTCGGCATAGCGTGCCTGCTCGGAATCCTGCCGAAAGGCGGAGAGCATGAGGCGGGCTTCGTCCACGCCCACACCTTCCGCCCGCATGCGGGCACCCTCGGCGATGGGCGTCGCCGGGTCATCGAGCGAGGCCTCCATGGCATCCAGCCGCGCGAGCTTCTCGGCTGGCGAGAGGCTTTCACTGTCGGCAATGTCATCGGCCATGCGGACGAAGCGGTAGAAGGCCATGACCTTCGCCCGCACCGGCTTCGCCAGGATGAGCGAGGCGGTGGGGAAATTCTCGGTGTCATGGGTGCGGTTCGGGGCACCCGGCGCGGTCACATCGCTCATACTGCCTTTGTGGCTTGCCTTGCGCCCGCTTTCCAGCCCGGTTCGGGAAGAAGGGCTCAGCCTTCGGCCTTCACCGCCGCATAGGCGCGGCCCTTCCAGCCCGCCTTCAGCCCGAGCGCCGAGCGCACCAGCGCCGTCCATTGGATGGCGAGCGCCACCAGCACCGTCAGCGGGTGCAGCGGCACCGTCCACCAGGGCTCGCCCGTGCGCCAGGTGACGGCGGCGCGCAGGGCGAACATCAGGATGATGGTCAGCACCGCCTCGCCATTGGGCAGCAGCGCCCAGGGCCAGAGATGCGCGCCGGCCAGCAGCACGGTCCAGATCGGCAGGCCCACGGGGGTCGCCATGCCTTCGCGCGCGTTCTTGATGAAGCCGCCCCAGGCATGGCCGAAATTGTCATACATGCGGCAGGTGGCGAGCGGCGTGCCGTCCACGATTTCCGTGTCGTGCCCGTTCTCACGGAAGCGGCGGGCCAGCGCGATGCCGTCATGCAGCACGCCCTTGATGGCGGTATGGCCGCCGATCGCCTCATAGGCGCGACGCTCGACGAGGATGAGCTGGCCGCAGGCCGCGGCGAGGCTCGCCTTGCGCTGCACCGCCCGGCCGCCAAAGGGCAAATAGCAGATCAGCAGGAAGTTGATGAAGGGCACGGTCAGCCCCTCGCCGATGCTGCGGATGATCTGGCGCGGCACGCCGCTCACCATCGCGATCTTGTGCTCGGCACTGTGCGCGGCCATGGCCGCGGCGGCATGCGGCGCGAGCCGGACATCGGCGTCAATGAAGAGAAGATGCGTGCCGCTCGCGGCCTCGGCCAGGCGGGCGCAGGCATGCACCTTGCCGGTCCAGCCCGGCGGCAGGCTCGGCGCCTGGACCAGCCGCACGCGCGCATCCCGCGCCGCATAGGATTGCACGATGGCGGCCGTGGCATCCGTGCTGCCATCATCCATCACCACCACCTCGACCTCGCAGCCGGTGGAGGCGAGTGCCGCATCGAGGCAACTGGCAATGTTCGCCGCCTCGTTGCGGGCCGGGATCAGGATGGAGACCAGCGTGCCCCCGGGCGGCGTGCCGCGCAGCCGCGGCATGCGGCGCAGGTTGATGATGCCGAAGATGATCGGCATCAGGGCAAGCGCCAGGGCGATATGGGCGAATTCCATCCTAGCTGCGTCCGTCCCCTTTCCGGGCCCCTGGATCGTGGCGCGGGTCATGCGTCTCTCCGCGCATGGCAGCCCTGATATATTGCCACGCGCCGTAAATTCCACCCATGCCGGCGCGCCCATCGAGCACAACGCGGAAGCGTTCCGCATCACGACTGATCGCATCCTGCGCGAGGCGTTCCATCGTTGCGGTCATGGCGGCGCGGATCGTCTCGGTCCGCGTATCGCGGTCCTGGGCCAGCAGGGTGCGGGCATCGAGCGGCGTGCCGAAGGCCAGCAGCGCCTCACCGCGTTTTTCCGTCCAATGGACGTATTCGAGGGCGAGCGGCACCAGCACCGCATCGGGCGCGATCTCGGGCAGGCGCGTGACACCGGGGGCGAGCGGCACCGGACGCTCCCGCGCATCGGCGAAGCGGCCGGGCGCGTTCATCCAGAGCATGTGGCGTGGATCCTCCAGCGCCTGCTTCGCGGTCTGCAGGAAACGCACCGCGCCGCGGGCTGAATTCTGCTCGACGCCAAAAACGCCGAGGCGCTTCATGAAGGCGTATTTTTCCAGCGCCGCCGCATCCATCGGCGTGAAGCCCGGCCGCTCCAGGAAGAAACGGCGCATGAGCAGCATGAACATCACGCCGTCCCACCAGCCCGGATGGTTGGCGAGGATGATGGCGGGCCGCCCCTCGGGCAGCACCGGCTCGCCCCAATGGGCGACCCGCAGGGCGGAAAAATGCCCGGCGAAGGTGCGGCTGAAGGCGATGTTGAAGAACGCCATCATCCGCTCGGAACGCAACGCGACCGGCGAAGGCGGCGTCTCCGTCGCCATCGCGGTCAGGCGCCGAGGAGTTCGGACTCGCGCCGGCCGGCCAGTTCCGCCTCGGCGCTCATGCCGCGGCCGCCGAGATCCTGGTCGAGGCTGTCCGCCGCGATCCAGCCGGACATCATCACCATGGGCATGCCGGGGCCAGGATGCGCCGCACCGCCGGCGAGGTAGAGCCCCTTCACCTGGCGCGAGCGGTTGCCCGGCTTGAAGGCGCCGAGGAAGGAACCGTGCGAGGCGAGGCCGTAGATCGCGCCATCCAGCACACGGTAGCGGTTGTGGATATCCACCGGGGTGAGCCGCTGCTCGACCACGATGTTCTCCTCGATGTCGTCCAGGCCCGCGGTGCGCTTCAGCTTGTCCAGGATGGTCTGGCGATAGCCGGGGAAGAGCTCGTTCCAGTCGTGATGCGGGCGCAGATGCGGCGTGTGCACCAGGGCATAGAGCGCCTCGCCGCCCGGGGGGGCGCTGGCCGGGTCGGTCTCGGCGGTCGCGGCCAGATAGACGGTGGGGTCGGGTGCCGGCTCGCCGCGCTTGTAGATCGCGTCGAATTCCTCGCCCGCATCGCGGGAGAAGACGAAGCAGTGGTGGGCCAGATGCGGGTAGCGCTTCTTCAGCCCCATATAGAGCACGACGCCGGAGCAGGCGGGCTCGAAGCCTTTCTTGGCATAGGCATCGCCCGTGCTGCCGCCGACCAGCTCCTTGTAGGTGCGGATCGCGTCCATGTTGGAGATCACGGCATCGCAGGCGATGCGCTCGCCGGAAGCGAGCTTCACGGCGACGACGCGGCCATTCTCGATATCGAAGCCCGTCACGTCGCAGGAGGGGCGAAGATCGGCGCCGAGATCGCCGGCCAGCTTCGCCAGCCCCTCCGCCACGGCGCGCGTGCCGCCCACCGGGTACCAGACGCCCTCGCTCGCCTGCATGTCGCCGATCGAGGCGAGCACGGCCGGCGCGAGATAGGGGTTGGAGCCGACATACTGGCAGAAATGGTCGAGCATCTGCGCCAGGCGCTCATCGGGCACATGGCCGCGGATCACCTTGGCGACCGTCTGGCCCATGCGCAGGCTCAGCACGTCCTTCAGCGTGTTCGGGTTGAGGTTGGCCTTCATGTCCAGCGTGTCGGTGATGCCTTCGACCGACTTCCAGAAGAAGAACTTCTCCGAGACGCCGTGCAGGTGCTTCGCGACCCGCTGGAACTTGCGATAGCCATCGCCCAGGCCACGGCCCGGGGCGAATTCATCCATGAGCTTCGCCATCACATCCACATCGGCCATCAGGTCGATGCGGCTGCCATCCTCGAAGAAGCAACGCCACTGCGGATCCAGGCGGATCAGCGGCAGCTCCTTCGCCTGGTCGCGCCCCGCCTCGGCATAGATGCGGCGCAGGACGCGCGGCACGGTGAGGATGGTCGGCCCCATGTCGAAGCGGAACTTCCCGCTGCCATCGGGGGCATCGAGGAAGAGCTGCGCGGCCTTGCCGCCGAGCCAGGGGTTCTTGTCCAGCAGCGTGACCTTGTGGCCGCGCGCGGCCGCGGTGCAGGCAGCCGCGAGGCCGCCCAGGCCGGCGCCGACAACAACAACGTGGGAGGTCATGCGCCAATCTCCGTGGAAAGTGCGGGCTGAGCCGTCAGCGCCAGGTCTTCCTGGATGAGGCGGGCGGTGATGCGCGCGCCCTCATAGATCACCGGCAGGCCCGAGCCCGGATGCGTGCCGCCACCGACGAGGTAGAGGCCCTGCGTGTCATTGAAGCGGTTGCGCGGGCGGAAGCTCAGCATCTGCATCAAATCATGGCTGAGGTTGAAGGTTGCGCCGAAGCCCACCGAGAATTCATCCTGCCAATCCTGCGGGCTCACCATGCGCTCATAGCGAATGCGGGATTCGATGTCGTGCAGCCCCAGCACCTTCAGGCGCTGGATGGCGATGTCGCGGTAGCGCGGCCCCTCCACGCTCCAATCCGCGCCATGGCGCAGGTTGGGCACGGGAACGAGCATGTAGAGCGCGGCATGGCCGGGGGGGGCGAGGCTCGGATCCGTCACGCAGGGGTTCTGGACATAGAGGCTCGGCACATCCGGCAGCTCGCCGTTTTCGATCTGGTGGATGTTGCGCTGGTATTCCTCGGCCAGCAGCACGTTGTGATGCGACAGCTCCGGATAGGTGCCCTCGATGCCGAGATAGAGCATGAAGGTCGAGCAGGAATAGCGCGACTTCTCGATCTTCTGGTCGGACCAGGCCTTGCGGATGGAATTGGGCACGAGCTTCGGCACGCTATGCGCGAAATCGCCGTTCAGCACGACGCTGTCGGCCGCGATGTGCTGGCCGCCCACTTCCACGCCGACGGCGCGCCGGCCGGCGAAGGTGATCTTGTCCACCGGGGTATTGAGGCGGATTTCCACGCCCAGGCGCTCGGCCACGCGGGCCATGGCGTCGCTCACCGCGCCGCAGCCGCCGCGCGGGTGATACACGCCGTATTCGTATTCCAGGAAGCTCAGGATGGTGAAGAGCGAGGGGCACTTGAAGGGCGACATGCCCAGGTATTTGGTCTGGAAGCTGAAGGCCAAGCGCGTGCGCGGATCCTTGAAATAACGCTTCAGATCCTGGTCCACCTGCTTGTGCGGGCGAAGCTGCGGGATGCTCTTCAGGATATCCGCGCCGATCATGTCCGTGTTGGACAGGAAGGGCCGCTCCAGGAAGGGCTTGAAGACTGCCAGTTTCTCGCGGTTTTCCGCCATGAAGCGGCGCACGCCGGGCACGTCGCCAGGCGCGAAGCTGGCGATGTTGCGCTCCATCTGGTCGAGGTCGCCCGTGGCATCGATGGTGATGTTGGGCTTGCCCTCGAAGATCAGGCGGTATTGCGGGTCGAGGCGGATGAGATCCACCTCCTCCTCCAGCTTCGCGCCGCAGGCCTCGAAGATCTCGTTGAGGATGCGCGGGTAGAGGAAGAAGGTCGGCCCCAGATCGAACTTGTAGCCCTCGGGCGAAGTCAGGGTGCGGGTGCGGCCGCCCACCACGCCGTCCTTTTCATAGAGCGTGACGCGTGCGCCGCAGGCCGCCAGTTGCATGGCAGCCGCCAGGCCTCCGGGACCCGCGCCGATGACGGCGACATGGGGGCGCGAGCGGCGGACCGAAGGGGAGGAAAGAGGTGCGTTCATGCCTGCCGAGTGTCTTGTGTGCGGGTGAAGATGCTGCGTTGCGTCATTCGCGCAAGTCCCCATCCCTTGGAAGGTCGGGCGCTTGGCGGGGGATTGTGGCCTTTTGGCGACAGGCGCTGTGCATCTCAGGCAGCCTCCGCGCCGATCATGGCAAGCACCTGTGCCGCACCGCGCAATTCGACGCAATGCGCCGCCGCCCGGGGCAACAGCCGCGCGAGGTAGAAATCCGTGATCGGGGCATAGCATGGCTCCAGCGCCGCCGCCCGCGCCAGCAGGGCGCCGCCCAGCACCCAGCCGCAGGCCTCCAGATAGGCCGAGGCGCTGGCCGCCACTTCCTCGGGCGGCGCGGCCAGGATCCAGCGCGTGGCGTCCTCCAGCGCGTCCAGCGTCGGGGCGAGACGCGCATCGAGGCCGCGTGCCTCGGCCATCATCCGGCGCAGCAGCGCCCCCTGGTCCCGCGGCAGCTTGCGGGTGACGAGGTCCAGCGCCTGGATGCCGTTGGTGCCCTCATAGATCGGCGCGATGCGGCTGTCGCGCAGCACCTGGGCGGCGCCGCTGCCCTCGACGAAGCCCATCCCGCCATGCACCTGGATGCCGAGATTGGCCGCTTCCACGCCGCGATCGGTGCACCAGGCCTTCACGATGGGCGTCAGCAGAGCGAGCTTCGCCTCGGCCGCGGCATCGCCGGCCTTGGCGTGGTCGGCCGCGATCACCGCCTCATAGGCCAGGAAGCGGCCGGCCAGCGTCATGGCGCGAATTTCCGCCAGCATGCGCGCCACATCCGGGTGGCGGGCGATGGGCCGGCCGCCCTGCACGCGATCCGCCGCATAGGCCTCGGCCAGCTTGCCCGCGCGGGCGCCGATGGCGACACCCTCGACGCCGACCTGCAGGCGCGCATTGTTCATCAGCGCGAACATGGCCGGCAGGCCGCGATGCGGCTCATGGATCAATTCCGCCACCGCGCCCTCGAAGAGCATGGTGCAGGTGGGCGAGCCGTGGATGCCGAGCTTGTGCTCGATGCCGCCGCAGCGCAGCGCATTGGCGGTGCCATCGGGCAGCGTGGTGGGCGTGGCGAAGAGGCTGATCCCGCGCGAGCCGGGCGGCGCATCGGGCAGGCGCGCCAGCACGAAATGCAGCGTATTGGCCGCGATGTCGTTGGCGCCATAGGTGATGTAGATCTTCTGGCCATGCAGGGCGTAGCGGCCATCGCCCAGCGGCTCGGCGCGGGTGCGGACCGTCGAGAGATCGCTGCCCGCCTGCGGCTCCGTCAGGCACATGGTGCCGTTCCAGCGGCCGCTGATCAGTTCCGGCAGCCATTTTTCCGACTGCGCGGGCGTGCCGTATTTCTCCAGAACCTCGATGGTGCCGCAGGTCAGCAGCGGGCAAAGCGAGAAGGCCATGTCGGCGGTGGCGAGCAGTTCCGACATGGCGGTCCAGAGCGCGAAGGGCAGGCCCTGGCCGCCATGTTCCTCGCCCGCCGCGACACCTTGCCAGCCGGCCTCGACCCAGGCGGCATAGGCGTCCCGGTAGCCGGGCGGGCAGGTCACCACGCCATCCGCGAAGCGCGCGCCGATGCGGTCGGCCTCCAGCCTTCCGGGCTCGACCACGCCCTCGGTGAATTTGCGCATCTCCTCCAGGAGGGCGGCGATGTCATCGGCCTCCAGCCCGCAATCGGGCAAAGCGTGCAGCTTCGTCAGGGCGAAGAGGATGTCTTCGGTCTGGGTGGTGTTCATGCGGGGATCACCTCATCGCCGGCGGCCCAGGCGGGCAGGCGCGCGGCCGTTTCGGGCTGGGCGATGGCCAGGGCCAGGCGCTCGCCCAGCACCGCGCCGAATTTGAAGCCATGGCCGGAGAAGCCGGACATCACCCAGGAGCGGGGCGAAAGCGGCTCGATCACGAAGCGCTCATCCGGCTCCACATCATAGAAGCAGGTGGCCGAGCCCCCCTCCCCCTTGGGCCGTGCGAAGCCCTCGATGCCCGGGATGCGCTTGCGGGCCAGGCCCAGGATGCGTTCGACCTCCCGCGGGTCGGGCGTGCGGTCGTCATCCGGGTGGCCCTGGCGGGAGAAGCTGTGGTCGCCGATCTTCAGCGGCGTGCCGGCCACCGGCGGCACCAGGTAGAATCCGCCCTCGGCCGCGAGGTCGAGCAGCATGGGCGCGCGGGTCCAGGCCTCGGAGGGCGCTTCCAGCCGCACCACCACCTGGCGCGAGGGCGTCACGCGCCGCGCCACCTCCGGCAGCAGGCGCGGGATCCAGGGGCCGGCGGCGACCACCAGCACATCGGCGGAGCGCGTCCCGCCGCCCTCCAGCGTGACCATGGCGCGCGCCGGGTCCAGCGCCGTGGCGCGCGCGACTTCGATCACCGCGCCCTCCGCCACCACATGCCGCGCCAGCGCCGCCACGATGCGGCTCGCCAGCAGCACGCCGCCCTGGGGGCAGAAAAAGGCGTCGTTGATGCCGGCGCCGGAGAGATAGGGGAAGCGCGCTTCGATCTCGGCGGCTGTCAGATCCTCATGCGCGCGGCCATCCTCGCGCAGCGCGGCGCGGGTCTGGCGCACCCAGTCGCCGGCCGTGTCGTCCAGGGCCAGCACGCCGGTGGGGATGTGCAGCACCTCGCCCAGATCCTCCCAGAGGCGGTCCCAGGCGGCATAGGCGTCATCCACCATCCGCATGTAGCCGCGCTGCGCGCCATAGGCGTGGCGGATCAGCCGGTGGTGATCCACCGAGGAACCGAGGGGGTTGGGCGGCGGCGCCTGGTCCAGCAGGTGAACGGCGAAGCCCTGGCGCAGCAGCGCCCAGGCGGTGCAAAGGCCCATGATGCCGGCACCGAGGATCAGGATTTTCGGGCGTTTCTCCATCCCCCCATCCTGCCCTGTCCCGCCCCGCGCGGGAAGCGGCGGTTGCGGGGGTATGCGGCGCGTGCCAGCCTTCGCGCCAGGTCTGGATCGAAGGAATCCCCGCATGCATCGTCGTGACCTTCTGGCGGCGGGCGCCGCGCTTGCCGCCGCGCCCGTGGCCACAGCCCAGGCCCAGCCACAAACCACGCTGCGCGTCGGCATGACCGTCGCCGACATCCCCTTCACCACCGGCCAGCCCAGCCAGGGGGCCGAGGGCAACCGCTTCCTGGGCCACACCCTCTATGACCCGCTGATCGCCTGGGACCTCTCCCGTGCCGACCGCGCCGCCGTGCTGCGCCCGGCGCTGGCCGAATCCTGGACGGTGGATGCCGAGAACAAGAAGCTCTGGGTCTTCCGCCTGCGCTCCGGCGTGCGGTTCCATGACGGCTCGCCCTTCACCGCCGAGGCGGTGGCCTGGAACCTCGCCAAGCTGCTGGACCGCGACGCGCCGCAATTCGACCGCGCCCAGGCGGCGCAGGGCAGCCTCTTCACCGGCAATATCGAGCGCTGGCGCGTGCGCGACCCCATGACCATCGAGATCGAGACGAAGGTGGTGGACGCCGTCTTCCCCTATCTCATGGTCAATGTCTTCTACTCCTCGCCGGCCCGCTTCGAGGAGGTGGGCCGCAACTGGGACCGCTTCGCCCAGCGCCCCTCCGGCACCGGCCCCTACATCGCCGACCGCTTCATCCCGCGTGAGCGGCTGGAGGCGCTGCGGAACAGCCAGTACTGGGACCGCGCGCGCATCCCCCAGCATGACCGCCTGGCGCTGATCCCGATGCCCGATGCGCTGACGCGCGTCTCGGCCCTGCTCTCCAACCAGGTGGATTTCATCGAGGCGCCGCCGCCCGATGCCGTGCCGCGCATCCGCGCCGCGGGGCACCAGGTGGTGACCAACGCCTATCCGCATATCTGGTGCCACCAGCTGTCCTTCGTGGAGGGCTCGCCCTTCCGCGACCTGCGGGTGCGGCAGGCGGCAAATCTCGCGATTGATCGCGCGGGGCTGGTGCAGCTTCTGGGCGGCCTCGCCATCCCGGCCAAGGGCATGATCACCGAGGGCCATCCCTGGTTCGGCACGCCATCCTTCCAGATCGGCTATGACCCGGACCGCGCGCGCCGCCTCCTGGCCGAAGCCGGCTTCAGCCGCGCCAACCCGCTGCGCACGCGCTTCATCGTGGCGCCCACCGGCTCGGGCCAGATGCAGCCCATGCCGATGAACGAGGCGATCCAGCAGAATTTCCGCGCCGTCGGCATCGAGCTGGAATTCGAGGTGATGGATTGGGAGGCGCTGCGCGGCCGCCGCCGCCTGGGCGCCGAGGCCCCCGAGAATCGCGGCCTGCACGCCAACAACAATTCCTGGGCCTTCTGGGATCCCGATATCGGCCTGCTCGGCCCCTCCTACGGCGCGGGGCGCATCCGCGGCGGCTTCAACTGGGGCAACTACCAGGACCCCGAGGCCGATGCGCTGGTGGTGGAAGCCCGCAACACCTTCGAGATTGAAGCGCAGAACCGCGTCCTGGCCCGGCTGCACACGCGGCTGGTGGACCAGGCGATGTGGCTCTGGGTGGTGCATGACACCAACCCGCGCGGCCTCTCGCGCCGGGTGCGGAACTTCACCCAGGCGCAGAGCTGGATGCAGGATCTGACGCCGATCCGGATGGAGGGGTAGGACAAGGAAAATGGGCCTCCGGCGGCTGGGGCCCCAATTTTCAAAGGCGGGGGCCCAGACCCCTTCTTGTGGCGCCTCCCTGCACCCGGGGATCGCTTGACGCTGGTGCAAGGCACTGGGCTGGAGGCTATGTCTTGGGCCGCTGGGGGGTCAGCCCGGCTGCGACACGCGCTTTCAGATCGGCTAACCGCTGACCCTCTTCTTCCTGGGCTTGGGCCAGCTTCCGCGCATGCAGTTGCAACAGGACAGAACCCGGAGGCTGGTTCTTGAAGTGCGAATGGTCGGACAGCTCAAGAAACGCGACGAATATGGGAAACTGCATCAGGTACAGTAGTTCGCTGCTATTTGGCTTTCCCGTTACATGGAGGTGCATGATGCCCTCCGTGGCGAGCAACTCGTCGGGGGTGCTGGTGCGCTGCGCTCTATAGAAGCCTTCCGGCAGGGGCGTTCCGTTGACAATACTGCGATAGATATGGGCCAGGCCGCTTTTGACCTCTTCGCTTTGCGCGACGAGAACACGCCAACTCTCAATCTGAATGACGCGCTTGGGCTTCGCTTCGAGCGTGTGCAGTTTCAGCGGGGCCACCATGCCCCGGTTTAGCCGAAGGCAGCGCGCAGAAACTCTTCGTCGGACATGTCGGTCACATCGGTTCCGCGCATCTCGCGGGCCTCTTGTGCGGCCTTCCGGAGGTGTTCCAGATGCTCGCTGGTCGCCTGCTGTTCCGTAACAGCAGGCGTAGCAGCTGGCTTGGTGGCGCGGCTCCTACGGCTGGGCAACAAAAACAGAGGAGGATGCTCGATCTTGCTCACAACCCTGATATATTCTCATCCGCGAACATTTTCCATCTGATTCGCGTCGCCGCGCCTGATCTTACAAGCAGGGTCATGCTGGTTCTCCACGAAACGGGGTCTGGGGCCCGTGGCCCCAGCCGCCGGAGGCCCCTTTTCACTTCAACGCCCGCGCCCGCGCCGCCCCCGATAGGCCAGCGCCTCGGCCAGATGCGCGCGTGACACGCTCTCCGCCCCCGCCAGATCGGCGATGGTGCGCGAGAGGCGGATGGTCCGCACGAAGCCCCGCGCCGAGAGGCCCAGCCGTTCCGCCGCCTGTTCCAGCAGCGCCCGCGCGGGGGGCTCCAGCTGCGCCGTGGCTTCCAGGATGGCGCCATCGGCGGCCGCGTTGTGGCGCGGCCCCTCCGCGCCATAGCGTTCGCGCTGGATCTCGCGTGCCGCCCGCACGCGCCCGGCCACCCGCGCCGTCGCCTCGCCCGCCGGCGCACGCGAAAGCTCGGCCGCTGGCACGGCCTGGACTTCCAGGGTGATGTCCATGCGGTCCAGCAGCGGGCCGCTCAGGCGCTCGGCATACTCATCGCCGCAGCGTGGCGCCTTGGCGCATTCGCGGGAGGCATCGCCGAGATAGCCGCAGCGGCAGGGGTTCATCGCCGCCACGCATTGGAAGCGCGCGGGATATTCCACATGGGCCTGGGCGCGGGCGATGACGGCGCGGCCGGTCTCCATGGGCTGGCGCAGCGCCTCCAGCGCCGGGCGCGGAAATTCCGGCCACTCGTCGAGGAAGAGCACGCCGTGATGCGCCAGGCTGATCTCACCGGGGCGCGCGCGCTGCCCGCCGCCGATCAGCGCCGGCTGGCTCGCGGAATGATGCGGCTCGCGGAAGGGCGGACGGGTGAGGAGCTTGCCGTCGCGCAGCAGGCCGGCGACGGAATGCACCATCGAGAGTTCCAGCGCCTCGCCGGGGGTGAGGTCGGGCAGCAGGCCCGGAAGGCGCGCCGCCAGCATGGATTTGCCGGCGCCGGGCGGGCCGATCATCAGCAAATTGTGGCCCCCGGCGGCGGCGATCTCCAGCGCGCGCTTGGCGCTTTCCTGGCCCTTCACCTCCGAGAGGCAGGGGCCGCGCCAGGCCTCGGGCTCGATGCGCGGCGGCGCGGGCGGGGACATGACCTGCAGGCCGCGGAAATGGTTGAGGAGCATGGGCAGATCGGCCGGGGCCAGCACCTCGCCCCGCCCGGCCCAGGCGGCCTCACCCCCCTGCGCCGCGGGGCAGATCAAGCCGAGGCCGCGCTCGGAAGCGCCCAATGCCGCGGGCAGCACGCCGGCGACGGGCAGGATGGAGCCATCCAGCGAGAGCTCGCCCAGGGCGGCGAAGCCGGCCAGTTCCTCGCGCGGCAGGATGTCCATGGCGGCGAGCAAGGCGAGCGCGATGGGCAGGTCATAATGGCTGCCCTCCTTGGCGAGATCGGCCGGCGCCAGATTCACCAGGATGCGCTTGGGCGGCAGCGAGAGGCCAAGGCCGATCAGCGCCGCGCGCACGCGCTCGCGCGATTCACCCACGGCCTTGTCGGCCAGGCCCACCAGCAGGAAGGCGGGCAGGCCGGGCGCGAGCTGCACCTGCACCTCGACCGGCACCGGCTTGATCCCGGCGAAGGCGAAGGTGACGATGCGCGCGAGGCTCATGCGGCTTCCCGCACCATCCCCATGAACGTGTTCAGATGCGCCCCATCCAGCCAGCGCGAGACGGCGACGATGCCCTCTTCCGGCTCCATCCAGGTGGTGTTGCCGCCGGCGCCCGAGAAGCAGACCGCCCCCTCGCTCGCCGCCGGCCATTTCGTGCGCCCGGTGTTGAGCCAGAAGAGAAAGCCGTAATGCGGGTTCAACGCGCAGGGGGTGCGGCAGAGATCCAGCCACTCCTTGGCGATGATGCGCTGGCCCTGCCATTCGCCATCCGCCGCGACGAGCAGGCCCACGCGCGCCTGGTCCTCGGCATTGATGATGATGCCGCCGCCCCAATGCCCGCCGCCCGAGACGCTCTCGATCATCCGCCCGTCAATTTCCACCTGGGAGGTGGTGTAGCCGCGCCATTGCCAGCCCGTGCCGGCGCCGATCGGCGCCATGATCCGCTCGGCCCAGATTTCGGGCAGCGGCCGGCGGAACAGGTGCAGCAGGGCGAGGCCCAGCGCATTCACGCGGACGTCATTGTATTCCCAATAGCTGCCGGGGGGCTGCATGCGGCGCGGGCTGCGCTTCTTGCCCTGCCCTTCCACGCCCAGGTTCCGGCCGCGATCGATCAGGTCGCTCTTGCCGAACAACTCGCCCTCGAATTCCGAGGTATTGGTCAGCAGATGCCGCCAGGTGATGGGCGCGTTCTGCGCGGTGGCGAAGGCCGGATGCGGCACGCGGTCACTCACGCGGGCATCGAGATCCGGCAGCAGCCCGTCCTGCACGGCGAGGCCGGCGAGGATGGCGAGGTAGCTCTTGGCCACGCTGAAGGTCATGTCGGCGCGGGTGGGTTCGCCCCATTCGGCGATGCGCTGGCCGTGCCGGTAGATCACGCCATTCGGCCCGCCGCGCGGGGCGGTGGGGCCGATCACCGCATTGTCGGGCGGCCCCTCGAAGAACCCGGATTCCAGATGCGCGAGGATGTCGCGCGGCCAGGGTGTTTCATGCGCCAGGGCGAATTCCGTGGCAGCCTTGAGCGCAGGCGTCACGCCGCGCGGCCGCCGGGCACCGCCGCCGGGCCGGGCAATTCGATGTCGATGGCCAGCGTCGAGAAATCCCCGCCGCGCTCCAAATTCACCTGCACCTTGGCCGGGTCGATCGCGACATAGCGCGCCACGACGGCCACCAGTTCCTGTTGCAACTTGGGCAGGAAATCGGCCTGGGTGCGGCTGACGCGCTCATGGCTGATGATGACCTGCAGGCGGTCCTTGGCGGTGGAGGCGCTGCCCTTGTCCTCGCGCTCCTTGCGGAAGAAATTCAGCCAGCTCATGCCGCCCTCCCGCCAAAGAGCTTGCCGAAGAAGCCCTTCTTCTTCTCGACTTCCAGGAAGCGGTGCGGCTTTTCCTCGCCGAGGAAGCGCGCCACCGCATCGGTATAGGCCTGGCCCGCCATGCTCTCGGCATCCATGATCACGGGGTTGCCGGCATTGGAGGCCTTGAGCACGCTCTCGCTCTCCGGGATCACGCCGAGCAGCGGGATGGCCAGGATTTCCAGCACGTCATCCAGCTTCAGCATCTCGCCGCGCTCGACGCGGGCGGGGTCGTAGCGGGTGAGCAGCAGATGCTGCTTCACCGGGTCCTTGCCGTCCTCGGAGCGCTTGGTGCGGGATTGCAGCACGCCCAGGATGCGGTCGCTGTCGCGCACCGAGCTGACCTCGGGGTTGGTGACGACGATGGCCTGGTCGGCGAAGTACAGCGCCAGCAGCGCGCCCTTCTCGATGCCGGCGGGGCTGTCGCAGAGGATGTAGTCGAAATCCTTGCTCAGCTCCTCGATGATGGTCTGCACGCCTTCCTTGGTCAGCGCATCCTTGTCCCGCGTCTGCGAGGCCGGGAGGATGGAGAGCCCCTCCACCCGCTTGTCCTTGATCAGTGCCTGGGAGAGCTTCGCTTCACCCTGCACGACATTCACGATGTCGAAGACCACCCGCCGCTCGACGCCCATGATGAGGTCAAGGTTGCGCAGCCCCACGTCGAAATCGATGACGACGGTCTTCTTGCCCCGCTGTGCCAGGCCGGTGGCGAAGGCGGCGGAGCTGGTGGTCTTGCCCACGCCCCCCTTGCCCGATGTGACGACGATCACCTGCGCCATGTTGTGTTCCTTCGTGAAATGGGACCGGCCTCAGCCGAAAGGATCGAACCGCAATTGCTCGCCATCGAGGCGCACCTGCACGCCCCGGCCGATGGAGGCGGGGGTCAGCCCCTCGCGCACCGCGTAGAAGCCGGAGATGGCGACCAGCTCGGGGTCGAAATTCTGCGCGAAGACGCGCGCCTCGGCATCCTCGGAGGCGCCGGCCAGGGCGCGGCCGCGCAGCGCGCCGTAGATGTGGATATTGCCATCGGCCAGCACCTCGGCCCCCGCATTGACGGAGCCGATGATGATGAGGTCACTTCCCTCGGCATAGACGCGCTGGCCGGCGCGGATATTCTGGTTCACCACCATGGTGCGCGTGGCGGGCGCGGCCACGGGCGCCGGGGCCGGCGCGATGGCGACGGGCGGGGCGGCGACGGGCGATGGCGCCTCCAGCTCCGTATCGCGCTGGCCGGCCGGGCGCAGCGTGGGGAGCCCGGCGCCGGCGGCCGAGGCGCGCAGCAATTGCGGCCCGCCCACCACGCCGATGGGCAGGATTTCCAGCGCCCGCAGGCCCGCGATCAACGCCGGGAAATCCACCTGTTCGCCGCCCAGATCATCCAGCCCGATGGCAATGGGCGCGAAGCGCAGGAAGCCGGGCGCCTTGCGGAACTGGTCGCCCAGCGCCGGCAGCACCGCGTTCACATCGCCCGTCAGCAGCCGCAGCGTCAGCAGGCTGTAGTTGCTGCCGCGCAGGCGGAAGGCTTCGGGGGGCGGGCCAGGGGGTGTCACGGGCCTCGCTTCGGCGGTCATGGGGTCCAAGGGCTTCCCGGGCAACAGGTTAAGCCCTTGTGATAGCCGCACCGGCGGCCATAGCGAAGCCCCAAGATGCGGGACTGCGCGGATTATGGGCCTATTCGGGCACCGCGCGGGCGATGGCCAGGAAATCGGCGGCCACCAGGCTCGCCCCACCCACCAGCGCGCCATCCACATCCGGCAGGGCCAGGATCTCGGCCGCGTTGGACGGCTTGACCGAGCCGCCATAGAGCAGCCGCGTGGTCCGCGCCGCCGGGCCGAAGCGCTCCACCAGCGCCGCGCGCATGGTGGCGTGCATGGAGACGATGTCGCGCTCGGTCGGCGTGCGGCCCGTGCCGATGGCCCAGACCGGCTCATAGGCGACGACGCCGCCCGCCGTGATGAAGCCATAGGGGATGGAGCCGCCCAATTGCTTCTCCACCACCGAATCGGCCAGTCCCGCCAGGCGCTCGGCCTCGGTCTCGCCCACGCAGATGATGGGGATGAGGCCGGCCGTCAGCGCGGCCTCGGTCTTGGCCAGCACGGCCGCGTCATTCTCGCCGTGGTTGGTGCGGCGCTCGGAATGGCCAAGGATGACATGGGTGGCGCCGACATCGCGCAGCATGGCCGCACTCACATCGCCGGTATGGGCACCGTGATGCGCGGCATGGCAGTCCTGCGCGCCCACGGCCACGCGGCTGCCCAGCATGAGGGCGGCGACGATATGCACATGGATGAAGGGCGGGCAGATCAGCAAATCCACGCTCTCCACGCCCTCGCGCAGCGCCTCGGCCAGGCGCGCGGCTTCGCGCTGCGAGCCATTCATCTTCCAATTGCCCGCAATGAGCGGTCGGATCCCGGGGGTCATGGCGTGCCCTTTTTGAATTGCCCTCATTGGACAGAAACGGGCGGCGTTTGGCAACCGCCCGGCAACCGGCTATTCGCCTCGGATGATCACCGCAATGCGCCGGCTGGCCGGCACCTGGTTCGCCAAGCTCCTCTTTGTCCTGCTCATCCTCTCCTTCGCGGTCTGGGGGATCGAGGACATGCTGCGCAACATCGGCCGCGACACCGCCGTGGCGCGCGTCGGCAATGACGCGATCGAGGTCGAGGAGGCGCAGGAGGCCGCCCGGCGCGAGATGCAGCGCATCCAGCGCCAGCTCCAGGGCCGCATCGAGATGGATGCCCGCATCCGCCGCGCCGTGGCCGAGCAGGCGCTGGAAGGCCTGGTGCTGGACCGCGTGCTGCGCCAGGAACAGGCCCGCATGCGCATCGTGGTGCCCGATGACGTGGTGCGCGACTACATCTTCCAGATCCCCGGCTTCGCGGGGCTGGATGGCCGCTTCTCGCGCGAGATCTTCAACAATTTCCTGCGCAGCAATGAGATGACGGAGGCCCGCTTCCTCGACCTGCTGCGCACCGATCTCGGCCGCCAACAGCTCTCGGGCGCGGTGCGCGCGGGGGCGGCGGCGCCGGAGGCGCTGGCCGCACGCATGCTGGCCTGGGCGCAGGAGCGCCGCACCGCAAGCCTGGTGGAACTGCCCTTCGCCGCCGCCCCCGAGCCCGAGGCGCCGACCGAGGCGCAGCTCGCGCGTTTCCACGAAAACAACGCCCGGCAATTCTCCACCCCCGAATACCGCGACGTGGCGCTGGCCACGCTCAACGCCGCCCGCCTCATGGCCGAGGTCGAGGTGAGCGAGCGCGACATCGAGGATGGCTATGCCGCGAACCGCGCCCGCTATGAGACGCCCGAGCGGCGCGACATCTTCCAGGCCGTGATGCAAAGCGAAGCGGCCGCCCAGGCCATGGCCGCCGAGTGGCAGGCCACGGCCGACTTCGCCGTGATCGAGGCCGCCGCCCGCGCCGCTGGCGGCATGGCCAGCGCGCTGGGTCTCTCCACCCGCGCCGATTTGCCGCTGCCCACCCTGGCCGAGGCCGCCTTCGCCCTGGCGCCCGGCGCCGTCTCCGCCCCGGTGCAATCGCCCTTCGGCTGGCATGTGCTGCGCGTGGGGCAGATCGAGCCCGGCGCGCAGC
Source organism: Roseococcus sp. (assembly GCF_019747315.1). Lineage (GTDB taxonomy): Bacteria > Pseudomonadota > Alphaproteobacteria > Acetobacterales > Acetobacteraceae > Roseococcus. Next base: position 20,122 of record NZ_JAIEQY010000376.1, on the reverse strand, counting down.
GCAGCCTGGACGAGGTGCGCGGCGAAATCCGCGCCGAGCTTCAGGCCGAACGCGCCGCCGACCTGGCCTTCGAGCGGGTGAACCGCGTGGAGGATGCGCTGGCCGGTGGCGCCAGCCTGGCCGAGGCCGCGCGGCGCTATTCGCTCGGCTATGTCGAGACGCGGATCGACGCGGCCGGCCGCGCGCCGGATGGCAGCGAGGTGGAACTCCCCATCGCCGCCGCCGTGCGCGCCCCCGTGCTGCGCGCCATCTTCACCGCCGAGCGCGGCGCCGCCCCCCGCCTGCAGGAGGGCGAATGGGGCTTCCTCGCCATGGACGTCCGCGAGATCACGCCACCCGCCCTGCGTCCTTTGGAGACGGTCCGCGAACAGGTCCTCGCCGGCTTCCTGGCCGCCGCCCGCCGCCGCTGGCAGGAGGAGCGCGCGGCCGCGCTGCTCGCCGCGACCCGCGCCGGGCAGACGCTCGCCGCTGCCGCAGAGGGCGCGCAAATCACCGCCGAGGAACTCGGCCCCTTTGGCCGCGAGGCGGGCGGCGGCAATCCCATGCCGCGTGACCTGCTATCCCCGGTCTTCGAGCTGGCCCCCAACGCCACCACCATGATCGAGCGCGCGCAATCCTTCGCCGTGATGCAGCTCCTCAGCGTCACGCCGGCCGATCTCTCTGGCGAGGCCGCCGCACTCGCCACCCTGCGCAGCGAGACGGCCCAGGCCATGGCCGAGGATTTCGAGGCGCAATACCAGGCCGCCTTGCGCGCCCGGGCCAATGTGCGGATCAATCCGCGCCTGGTGGACCAGATGGCAGGCAATTGAAATGACGGGCTTCGCGGAATTCCGGGCGGGTTTTGCGGCCGGCCAGTCCCAGCTGCTCTGGCGCGAGCGCGTGGCGGATCTGGAAACGCCGGTGGGCAGCTTCCTCAAGCTCGCCCATGGCCAGCCGCATTCCTTCCTGCTGGAGAGCGTCGAGGGGGGTGCCGCGCGGGGCCGCTTCTCCGCCATCGGCATGGCGCCGGACCTGATCTGGCGCTGCCGCGGCGGCGAGGCCGAGTGCAACACCCAGGCGCTGGCCGCGCCGCACGCCTTCGAGCCGGAATCCCTGCCGCCGCTGGAGGCCCTGGCCGCCCGCATCGCCGCCATCCGCATGGTGCTGCCGCCGGGCCTGCCGCCGATCTGCGCCGGCCTGTTTGGCTATCTCGGCTATGACATGGTGCGCCAGATGGAGCGCCTGCCCGCCACCAACCCGGATGTGCTCGGCATCCCCGAGGCGGTGATGATCCGCCCCACCCTGGTTGCCGTCTTCGACCATGTGCGCGATGCGCTGACGCTGGTGACGCCCGTCTGGGCCGATGGCGGACTGGATGCCGATTCCGCCTGGGCGCTGGCGCAATCCCGGCTGGATGAGGCCGAGGCCGCGCTGGACCGGCCCCTGCCCCGCCCGGCGCCGCCCGCCCGCCTGCCGGCCCCGCCCGCGCCGACCTCCAACTTCACGCCCGAGGGCTACATGGCGGCGGTCGAGCGCGCCCGCGAATACATCCGCGCCGGCGATGCCTTCCAGATCGTGCCGAGCCAGCGTTTCTCGGCGCCCTTCGCGCTGCCGCCCTTCGCGCTCTATCGCGCGCTGCGCCGGATCAACCCCGCACCCTACCTGACCTTCTTCGATTTCGGCGGCTTTGCCACCGTCGGCGCCTCGCCCGAGATCCTGGTGAGCGTGAAGGAGGGCGAGGTGACCATCCGCCCGCTCGCCGGCACCCGCCGGCGTGGCGCCACGCCGGAAGAGGATCTGGCGCTGGAAGCCGAACTCCTGGCCGATCCGAAGGAGCGCGCTGAACACCTGATGCTGCTCGACCTCGGCCGCAATGATGTGGGCCGTGTGGCGGCCATCGGCACGGTGAAGGTCACGGCGCAGTTCCGCATCGAGCGCTATTCGCAGGTGATGCACATCGCCTCCGAGGTGCGCGGCCGGCTGCGCGCGGGGCTTTCCGCCCTGGATGCCTTGCAGGCGGGCTTCCCGGCCGGCACGCTTTCGGGCGCGCCCAAGGTGCGGGCGATGGAGATCATCGAGGAGCTGGAGCCCTCGCGGCGCGGGCTTTACGCGGGCGGCCTCGGTTATTTCGGCGTGGATGGCAACATGGATGTCTGCATCGCGCTGCGCACCGCGCTGGTGAAGGAGGGCGTTCTGCACGTCCAGGCCGGCGCCGGCGTGGTGGCCGACAGCGACCCGCGCGCCGAGCATGAGGAATGCATCCAGAAGGCCAAGGCGCTGTTCCGCGCGGCCGAGGAAGCGGTGCGCTTCGCGGCCGGCGGGCGGTAAAGCAGTCAAAGAGGCCTCCGGCGGCTGGGGCCGAGAGGCCCCAGACCCCAATACGTAAGGAATGGGGTCCGGGGTGCGTGACCCCGGCCGCCGGAGGCCCCTTTTTTCTTATTCCACGGTCACGCTCTTCGCCAAATTCCTTGGCTGATCCACATCCGTCCCCTTCAGCACGGCCACGTGATAGGCCAGCAGCTGCACCGGGATCGTGTAGAGGATGGGCTGCGCAAACACCCCCACATCCGGCAGCACGATCACCCGCTCCGCGAAGCGCGAGAGGCCCGGCGCGCCGGCCGCGTCCGTGAAGGCCATGATCCGCCCGCCCCGCGCCGAAGCTTCCTGCAAATTGGACAGCGTCTTCTCGTAGAGCGGCCCCGAGGGGCAGAGGGCGATGACCGGAACCTGGTCATCGATCAGCGCGATGGGGCCATGCTTCATCTCGCCCGCCGCATAGCCCTCGGCATGGATATAGCTGATTTCCTTCAGCTTCAGCGCGCCCTCCATGGCAATGGGAAACAGCGCCCCACGGCCGAGAAACAGCACGTCCCGCGCCTTGGCGACCTCGGCGGCGAGCGCCTTGATCTCCGCATCCTGCTCCAGCACCAGCGCCGCCTTGTGCGGCACTTCGAGCAGCGTGTTGGTCAGCCGCCCTTCATCGAGGGTGGTGAGTTCGCGCCGGGCGCGGCCGAGGCCGATGGCCAGGCAGGCGAGCACCGAAAGCTGCGCCGTAAAGGCCTTGGTGGAGGCCACGCCGATCTCGGGGCCGGCGACGGTCAGCACGGTGGCATCGCTTTCGCGCGCCATGCTGCTCTCGGGCACGTTGACGACGCTGAGGATGCTCTGGCCATTCTCGCGCAGCAGCTTCATGGCGGCCATGGTATCCGCCGTCTCGCCGGATTGGCTGACCAGGATGGCGGCCCCGCCCTCGGCCAGGGGTGGGTCGCGATAGCGCAACTCGCTGGCGACATCGGCATCCACGGGAATGCGCGCCAGCTGCTCGATCCAGTAGCGGCCGACCTGCGCGGCGAGGAAGGCCGAGCCGCAAGCCGTCATGGTGATGCGCGGCACGCGGGTGGGGTCGAAGGGCAGGCGGGGCAGGTTCACCTCCAGCGTGCGCGGGTCGAGATATTGGCGCAGCGTTTCGCCCAGCACGGCCGGGTGCTCATGCAGCTCCTTCTCCATGAAGTGCCGGTAATTGCCCTTGCCCGTGGCGGCACCCGAGACCGCGGTGACGCGGATCTCGCGCGTCACGGGCTGGTCCCGGATGTCGAAGAAGCGCGCGTCATCCTCCGAGAGCACGGCCCAGTCGCCTTCCTCCAGATAGGCGATGCGGCGCGTCAGGGGGGCCAGGGCCAGCGCGTCGGAGCCCACGAACATCTCGCCCTCGCCGAAGCCCACGGCCAGCGGCGCGCCCTGGCGGGCCACGATCATCGTCTTGGGCGAGCCCGCGAAGATGATGGCCACCGCGAAGGCGCCCTGCACGCGCTTCAGCGCGGCGGCGGCGGCCTGCTCGGGCGTGGCGCCGCCGGCCAGGAGGTCATCGAGGAGGAGGCAGAAGGTCTCGGTGTCGGTCTCGGTCTGGAAGAGCGCGCCCTTGGCTTCCAGCTCATGCCGCAGCTCGGCGTAATTCTCGAAGATGCCATTGTGGACGACGGCGACGCGGGGCGTGGCATGGGGGTGGGCGTTGCGCTCCACCGGGGCGCCATGCGTGGCCCAGCGGGTGTGGCCGATGCCGGTGGTGCCGCCCAGCGGCGATTCGGCCAGCACGGTGGCGAGGTTGCCGAGCTTGCCCTCGGCGCGGCGGCGCTCGACATGGCCGTCGATCAGGGTGGCGATGCCGGCGCTGTCATAGCCGCGATATTCCAGGCGGCGCAGCGCCTCCAACAGGCGGGGTGCCGCATCCTCGCGCCCGACGACGCCCACGATTCCGCACATGCACGCGTCTCCTTCGACCTTGGGCTGAGGTTTAGCAGGCTGGGACCGAACGCCCAAAGGCGGCGGCGGCCTCGCCGCTGAGCCAGGCGCCGGCGACGGTGCCGGCGAAGCGCGCATGGCAGGCCTCGCCCGCGAAGGCGAGGCGCCCCTCGCCGAGGGGGGCGGCGAGGGCGGCGCGGGAGGCGTGGTGGCCCGGCCGCGCATGGGTGTAGCTGCCGCGGAACAAGGGATTTTCGCCCCAATCGGCGACCAGGCACTCGCCCAGCGCCGCTTCGGCGCGCGGGCCGAACATGGCGGCCAGGTCGGCGCGGGCGGCGGCTTCGGTGGCCGCCACCCCGGCGCGGGAGAGCTCCCAGGCGCGGGCGCCGCCGACAAAGCCGAAGACGTGATCCGCGCCGAAGGGCCAGAAGATCCAGCTCATGGGGTGCGGCGCCTCCGGCGTCACGGCGCGGCGGGCGGAATGGAAGGGCGCGATGCCGAGCCGGTCCTCGCCTTGCGCGCGGAAGGCGATCTTGGTGAGCAGCCCCATGGGCAGGCCCTGGATGGCGGCCCGGGTGGGCGCGGGCAGCGCCGGCGTGAAGGCGATGCCACCGGCCGCCAGCACGCCCGTCGAGACCGTGACGATCGCGCGCCCGGCCCGCAACTCGCCCCAATCGCCAGAAGCGACCACGCCCGGCCCGGACCAGTCGAGATGGGTGACCGCGTGGTTCAACAGGATGGGCAGCCCTTCCGCCAGCCGCGCCACCAGCCCGCCCACGCCCTCGCGCGGGAGAAGGTTCGGGCCGTCCAGGTCGGTCTTCACATAATCTTCCAGGGAAATGCCGGTCAGCTCCGCCGCGTTGATCTGCGAGCCCAGCCAATGCGCGATGGTCGCATCCCAGCGGCCGGCCCCGGGTGCGGCTTCCATCACGCTGCGATCGGGGCTGTGCGGCGCCTCGGCCACGGCCTCCTCGAAGGCGGCATGGGCGCGCCAGTAATCGGAAAACTCCGTGCGCGTGGCGAAGCGGTCGCCCAGATGCAGGTGCCGGTCCCGCACCGTGTCATGGTCCAGATGCGGGCCGACGAATGCCGTCAGCGGATTCTGCCCCGCCTGGTGCAGCCAGGTGGCGCCGAGGTCGAGGGCCGCGCCCAGCGCCGTGGTGGTGTGCGCCCGCCCGCCCACGCGGCCCGAGGCCTCCAGCACCAGGCAGCTTTGCCCCGCGCGCAGCACGGCCCGCGCGGCGGCGATGCCGGCGCAGCCCGCGCCGATGATGAGGACGTCTGGATCATTGCCATGCATGGCCGCATCATAGGAGAAAGCCGCTGTTCCGGCATGACGGCCGCAAGAAGGATATCCGATGCTGCAAGCCCCTCCGGCCGAACCCGGCATGCGCGAAGACGAGGTGGACACCCCCGCTTTGCTGATCGACCTCGATGCCTTCGAGCACAATCTTGATACCATGGCGGGATTCCTGGCGCCGAGCGGGGCCAAGCTGCGCGCCCATGCGAAGACACATAAATCCCCGGTGATCGCAAAGTTGCAGATGGCGCGCGGCGCCATCGGACAGTGTGTTCAAAAGGTCGGGGAGGCGGAGATCCTGGCCTGGGGCGGTATCCCCGACATCATGGTGACGAACCAGGTGGTCGGCGCCCGCAAGCTGGCGCGGCTGGCGGCGTTGGCCCGCATCGCGCAGGTCTCGATCTGCGTGGATGACCCGGCGCAGGTGGCCGCCATCGCCGAAGCCGCGGAAGCGGCGGGCGTGCGGATTCCCGTGCTGGTCGAGATCGATGTGGGGGCCGCGCGCTGCGGCGTGCAGCCCGGCCCGGCTGCCGTGGCACTTGCCGAGGTGATCGCGGCCTCGAAACACCTCAGCTTCGGCGGCATCCAGGCCTATCACGGCAGCGCCCAGCATATCCGCGAGCCGGAGCGCCGGGCGGCGGCCATCGCCGGCGCCGTCGAGGCCTCGCGCCGCACGGTGGAGCAGTTGCGCCAGCGCGGCCTGGAATGCCCGGTGGTGGGGGGTGCGGGCAGCGGCAGCTTCCAGCATGAGGTGGCGAGCGGCGTCTATACCGAGATCCAGGCCGGCTCCTACGCCTTCATGGATGCGGATTACGCCCGCAATATCGAGGCGCCGCCCTTCCGGCACGCGCTCTTCGTCCTCGCCACGGTGATGAGTGCGGCGACACCCACCATCTCGGTCGTGGATGCCGGCCATAAGGCGGTGCCAACCGATAGCGGCTATCCGGTGGTCGCCGGCCGGCCCGGTGTCTCCTATGTCGGCGCCTCGGACGAGCATGGGAAGCTGACGGTGGAGGACCCCGGCCTGCGCCCGCGCCTGGGCGAAAAGCTCCGCCTCATCCCCGGCCATTGCGACCCGACGGTGGATCGCTACGACTGGTATGTGGGCGTGCGGCGCGGCCGCGTGGAATGCCTCTGGCCGGTCGCTGCCCGGGGCGCCATGGCCTGATGCCGCCCGCGCCCCCGCCCTTCGGCGTCGGCCGCGAGGCCGCGCAGGACCGCGTTGACCAATGGATCGCCGCCGTGGCGCCCGGCCGCAGCTTCGTGGATATCGGCGGCATCGGCGAGCAGAGCGGCAATGAGCGCTGCAGCTGGGCGCTGCGCTGCGGCGCCGTCGATGTCGCCATGGCCGATATCCTGCCGCTGGACCATGACCTCTGGGCGCATTTCCGCCAGCAGACCCGCGCCTTCGGCCTGCGCGACATTGATTTCCGCCCCGGGCTGGACCTGAACGCGCCGGACTTCCCGGAGGCGCTGGGCCGCTTCGACATCGTCCACGCCACGGGGCTGCTCTATCACTGCCCGCACCCGGTCCATAGCCTGCTGAACATGCGGCGCGTGGTGGGGGAATACCTCATCACCAACACCGTCGTGATCCCCGACGAGGTGGAGAATGAAGAGGGGCGCGTCACCTTCCCCGCCGCCTCCGCGCTGTTCCTGCCGGCGCTGCGCGGGCGTGAGCGGGCGGTGCTGAAGCGCTACTACCTGGACCGCTTCCAGGTGGACCTCGACATTCATGCGCCCATGAGCGACGGCGCCACCATGCCCTTCCTGCAAAAGGGCGAGCCGAGCCCCTGGCCCTATTGGTGGTTCTTCACCAAATCCGCCTTCGAACGCTCGCTGGAATTGCTGGAGATGCGGATCCTGGACCGGCACACTTGGCAGGATCATGCGCATTTCGTGTTTTTGCGGCGGAAGTAAGAGGCCTCCGGCGGCTGGGGCCATTGGCCCCAGACCCCATTTCTTTAGGCCGCCACCTTCGCGGCGGCGAGGAAATTTCGCAGCAAAGCATGCCCATGTTCGGAGGCGATGCTCTCGGGGTGGAATTGCACGCCGTGGATGGGCAGCTCGCGATGGCTGAGGCCCATGATGAGGCCGTCTTCCGTCTCGGCGGTGATGTCCAGCTCGGCCGGCAGGCTGGCGCGCTCCACGATAAGGGAGTGGTAGCGCGTGGCCCGGAAGGGCGAGGGCAGGCCGGCAAAGACGCCCTGCCCCTCATGCAGCACATCCCAGACCTTGCCATGCACCGGCTCCGGCGCGCGGATCACGGTCCCGCCGAAATTCTGGCCGATAGCCTGGTGGCCCAGGCACACACCCATCAGCGGCAGCCTGGCCTCGGCGCAGGCGGCGATGAGCGGCAGGCAGATGCCGGCCTCATTGGGCGTGCAGGGGCCGGGCGAAAGCACCACCGCATCAGGCCGCATGGCAAAGACATCCTGCACCGAAAGCGCGTCATTGCGGCGCACCACCGGCTCCACCCCCAGGTCACCCAGGAAATGGTAAAGGTTGAAGGTGAAGCTGTCGTAATTGTCGATGAGCAGAAGCATGGGCTGAACCTGCCCGCGCCTTGCCCCCGGGGTCAAGCGCCCGCCTCGGCCGCCATCTGGCGCAGTGCCACGCGGGCGGCGCCGCGGCTGTGGCGGTCCTCGCCGGCCTCGGCGCCGGTGCTGCGCGCTTCCTGCTTGGCGGCCAGCATCTCCGGCAGGCCGAAGCGCGCCAGCAGCGCCTGGAAGGCCGCATGCCGCGCCGCATCGAAGGCGCGCGGCTCCAGCATCGGCGTGCGCAATGGGTGCGCGGGGAAGATGTCGAGCACGCTGACCCAGCCCTCGGGGATGGGGCTGGTGGCGGCATGGGCGCGGCCGGTGGCCAGCAGCTTGGGCAGGAGATGCGTGTGCGGCCCCTCCGGCGAGCGGCCATCGGGCGGCGGGATGGGCTGAAACACCTCGATCCGGCCGAGCCTGGAGACGAAGACGCGGTGCGGCGACTGGTGCACAATGGCCATGCCGGCGGGGTTGGCCGGGTCCAGCAGGGGCATGCCGCAGGCATCGCGCAGCACGCGGATCAGCGCCGGGTCGGCCGTGCGGACGCAGGCGCGCAGATGCGCAAAGCCCACGCCCATGTCGAAGAGCTCCGCCGCGCGATCCTCCGCGCGAAGCGCCTGGTTGTCGGGGCCGAGCTCGGTGACGACGGCATTGCCGCCGATCGCCGCCTCCTCCTCCGGCAGGATCAGCGCGGCCGCCTGTTTCCAGAGGCGCGGGTCGGTCGAGGGCTCCTCCCAGGCGATCAGCCGGGGCTCGGCGCGATCCAGCCGCAGCGCGATGCCGCCGCGGGCGGTGATGCGGCTGAGCGCGGTGTTTTGAACCGCCTCCCCCTCGTCACGGATGAATTCGCCGATGGCGCCCATCACGCCGATGGCAAAGCCGGTTTCGTGTTCGTCGAGCAGGGCGGTCAGGGCATCATGCATGGCGCCAAGCTGAAGCCGGGCCGGAGAAAACCGCAAGGGGTCCTATTCCGGCCGCACCCCCAATTCCGGCAGGATCACGCCGAAAGCCGCGTATTCCGCCTGCACCATCGCGGTGAAATCGGCGCGGCTGCGATATTGCGTCACCACGTTCAGCCGGCGCGCGACCTCGCGGAAGGCGGGCGTTTCCAACGAATCCCGGCAGGCGCGTTCCAGCGCCACAAGTGCGGGCTCCGGCGTCGCGCGCGGCGCGTACATGCCCACAAAGGAAAGCTGCACCGCATCAATTCCGAGTTCCTTCGCGAAGGGCACATCGGGGAAATCCGGGTGGCGGCGGTCGGAAAACACGCCGATCAGCCGCAGCGCCCCGCTCGCGACCTGGCCGCTGGCCGAGGCGGTGACCACGGCGGCGAAATCCAGGCGGCCGGCCAGGACCTCGGTCATGGCCGGCGGATCACCTCGGAAGGGCACATGCTCGAACTGCCCGCCCGCCGCGCGCTGCATCCGCCAGACGCCGAGGAAGGGCAGCGAATTGGGCCCCGGGCTGCCATAGCTGAGCGGCCGCCCGGCGGTGACGAGGTCCCGCAGGGAACGAAACGGGCTATCCGCCCGCACCACCACGCCCAGCACATTCTCGGCGATGCCGCAGATGGGGGCGAAGCTGTCCGGCCCGATGCCGAGGTTGCGGACCATGTGCGGCTGCACCACCACGGGCGTCATCGGCGTGATGCCGAGCGTCAGCCCATCGGCCGCCGCCTGCGCCACGAAGCGCATGCCCACCGTGCCGCTCGCGCCATCGCGATTGATCACCGTGACGGGCTGGCCCAGGGCGCGGGTGAAATGCTCACCCATGGCGCGGGAATAGCCATCGGCGGCGCTGCCGGGGGCATAGGGCAGCACGATGGTCATGGGCCGCTCGGGCCGCCACTCTTGCGCGCCGGCCGGCAGCGCCAGGAGCAGAAACGCCAGCAGCGCCCTCATGTGTCGAGGATCGCCACGGCCCGCGTCCAGCCGGCGCTGCCGCGATAGACCTTCACCGGGAAGCAGGCGACGGTGAAGCCGTGATCCGGCAGCTGGTCCAGATTGGCGAGCTTTTCCAGATGGCTGTAGCCGATCTCGCGCCCGGCGCGATGGCCCTCCCAGATCAGCGAGGCATCGCCGGTCTCGGCCACCTTGCGGCGGGTGTGGCTGAAGGGGGCGTCCCAGGACCAGGCATCGGTGCCGACGACGCGCACCCCCTGCTCCAGCATCCAGAGCGTCGCCGCCTTGCCCATGCCGCAGCCGGAATCGATGAAATCCTCCTCGCCATAGCGCGCGGCGGCGGCGGTGTTCACCAGCACGATGTCGAGCGGCTTCAGCGTGTAGCCAATGCGGGCGAGTTCCGCCTGAACATCCTCGGGCGTGCAGACATAGCCATCGGGCTTGGCGCGGAAATCGAGCTTCACGCCGGAGGAGAAGCACCATTCCAGCGGCACCTCATCGATCCGCCAGGAGGGCTCGCCGCCGGGGACCGTGCGCTCGTTCATCCGCGAGAAATAGTGGTAGGGCGCGTCGAGGTGGGTGCCGTTGTGGGTGCTGATCTTCACGCGCTCGATGGCGGCATATTCGCCATTGGGCAGGGCCTCCACCGGCACGCCCATATAGGCGGCCATGGCGGGCGCGCTCATGTGGTGGTCCACATATTCGATCTCGGGCAGCATATGCGGCGGGTCGCTCGCGATGCCGGCCTTGAGCGCGACCGAAAGATCAATAATGCGGCGGGGCATGGTGTGTTCCTCCTGTGTTGGGGGCGAGGCTAGGCGGGCAGCCGGGCCGCTGACAACAGGGCCGGGGCCTGCCTAAGCTGCCGCCGAAGAGGGAGGGAGCATTCGCATGAAACTCGCCTGGGTGATCCGCTACGTGCCCGATGCCGTGGCGACGGCCGATTTCTACGCCCGCGCCTTCGGCCTCACCACGCGCTTCGCGGCGGGCGAGGATTTCATTGCCCTGGAAACCGGCGCCACGGTGCTGGCCTTCTGCCGCGAGGGCTTCGTCGGCGGCAGCGGCATGGGGCTGGACTTCACGCCCACCCGCCCCGACGCCAGGCCACCCGGCGAGGAAATCGCCTTCGAGGTGGAGGATGTGCCCGCCGCCCAGGCACTCGGCGCCGGCGGGGTGGAGGTGCTGGGCCCGGTGGAAAAGCCCTGGGGCCAGGTCGTCTCCTATCTGCGTGATCCGAATGGCGCGCTGGTGGAGCTTTGCACGGCGGTGCCCGCGCCATGATCCGCCTGGCCCGCGTGCTGCGCCATGTGCCCGATGCCCGGGCCAGCGCCGATTTCTACGCCCGCGCCTTCGGCCTGACGCAGCGCATGGCGCTGGGCGAGGACTACATCGCCATGGAGACGGGCGAGACGGTGCTGGGCTTCGCCCGCCAGGGTTTCATCCAGCGCGAAACTGGGCTGGCCCTGGCCCCCGCGCATGCAGATGGCGGGCAGGACATCGCCTTCGAGGTGCCCGATGTGGCCGCCGCCCACGCCCGCGCGCTGGAGGCCGGCGCCACCGAGGTGCTGCCCCCGGTGGAGAAGGCCTGGGGCCAGACCCTCGCCTATGTGCGGGACCCGGATGGGGGGCTGGTGCTGCTCTGCTCGCGCCTGGGCGGTGCCGCGCAGCTGCTGTTCCTGGATGACCTTCGCCCGGGCCAGGTGTTCCGCGCCGGCCCGCTGGTGGTGAGCGAGGCGGAGATCATCGAGTTCGGCGCGCGCTATGACCCGCAGCCCTTCCACACCGACCCCGCGGCGGCGGCGCGGCATCCGCTCTTCCAGGGCCTGGCGGCGAGCGGCTGGCACACGGCCGCACTCACCATGCGCCTGGTGGTCCGCGCCATCGGCCATCTGGCGGGCGGCATCGTCGGCGCCGGGGGTGAGCTGCAATGGCCGCGCCCCACGCGCCCCGGCGATGAGTTGCGCGTGGAGGTCGAGGTGCTGGAGGTGATTCCCTCGCGCTCGCGCCCGGACCGTGGCTCCGTCATGGTGCGCATCACCACCCTGAACCAGTCCGGCGAAGCGGTGCAGGTCTTCGCCCCGCGCATGGTCGTCCCCCGCCGCCCTTTGTGATTATGTCCGGGACGCCTAATTGATGGGGTCTGGGGCCTTTCGGCCCCAGCGGGTCCAGGGCGGAGCCCTGGTGTCTTCTGAGGTTTTCTGCATGCCCTACGACTTCGACCTCTTCGTCATCGGCGGCGGCTCCGGCGGCGTGCGCATGGCCCGCATCTCGGCCGGCCATGGCGCCCGTGTGGGTGTGGCGGAGGAGCGGTTCTGGGGCGGCACCTGCGTCAATGTCGGCTGCGTGCCGAAGAAGATCATGGTGAATGCGGCGGAGTATGGCCAATGGGCCGAGGATGCCGCCGCCTTCGGCTGGAACATCGAGAATCACGGCCATGACTGGGCCCGGCTCGCCGCCAAGCGCGATGCCGAGGTGGGGCGGCTGTCCAGCATCTACGGCAAGCTGCTGGGCGGCGCGGGTGTCACCAGCTTCGACGCGCGGGCCACCTTCCTGGACGCACATACGCTCGATGTCGGCGGCAAGACCGTGACGGCCGAGCGCATCGTGGTGGCGACGGGCGGGCGGATCACCAAGCTGGATATTCCGGGTGCCGAGCTGGGCCTGGTCTCGGACGATCTCTTCACGCTGAAGGCGCTGCCCAAGCGCGTGGCGGTGATCGGCGGCGGCTATATCGGGCTGGAATTCGCGGGGCTGCTGCGCGGGCTGGGCGCGGAGGTGGAGGTCTTCTACCGCGCCGAATTGCCGCTGCGCGGCTTTGACGGCGACATCCGCACCGGCGTGGTCGAGGCGATGACGGCCCAGGGCATCCTGATGAATGCCGGCGTCATGCCCACGCGCATCACCAAGATGGAAGACCATCTGATGGTCTCGCTCAGCAACAACGCGATGCGGGAGGTGGATGCGGTGTTCTTCTGCACGGGACGTGCGCCGAACACCCCTGGCCTCGGGCTGGAGAAGGCCGGCGTGGCCACCGGCCCGAACGGCGTGATCCCGGTGGATGACGACCACGCGACCAATATCCCGCACATCTACGCCATCGGCGATGTGACGGACCGCGTGAACCTGACGCCCATGGCCACCGCGGTGGGCCATGCGCTGGCCGATACGCTCTTCGGCAACAAGCCGCGCCGCGCGAGCTATGAGAATGTGCCGAGCGCCGTCTTCACCTCGCCGCCCATCGGCACGGTGGGCCTCTCGGAGGAGGAAGCCGCTGCGCGCGGGCCGGTGGACATCTACGTGACGCGCTTCACGCCGATGCGCCACACCATCAGCGGCCGCCCGGGCCGCAAGACGCTGATGAAACTGGTGGTGGACCAGGCGACGCAGCGCATCCTCGGCGCGCATATGCTGGGCGAGGATGCGGCGGAGATCATGCAGGGCATCGGCATCGCGGTGGTGATGGGCGCCACCAAGCAGGATTTCGACCGCACCATCGGCATTCATCCGACGGCGGCGGAGGAATTCGTGACGCTGCGGACGCGCACGCGGGTGGCAGGCGTGCCGGAGACAGGCGGGCGGGAGTAGCGCGGGATTGCGAGAGGGCTTTGCCCTCTCGCGTTGTCTCCGCTTTGCGGCCAACCCCACCAGGAAACAAGGTTTCCTGGACCTTCGTCTTCAGGGCGGGGCCTTGCCTCAGAACTCCAGCAGATTGTCGCGGAACTGCTCGTGGCCATAGGCGCGGCGCGCCAGGCCGCGCGCCTGGAGCGCCGGCACCAGCCCATCGGCGATCTCGGCGATGCTGCGGCGGCTCACGTCATTGAGGGTGATCAGGAAGCCATCGCCGCCGGCCTCCTGCATCACCTCCTCCATGCGGGCGGCCACGCTGTCCGGCGTGCCGATCAGCTCGACCGAGCCGGGATTGCCGCGATAGCCCAGCATCGCCTCGCGCAGGCTGCGATTGCCGGCGAAGCGCTTGAAGTCATCCAGCGATTGCTGGTGGCCATTGGTGGTGAGGTGCATGGAGCTGACCGGCGCGTCCATGTCCATCTTGCCGAAATCGATATTGGTGATCTTGCCGAAATGCGCGAGCAACTGCGGCACCTGCGCCTCGGCACGGGCCAGGCGCTGGCGGCGGCGCAGATCGGCCTCCTCCATGCTGTCGGCGATCAGGGGGTTCACCAGGAAGAGGATCTTGATGCGGTCCGGATCGCGCCCCTGCGCCACCGCGGCCGCGCGCACATCATCGCGATAGGCGCGCATGCCGGCGGCGCCCTTCACGCTCGCCACCACCGTATCGGCATGCAGGGCCGCGAAGCGCTTGCCGCGCGCGCTGCCGCCGGCCTGGGCGATGACCGGGCGGCCCTGCACGCAGGGGCCGGAATTGAGCGGGCCGCGGGTGGAGAAGAACTTCCCCTTGAAATCCGCCGCATGCACCTTGGTGTGGTCCACCAGGATGCCGCTTTCGGTATCGGCGATGATCGCCCCCGGCTCCCAGGAATCCCAGAGTGAATTGACGGCGGCCATGTATTCATCGGCCACGTCATAGCGGTGGTCGTGATCGGGCATGCCGGGCATGCCGTAATTCATCGCGGCATAATCGCTGCTGCCGGTGACCATGTTCCAGCCGATCCGCCCGCCCGAGACCTGGTCCAGCGAGGCCACCAGGCGCGCCAGCAGATAGGGCGGATAGGCGAAGGTGGACAGCGTGGGGACGATGCCGATGCGGCTGGTCGCGGCCGACATCAGCGTCGCGATCACGCTGGGGTCCTGGCGCGGCACGGCGATGCCCTTCTCCAGGTAGATCTGGCGGGAGCCGCCGAAGCTCTCGCCGATATAGGAGCTGTCCTCGATCAGCACATAGTCGAAACAGGCGCGCTCCAGCGCACGGCCGAGGTCGCAGAAGAGCTCCGGCACGCGCCAGTCGCGGCCGATGGCGCCGGTCCAGGGCTCGCCCCAGGCCTGCACGGAGGAGCCCTGGAGGAACCAGCCGAGGTGGAAGGGTTTGCTCATGCGATCCTGTCCTTTGCGCTGCGCCGGGAATGATGCGCCGATGACGCGCATGATCAAGCCAGCGGCCGCGCGCTGACGGGGGCATGGGGTCGGGCGCTGCGAATGGCTTGGGCAGAAGCCCCCGGATTGGGCAGGCGCGGGTCGCCAGGCCGCGAAGGGACCGCAATCGGCGATTGCGGCCAAGCCGGGCGCGTGGTGATCTTGCGCCACGTCGCAGGAGATGAAGATGCAAAGCTTTCAGCAGGATTGCGTCGAATTGGCGCTCCGGAAATTCCGCACTGGCCAGGTGGATCGCCGCACGCTGCTGGCCGGGCTCGCGGCCCTGGGCGTGGTGGGCGCGGGCGAGGCCGAGGCCCAGGCCGCGCGGCAACTCGTCATGGTGAATTGGGGCGGCATCGCGAACCAGGCCTTCGGGCGCCATTACGGCGAGCCCTTCCAGGCCGCCAATGCCGGCTGGCGCGTGGTGCAGGACAGCACGGGGCCCTCGGCCGGGCGCATCCGCTCCATGGTGGAAAGCGGCCGCACCACCTGGGATCTTTGCGACAGCTCCGCCACCTCGGCCTTCCTGCTGGGTGGGCTGAACCTGCTGAACCGCGTGGATTACGGCGTGGTGAATCGGGAGCATGTGATCGGCCCGACCTTCGCGCTGGATCACGGCGCGGCACCCTATTCCTTCAGCAATGTGCTGGTCTATGACAGCCAGCGCTTCCCCGAGGCGCCGACCGGCTGGGCGGATTTCTGGGACCTGCGGAAATTCCCCGGCACGCGGCTGCTGCGGCGCGACGCGGCGGGTGCGCTGGATGCGGCGCAGATGTCGCTCGGCAAGGACATGGCCAATCTCTACCCGCTCGACGTGCGGGCCTCGCTGGCGCGGGTGCGGGAAATCCGCCGCAACCTGGTCTTCTGGACCAGCGGCGCGGAATCCGAGCAGTTCATCCGCACGGGTGAGGCGGTGATGGGCCAGATCTGGCACACCCGCGCCAAGGTGCTGGAGCAGGAGAGCAATGGCCGCTTCAAGTTCATCTGGAACCAGGGCATCTTGCAGCCGGGCATCTTCGTCAGCCCGCGCGGCAATCCCGGCGGCGAAATGGTGCAGCGCCTGCTGGCCTCGATGCTCGCCAATGCCGAGCAACAGGTGGAGCTGCTGAAATTCCTGGGCAATGGGCCGACCAACCCGGCCGCCGCCGCCGTGGTGCCCGAGGAGTTCCGCCGCTTCAACCCGACCGACCCCGCCAATGCCCGCCTCCAGGTGGCGCAGAATGGCCGCTGGTGGGGCGAGAACTATGCCCGCGTGAATGCCGACTATATCGACATGGTGACCGGCTGACCCGCGCATGATCCTTGTGGTGAAGTCGGGCGGCGCTTCGGCGGTTCCCGAATGGGCGGCGGGCTTCCCGCCGCATGTCGACGTGCGCTGGTGGGATGAGCCGGGGCTCGACCCGGCCTTGGTGGAATACGCCGTCGTCTGGGACCCCGAGCCCGGGCGCCTCGCGCAATTCCCGCGGCTGAAGGCGATCTTCGGCTCGGGGGCCGGGGTGGATCACATCGCGGCCGATCCGGAATTGCCGAAGCACCTGCCGCTGATCCGCTGCGTGCCTTGGGAATCGGCGCAGCGCATGGGCGAATTCGTCTGCTGGGCGGTGCTGTCGCTGGCCAAGGAGGCGCGGCGCATGGCGCTGCTCCAGGCCGAGCGCCGTTGGGAGAATGTGGACCCGCCCCATGCCGCCGCGGCACGCACCGTCGGCATCATGGGCCTCGGCGCCATGGGCGAGCACACCGCGCGCATGTTGCAGGGCCTCGGCATTCCCGTGCGCGGCTGGTCGCGCGGGCGGAAGGACATCGCGGGCGTGGAAAGCTTCGCCGGCGCCGCTGAGCTGGACGCCTTCCTGGCCGGCACGGATGTGCTGGTCTGCCTGCTGCCCGCCACGGCGGAGACGGCGGGCATCATCGCCGCACCCCTGCTGGCGAAGCTGCCGGCGGGCGCGGCCCTCGTGCAGGTGGGCCGCGGGTCGCAGCAGGTGCTGCCGGATATCCTGGCCGCGCTGGATTCCGGCCATCTCTCCGGCGCCGTGCTCGACGTGTTCACGCCCGAGCCCCTGCCCTCGGAGAACCCGGCCTGGACGCATCCCAAGGTCATCGTGACACCCCACACGGCCAGCCTGCCGACGCGGGCCGAGCGCGCGCGCTACATCGCGGGCATCATCGCCATGCTGGAACGCGGCGAGACGCCCCCTCACCTCTACGACCATGCGCGAGGCTATTGATGCCCCTCCCCCCGCCTCCCATCCGCCCGGACCCGGACCACATCCCCACCGAGCAGGAGGTGCGCGAGGACCTGGCCGCCGCCTATCGCCTCATCGCGCATTTCGGCATGACGGACCTGGTCTTCACCCATCTCTCCGCCCGACTGCCGGGTGCCAAGGGGGAAACATCTCATCGCTTCCTGGTGAACCCCTATGGGATGCTCTTCGAGGAGATCACCGCCTCCAGCCTGGTCACGGTGGATGCCGAGGGCGAGCCGGCGCAGGAGACGAGCTGGCCGGTGAATCCGGCGGGCTTCGTCATCCATTCCGCCGTGCATCGCGAGCGCGAGGATGCGATGTGCGTGATGCACACCCACACGCTGGCCGGCATGGCGGTGGCGGCCCAGCAGGGCGCGCTGCTGCCGCTGAACCAGATGAGCATGGAATTCGACGGCCGCGTGGCCCTGCATGACTACGAAGGCGTCGCCGCCGATGACAACCTCTCCGAACGCGAGCGCCTGGTGGCCGATCTCGGCGACAAGCCCTGCATGATCCTGCGGCATCACGGGTTGCTGACGGTGGGGCGCAGCGTGGCCGAGGCCTTCTACTGGATGTATTATCTGGAGCAGGCCTGCCGCATCCAGCTCACCGCGCAATCCTCCGGCGCGCCGCTGGCCCTGCCTTCCACGCAGACGGTGCAGCGCACGCGGGCGCAATTCGGGACCGGCCCCACCAAGGGCTGGCTGCCCTGGCAGGCGCTGCGCCGGAAGCTGGATCGCGAACAACCGGAATACGTGACTTGAGCGCTGCCGGGCATGCGCTGGCACTGCGTGGCCTGACCAAGCGTTATGGCAGCTTCACGGCGGTGGATGATGTCTCGCTGGAGGTCCGCCAGGGCGAGTTCCTGACGCTGCTCGGCCCCAGCGGCTCGGGCAAGACCACCATCCTCATGGCCGTCGCCGGCTTCGTGGAGCCGAGCGAAGGGCATGTGCTGCTGGATGGTCGCGACATCACGCCCCTGCCGCCGGAGAAGCGCGACTTCGGCATGGTCTTCCAGGGCTATGCGCTGTTCCCGCATCTGACCGTCGCCGAGAATGTCGCCTTCCCCCTGCGGGTGCGCGGCCAGACCCGCGCCGATCGGGACGCCAAGGTGCGCGCGGCGCTGGACCTGGTGCAGCTTTCCGCCTTCGCCGAGCGGCGGCCTTCGCAGCTCTCGGGCGGGCAGCAGCAGCGCGTGGCCCTGGCCCGCGCGCTGGTCTTCGAGCCCGCTTTGCTGCTGCTGGATGAGCCGCTCTCGGCGCTCGACAAGAAGCTGCGCGCGGAATTGCAGGAGGAGCTGAAGGCGCTGCACCGCCGCATCGGGCGCACCTTCATCAATGTGACGCATGACCAGGAGGAGGCGCTTTCCCTCTCCGACCACATCGCCATCCTCAACCATGGCAAGCTGGTGCAGCTCGGCGATCCGGCGGCGCTGTACGAGCGGCCGCGCACGCGCTTCGTGGCGGATTTCCTGGGCAAGTCCAACTTCCTGCAAGGCATCGCCCGCGGGCCGGATGCGGCGGGCATGCTGCTGGAAGCGGGTGCGGCGCGGCTGCATGTGCGCTTCGTGGGGCCGGTCGTGATCCCCGTGCGGGACGCCCCTGCCCTGCTCTCCCTGCGGCCGGAAAAGCTGCGCGTCCTGGCCGAGGGCGAGGGCGAGGAGAATGAGGTGACGGGCCAGATCCGCGCCTGGTCCTATCTGGGCGCCGGCTTCTCGCTGGTCGTGCAGACCGAGCATCTGGGCGATCTGCGCGTGATCCAGCCCGCCTGGAAATCCGCCATCGCCCCGGCCGAAGGCCTGGCCGTGCGCCTGGGCTGGCCCGCCGATGCGGCCGTGCCGGTTCTGGAAGACGTCGCATGAGGCTCGCGGGCTGGTGGCTGCTGATCCTGCCGGCGCTGATCCTGGTGCTGGCCTTCTATGTCGCGCCCATCCTCCAGGTGCTCGCGATTTCCGTGACCGAACCCGAGCCCGGCCTGGGCAATTACGAGCGCATCCTGACCTCAGAGGGCGTGCAGCGCGTGATGCTCACCACGCTGCGCATCTGCCTCATCACCACGGTCTTCGCGCTGCTGCTGGGCTATGCCATCGCCTATGCGATCACGCTGGCCAGCCCGCGCGCGCGCGCCTGGTGGATGATGGCGGTGCTGGTGCCGCTCTGGATTTCCGTCCTCGTCCGCGCCTTCGCCTGGGTGACCTTGCTGCGGCGCCAGGGCCTGGTGAACAACACGCTGATGCAGGCGGGCGTCATCACCGAGCCGCTGCCCCTGGTCTGGAATGAATTCGGCATCCTGGTCGGCATGGTGCACTATATGGTGCCCTTCGCCGTGCTGCCGATGCTGGCCGCGATGCGCGAGATTGATCCGCGCCTGCTCGCCGCCGCGCGCGGCCTCGGCGCCTCCCGCGCGCAGGTGTTTCGCCAGGTGTTCCTGCCGCTGTCCATGCCGGGCGTGATCGCGGCGGGCGTGCTGGTCTTCATCTTCTCGCTCGGGTTCTACATCACCCCGGCCATCCTGGGCGGCGGCAAGACGCTGATGGTGGCGGAGTGGATTTCCCTGCAAATCCTTGACCTCATCCGCTGGGGCCTGGGCACGATGATGGCGACCATGCTGGTGCTGACCATCATCGTCACGCTGCTGGTCTTCTCCCGCATCGTGGACCTGCGCCGCATGTTCGGCACGGGAGGAGCATGATGGCCGGGCCGATTCACGCGGATGCGCGAAGGGCGCATCCACGATCGGACCTGATCGCCGGGCCGATTCACGCGGATGCGCGAAGGGCGCATCCACGATCGGACCTGATCGCCGGGCCGATTCACGCGGATGCGCGAAGGGCGCATCCACGATCGGGCCGGGCATGATGCACGGCACGCA
>NZ_JAIEQY010000040.1 GCF_019747315.1 Roseococcus sp. | reverse complement strand
GGCGCCAGCAGCAGGATGCTCCAGCCCCGGAAGGCCAGGAAGATCAGGGCCGAAAGCCCCAGCAGGATGCCCAGCAGACCCATGGCGTCAGACCGCGTTCAGCAGTCGGTCGATATCGAGGGTGGAGTTCTTGCCCAAATCATCCGCGCGCTCGGCCAGGAATGCGTCCATGGCGCGGCGCCCCTCGTCACGCAGCATGGCCAGGAAGGGCCATTCGGCGTTGAGCTTGGAGGAGGCGCCGAGCTCCGTCACCTTGTCGGAGCGTACCAGGTGGATGCGCATCCGCGCCCAATGCTCGGCCTCCGCATCGCCGAGGCGCGAGGCGCCGCGCCGCAGCAGGGCGATCATCTCCAACTCCTTCAGCAGCACGGCGTTGAAGGAGACCTCGTTCAGCCGGTTCAGGATATCGCGCGCCGAGCGGGGGATGCCCGGCCGCTCGACCGGGTTGATGCCGACCAGGATGGTGTCGTCCGAGGCGCATTCCTGGATGAGGGGCGACATGGTGGGATTGCCGGCGAAGCCGCCATCCCAATAGCCATCGCCCTCGATCTCGACGGCCTGGAACATCTGCGGCAGGCAGGCCGAGGCCATCAGCACCTGGGGCGAAATCTCCGCATTGCGAAACACGCGCCCGCGCCCGGTGCGGACATTGGTGGCGGTGATGAAGAGCTTGATCGGCGCTTCCGCCAGCCGGCCGAAATCCAGGTTCTGCGAGAGGATCTCCTCCAGCGGGTTCGCGGCGGCGAAGGGCGTGTCATAGGGCGAGAAGATGCGTGACATCAGGTCCATCGCCACATAGGCGGGCGAGGAATCCAGCGTCCAGCGATCCGCCATCACATCCAGCGGCCCGCGCTTCAGCGGACTGAAGGCGGCCGCGCGGGAGACGCTGCGCCAGAATTTCTCCAGCGCCTCCCGCGCGCCCGTCGCACCGCCGGCCGCGTGGCCATGCGCCAGCACGGCCGCGTTCATCGCGCCCGCGGAGGTGCCGGAAATGGCCTCGATCGTCAGCCATTCCTCTTCCAGCAGGCGGTCCAGCACGCCCCAGGTGAAGGCGCCATGGCTGCCACCGCCCTGCAGGCCGAGATCGATGAGGAGCGGTTCGCGCTTGGGGGATTTGGCCATGATATCCTCGTGATACGGTCAGGCGGGATAAAGTTCAGGCGGGACCGGGATCGCGGCCCGACAGCAGGTCGGCCACCCAGCGGGCGCGGGGGAATTCCTGGCAGATGGTCAGGGCCGCGATCAGCACCGGCACGCCGATGAAGGCGCCCGGAATGCCCCAGAGGAAGGAGCCCAGGAACACCGCCAGCAGCACCATGAAGGAGGAGACGGCGAGCGTCTTTCCCGCCAGCAGCGGCTCGATATAGCTGCCCGAGATGGTCTGGATCAGGTTCAGGCTGATGAAGACCACCAGCGCCACCTCCCAGGAGGCGAATTGCAGGATGGCGAACAGCGTGGGGAAAAGCGTCGCCACCAGCGGCCCGATGAAGGGGATGTAGTTCAGCACGAAGGCGATGACGCCCCATTCCGCCGCGAGGTCGAGCCCCATGAAGCTCGCGAAGCCCCAGACGCAGAGGCCCGTCACCACGCTCATGATGCTGCGAACCAGCATGTAGACGCGGAATTTCTGCCCCGTGGCGGCGGCGGCGCGCAGCAGGGCGGCGGGCGTTTCGCCCGGCATGCGGGCCATCTGGCGGCGCAGCACATCCACCTCCAGCAGGCCGAGCACGAGGAAGACGATCGTGACGATGGTGAAGCTGAGAATGCCCTGCAGCCGCCCCGTCACCTCCTGCGCGATGCGCACCAGCCAGCGCGTGTTGAAATTCTCGGCGAAGACGCTGGCCACCGCGATGCCCTGGCTCTCCAGGAAGGCGAGCTTCTGCGCGTAGAGCAGTTGGAGTTGCGCGGAATTGGTGACGACCCATTGTCCCACGCCGCCAAAGGCCCAAGCGATGAGCAGCGCCATGCCGATGAGCGTGACCAGCGCACCCGCCAGCGTCACCAGCATGGCCAGCGCATCCGGCAGGATGCGGGCCAGGCGCCGCTGGAGCGGCCAGACCAAGGCGATGGCAAACACCGCGAAGAGGATCGGCACCAGGATGGACTGCGCGAGGACCATCGCACCCGCCACCAGAATGGCTGCGCAGAGGCCGATCAGCATGGGGGCTCCTCCTGGCGGGCGACATCCCGGGGTGGTCTCGTATCGCATGCCGGTTGTGCGGCGCACAACACTCCGCGCGCCGCTTGGGATGCCAGGTGCAGCGGCGGGACGGATTTCCCTCCCTTTGGGGCCGCTGCCGATGCATTGTCAGCGCGGTTCGCCCATCAAAGGAGAAGAAGATCATGGGTGTGGAATTCGCCGCTGAACGCCGCCTGCTGCGCGAGGAGGAATTCGGCCCCGTCGTCAGCAGCCACTACCCCGAGCTCGCGGCCCTGCCGCAGGAGGAGGTGGTGAAGCTGGCCCGCTGGCTGCGGGGCCAGCATGCCCGGGCGCGGGACATCATCCGCGGCCGCCGCCGCGTGCATCGCGGCAAGGCCGATGCCCGCGGCACGGCCGCCGAGACGGCGAGCGACCAGGGCCTGGCCGAGAAGAAACAGATCTTCGCCCGCGGCCTGAAGCGCGTGAATGCGCGCCTGGCCGCGCTGCGGGCCGAGGCGAAGCGCGCCGAGGCGACCGCCGCCTTGCGCGCCGCGCTGGAGCGCCGCCAGGCCGCGGCACAGCACCACCCTTCGGCCGGTGCCACCCCGGCGGCCGGTGCCTCGGTGCGGCCCCATGCCAAGCGGCGCGGCATCATCACAGGTGGGCGTGTCGGCAGTGTCTCCCAGGCGGGGCGCAACGCCCAGACGACGCGGGACGCGCGGGGGTGAGTTGAGCCCTCGCTGACTTGATTTCTGGGGACGGCGCCGGGAAAGAAAGGGCCTCCGGCGGCTGGGGCCGGGGCCCCAGGCCCTATTTATTTTTAATTAAATCAATGAGTTGAGGGGATTTTTCCAGCCCTTCAACAAAAGGGGTCTGGGGCCCCGGCCCCAGCCGCCGGAGGCTCTTTCTCTTGATCCAGCCCGCATGGATCAAGCTGGGGCAGATTCGCCCTCATACCAGCCGACATCCAGCGTCGCGACCTCGCCGAAGGTCGTGCCCGCCTTCATCGCGCGCTGGATGATCTCCCAGGACGTCCAGGTCATCGTCAGGAAAGGGCGCTTGTCCCGGGCATCCCAGGTGACGTCGGGCGTGGTCAGCAGCGCGCGCAGGTTGCGCGGGAATTGGCGGGGCGTGAGGACGGATTTCTGCGTCTCGGTCAGGCAGGAATAGAATTGCTGGAGGCGCAGCGTTTCGCGGTGGCGTGGCGGGCGGGCCTCGAGGATGGCGGGGGCGATGTCGGCGGTCTCGAAGAAATGCAGGCCGCTGGTGGTGCGCGGGTTGCACTCGATGCCATGCGGCTGGCCCGCTTCATCGAGTACGAAGTCGAAGGAGATGAAGCCGCTCCAGTTCACGTGCCGGACAAAGCGCTCGATCCAGGCCTCGAAGCGCACCGGGTTCACCACACGCTCGAAGGCGATGGCGACGGAGCCTGAGAACAGCGCGCCGCGATAGATCACGGTGGAGAGGACCCGCCCCTCATGCGCGATGGAGCAGGAGGAATGCACCTCGCCCGGGATGAAGCGCTGGACGACACTGCCGGTCTCCACCGGCAGGGCGCTGCCGGCCGGCAGGATGCGCACGCCGCGGCCCGAGCAGGAATGCACGGGCTTCACCACCACGGGGCCGCTGGCTACCAGCGCCGCCGCACCCGGCGTGCCGATGGCCTGCGTCTGCGGCACGCTCACGCCGGCGGCCTCGGCCAGGTGGATGAAGCCGTGCTTGTCATAGGCGGGCAGCAGCGCATCCGGCGGCATGGTGAAGATGCGGACGTGATCGGGCACCAGCTCGCGCAGGAAGGTGACATGCATCGTCTCCTCCGAGACGGGCACCACCAGCTCCACGCCCTCGGCCGCGACGATGGCGGCAAGCTCCTCCAGGTAGCGGCGCTTGCTGATCACGGGCGCCGTCACCTGGTAGCTCTTCGCCACACTGTTGGAGGCGCCGGCCAGGTGCCGCTTGAAGGGCTCGGCGATCACGACGCGCCACCCGATCATCGCGAAGCTGCGCGCGATGTCGAGCGCCTTGGGCAGGCGGCCCAGCGTGAGCAGGACCGTCCGGCTCATCTCGTGCGCGTCACAAGCTTTTCCCCGCGCGTGTCACGAAGTTTTCCCCGCGCGTGTCACGCGACACATGATCTGCTTCGTCGGCCGCGTCGTCAGGCGCGCGGCGGGACGCACCTTTTCCGCCTCCTCCAAATGGAAGTCGTAGCGGCGGATGAGCCGCGCCACGATCAGCGCCGCCTCGGTCTGGGCGAAGGCGGCACCGACGCAGACACGCGGGCCGATGCCGAAGGGGAGATAGGCGCCGGGCGTCAGCTCCTCCTTGCGTTCGGGCAGGAAGCGGTCGGGGTCGAAGCCATGCGGGTTGCGCCAATAGAGGTCATGCCGGTGCAGGATCCAGGGGGCCACCATGATCATGGCGCCCCGCTTCACACGCTTTTCGCCCAGCATCGTATCCTCCAGCGCCACGCGCGGCAGGAAGGTGATGGGCGGGTAGAGGCGCAATGTCTCGCGGAAGACGTTCATGATGTAGGGCATGCGGCGCGTGTGCTCGAACTCCACCTCGCCCTCGCCCACCACCTCGTCCACCTCGGCGCGGATGCGGCGCACCACTTCGGGCTGCGTCGCGATGAGGAAGAACACCCAGGTGAGCGCGCTGGCCGAGGTCTCGTGACCGGCCAGGAACAGCACGCCCAGCTGATCCAGCAATTCCTTCCGGCTGAAGGCCTTCTGGTCGAAATTGTCGCGCGCCGCGATCACGGCCGTCGCGATGTCGTCGAAGCTGTGGCCCTCGGCCAGGTGGGTGTCCACCAGGTCGCCCAAATGACCGCGGATTTTCGCGCAGGCCTCCAGAACCTCGGGCTTCTGCACGACCGGCTTGAAGGCCGGGTCCATGATGAGGCGGCGATACTCCACCTGCGCCACGCTGCGCTCGAACACCGTGAAGGCCTCGAAGACATCATGCGCCGTCTGGGTGGCCAGCGAGGTGGAGAAGACGGTGCGGCAGATCACATCCGCCGTCAGGTGGCTCATCAGCAGGTCGAGCGAGAAGCGGCCACCCTCCGCGTCCAGCTTCGCCTCGCAATCATCCACGGCGGCGCGCATGGGGGTGAAGGCGCGGTTCACGCGCATCATGCTGAAGGCAGGGTCGATCATCGCGCGCTGGCGGCGCCATTCGGGGCCGCTGGAGACGAAGATGGAATTGCCCACCAGGGGCTCCAGCGCATCCACCATCAGGTCGTTCTTCGGGAAGATGTCCTTGGTGTCGTAGAGGATGGTGCGGACCAGCTCGGGCGCGTTCACGATGACGATGGAGCGCCGCGAATAGCCGAGCGGGCCGATCGCCATCCGGTAGGCCTCGGCCGGGAGCAGGCTCAGCAGGTCCCCATCGCCGCGCGCGGCGGCGCGGATCAGGGCCAGGACCGGCGAGAGAGGCTTGGGCCGCGGCGGCTCGTAGAGAGTTGATTCCGATACCATTCCGACCCATCCCCGGCGCACGCCACTGGCCCGACGTTCGTGCTTTACAAGCCCATGTGTCAAGCTGCATTGTCATTCCAAGAGGTGAGGTCGTCCCCCCATGGAACTGCATGTCTTTCACGCGCTGGTCGCGGTGCACATCGTCACCGGCAGCATCGGCGCCATCGCCTTCTGGGTGCCGGTCATCGGCCGCAAGGGCGGCGTGAACCACAAGCGCTGGGGCAAGGTCTTCACGATCTGCATGCTGGCCACTGGCGCCTTCGCCATCTGCATGAGCCTGCTCACCATCTATGAACCGATGGCGACGCACCCGCATCTGGAAGGCATGTTCGAGGCGCCCTTCATCCGCGGCATCTTCGGCTGGCTGATGCTGCATATGGGGATCCTCACCATCAACCTCGCCTGGTATGGCTGGCTTTGCGTGCAGAACCGGCGGGACCATGCGCGGAACCTCACGTGGTTCAATGTCGCGCTGCAATTCATCCTGATCGCGGCCGCCGTGAATTCCGCCATCCAGGGCTGGATCATCGGGCAATTCCTGATGATCGGGCTGACGGTGGTGGGCCTCGCGACCGCAGGGACCAACCTGCGCTTCCTCTACAAGCCCGTGCGCGGCGAGAAGGACTGGCTGGACGAGCATATCAAGGCGCTCGTGGGCGCCGGGATCTCGGTCTACACGGCCTTCTTCGCCTTCGGCTCGGTGCGGATCCTGCCGGAGTTGGCGCTGCACCCGGGCCTCTGGTCCATCCCGCTCATCACCGGCCTCGCGCTGATCATCTATCACCAGCGCCGGGTGGCGGTGCAGTTCCGCGCGCGGCGCGCGGCGGAGAGCTACGCGGGCTGACGGATCGGCACAGGGTCGGGCACGATCTCGTCCAGCACCTGGGCCGAGGAAATCACCCCCGGCACGCCGGCGCCGGGATGCGTGCCGGCCCCCACCAGATAGAGCCCCTCCACCTCCTCGCTCTTGTTGTGCGGGCGGAACCAGGCGCTCTGGAAGAGCTGCGGCTCCAGCGAGAAGGCGGCGCCATTCACCGAGCTCAGCCGGTCCTGGAAATCCTGCGGCGTGAGGATGTGCGACGTCGCGATCACATCGCCCAGGCCCGGCATCACCGTCTCCTCCAGGCGCTTCTGAATGGCGGCGCGGTAGGGCTCGGCCTGAGCGCGCCAATCCGTCCCGCTGCCCAGATGCGGCACGGGGGCCAGCACATAGAAGGCATCGCAGCCGGGCGGCGCGAGCGAGGGGTCGCTCGCCGTCGGCCGGTGCAGGTACAGGCTGAAATCCTCGGCCAGCCGCTTCGTGGTGAAGATGTCCTTCAGCAACTCGCGATAGCGCGGGCCGAGCACCATGGTGTGGTGGTAGACATCCTCGAAGCGCTTCGTGGTCCCGAAATACCAGACGAAGAGCGACATGGAATACCGCGCGCGGCCCAGCTTGCGATCCGTCCAGCGCTTGCGCGGTGTCTCGGAGAGCAGCTTGCTGTAGGTCCAGGCCACATCGGCGTTGGAGACCACGACCTCGGCCGGAAGGTGCTCGCCGGAGGCCAGGCGCACGCCGGTCGCGCGGCCATTCTCCACGGTGATCTGCGCGACATCCGCCTCATAGCGCATGGTGCCGCCGACATGCTCGACCAGGCCGACCAGGCCGCGCACGATCGCCCCCGTGCCGCCCATCGCGTAATGCACGCGGTGCAGCCGCTCCAGATGCGCGATCAGGCAGTAATACGCGGTGGTGGTGAAGGGATTCCCGCCGATCAGCAGAGGGTGGAAGCTGAAGGCGACGCGCAGCTTCTCGTTCTTGAAATAGGTCGCGACCTTCTGGTGGACCGTCAGGTAACCACCCAGGCGCAGCATGTTGGGAATGGCGCGCAGCATGGTGGTGAAGCGATGGAAGGGCTGGTCCGCCAGTTCCTCGAAGGCGACCTTGTAGATGGCCTCGCTGTCGCGGATGAAGCGGTCGAAGCCCTCCACATCCCCAGGCGAGATGCGCCCCACCTCGGCGCGCATCCCGTCCAGATCGGCCGTGCAGGCGAAGGTCTCACCATCGTCGAAACGGATCTTGTAGAAGGGGTCGATGGCGCGCAGGTCGATGTCGTCGGACATGGTCCGCCCGCAGAGCGTCCAGAGCTCCTCCAGGATGTAGGGCGCCGTGATGATGGTGGGCCCGGCATCGAAGGTGTAGCCGTCCTGGCGGTAGACATAGGCACGCCCGCCGGGGCCATCGAGCTTCTCCAGCACGGTGACGCGATAGCCGCGCGCACCCAGGCGCACGGCAGCGGCGAGGCCACCGAAACCGGAGCCGATGATGATGGCGTGGGGGCGCAGGTCCTGGGATCGCTCGAGCATGTCAACATCATGTGACACCGCGCCCATGAAACGCAACCGTCTCAGGTGAGCCCCAGCGTGATAAGCGCGAGCGTGACGTAGCGCCCGGTCTTGGCCAGCGCCACCAGGATCAGGAAGCGCCAAAGCGGCTCACGCAGCACGCCGGCGATGACGGTCAGCGGATCGCCGATGATGGGCGCCCAGCTCAGCATCAGGGACCAGTGGCCCCAGCGGCGATACCACCCCTCGGCCCGGGCCAGCGCCTCGGGCGAGGCGGGGAACCAGCGCCGATCCCGGTAGCGGTGGATCACGCCGCCCAGCCACCAGTTCACCACCGAGCCCGCGGTGTTGGCCAGGCTCGCGACCAGGACGAGCAGGCAGACGGTGTGATCCCCGGTCAGCATCAGCCCGACCAGCACCGCCTCGGATTGCAGGGGAAAGACCGTGGCGGCGATGAAGGCCGAGGCGGCGAGGGTCAGGTAGGCGAGCACGCCTCAGACGCGCTTCGCGGCCATGACCGCGGCCTCGCTGCCGAAGCCGACCAGGCGGCCCCAGAAGCGCAGCAGGGCGCCCACCACGCCGGCATGCATCTCCCGCGCCTCGTCGCGGTGATGCACCTCCTCTTCCTGGCAGCGGGCGAGCATGGCGCGCAATTCGGGGAAGATGCCCTCGGCGTCCAGGCGGTCGATCTGCTGCTGGTAGTGGTGATCCACGAAGGTCTCGACGGCGTCGATCGTCGCATAGACGGCGCGCGGGCCGAACAGCGCGGGCAGGGCGCCGGTGATCCAGCCGGCGACACGCCAGATGGGCAGCAGGCGGGAATGCTGGGCGCGGGGCAGCACCTCCTCGATGAGGCGGAGATGGCCTTCTTCCGTCGCCATGTGGCGGCTGGCGAAGTCGCGCAGGGTCGCGTCGCGGCAGAAGACGAGGATGCCGCGATAGATCATGACGGCGCCGGTCTCGCCGGCATGGTCGGAGCGGAGTTCGGCGATCAGCCAGTCGGGGTAAGCTTGCATGGCGCGGCATATCGCCCGGTTGCGGCGGGCGGCAAGCCCACCATCTGCCTCGCATGGCTGAATCACCCCGCACCGAGATCTATTACGATGGCGCCTGCCCAGTCTGCTCGCGCGAGATCGCGACCTATCGGCGCGCGCGCGGAGCGGAAGCGCTGTGCTTCGTGGATGTCTCGCAGCCCGATGCCCCGCTGGCGCCCGGCCTGACGCGGGAGGCAGCGCTGGCGCGCATGCATGTGCGGCGGGCGGATGGCGGGATGGCGAGCGGGGCGGCGGCGTTCGCGGCGCTCTGGAGCGCGCTGCCGGGCTGGGCCTGGCTTGGCCGGGTGGCGGCGCTGCCGGTGGTCGCGCCCATGCTGGAGCTCGGCTACCGGGGGTTTCTCCGCGCGCGGAAGCTCTGGCGCTGAGAGAAGACCCCGCGCTTCGGCAGGGCTTGCATGGGTCCAGCTGCCCATCGCCATTCCAGGCAGGGATATGAGGGGTCATGCGTTTCCAATGGAAAGGATCGTTCCTGCCTATTGGCCAATGCGAAAACTGGCGCCCATTCTGCCCCTGTCGAAGCCAAGGCATCCCGCCATGCGGCGACTAGGACGGAACATCCCGATGAAAACGACTCGAATCCTGCTCTCCGCGCTGGCCCTCATGGGGACGGTGGGTCTTGCCCTTCCGGCGGCGGCGCAGCAGCGCCAGCTTTGTGTGGCTCAGCTCCCCTTCGTCCCGGTGCCGCCCGCGACGGAAAGCCGGCTGATGATCTACCAGGCCTATGCCGTGCCGGATGTGAGGTCCGACCACACCCTGGTCAGCTACCACGCGGTGTTCCAGAACCAATCCGCCGGGACCGTCAGCCTCACGGTGACCCCCGCGCTGGCGGGGAGCTTCCCGACCGGCTCGCGCTGGACGGAAGCTTCGCGCACCTTCACCTTGACGTCGTATCAGCCGATTGACGTGGTGGTCGGCATCCTCCGCGTCCCGGGCCAGATCAACCAGCTGAACCAGCTGCCGGAGGCCTGGTCGGTGGTGAATGCGCTGACGCCGACTTGCCCCGGCCGCCGGTAGACCGAGCCGGGCCCTCGGGCGGCGGAAGCATGGCCCGAGGTGCGGTTCCGCGGCGCCGCTGCCGGACAAGACCGGCGCCTTCGACTCCACGTCTCAGGACTCGTCCCCGGCGGCGCTCGCCATTTAGATCCTGGCCCGCGCACCTGCACCGGCAACGTTCCACCCAAGCTGGCTGCTGATACACACCCCGTCCGGATGACGCTCCGCCACATCGCCCGGTTGCGGCGGGCGGCAAGCCCACCATCTGCCTCGCATGGCTAAAGCTCCCCGCACCGAGATCTATTACGACGGCGCCTGCCCCGTCTGCTCGCGCGAGATCGCGACCTATCGGCGCGCGCGCGGGGCGGAGGCGCTGTGCTTCGTGGATGTATCCCAGCCCGATGCCCCGCTGGCGCCCGGCCTGACGCGGGAGGCGGCACTGGCCCGCATGCATGTGCGCCGGGCGGATGGACGGATGGCGAGCGGGGCGGCGGCGTTCGCGGCGCTCTGGAGCGCGCTGCCGGGCTGGGCCTGGCTTGGCCGGGTGGCGGCGCTGCCGGTGGTCGCGCCCATGCTGGAGCTCGGCTACCGGGGGTTTCTCCGCGCGCGGAAGCTCTGGCGCTGAGAGAAGACCCCGCGCTTCGGCAGGGCTTGCATGGGTCCAGCTGCCCATCGCCATTCCAGGCAGGGATATGAGGGGTCATGCGTTTCCAATGGAAAGGATCGTTCCTGCCTATTGGCCAATGCGAAAACTGGCGCCCATTCTGCCCCTGTCGAAGCCAAGGCATCCCGCCATGCGGCGACTAGGACGGAACATCCCGATGAAAACGACTCGAATCCTGCTCTCCGCGCTGGCCATCATGGGAACAGTGGGTCTTGCCCTTCCGGCGGCGGCGCAGCAGCGCCAGCTTTGTGTGGCTCAGCTCCCCTTCCCCCCGGTGGCGCCCGCGACGGTGAGCCAGCTGGTGGTCTATCAGGCCTATGCCGTGCCGGATGTGAAGTCCGACCACACCCTGGTCAGCTACCACGCGCAGTTCCAGAACCAATCCTCGGGGACCGTCAGCCTCACGGTGCGCCCCGCGCTGGCGGGGAACTTCCCGCCCGGCTCGCGCTGGTCGGAACCTTCGCGCACCTTCACCATGACGTCGTATCAGCCGATCGACGTGGTGGTCGGCATCCTCCGTGTCCCGGGGCAGATCAATCAGCTGAGCCGGCTGCCGGATGCCTGGGCGGTGGTGAATGCGCTGACGCCGGATTGCCCTGGCCGCCGGTAAGGCGGGCGATACCCTCGGGCGATGCGCAAGCATCGCCCGAGGCGCGCGTCCTGGCCGGGCGCGGCGCGCCTGGCAAGCTGTGCGTCCTGCCGGGGCGCGGCGCGCCTGTGACACGGCATTTTGTGATCAAGGGGGAGGTGGTGCCGACTCGGGGAATCGAACCCCGGACCTACTGATTACGAATCAGTTGCTCTACCCCTGAGCTAAGTCGGCGCCTTGGATGCGCCGGTCCATAGCGCCAGCAGGCGGGCCTGTCCACCACCAGCCTTCGCACTCCGCCCTGCCCACCCTATGTGAGGGGGGCAACCACGGAACGCATCATGGCCCTGGAGCCCGACCTCCTTCTCGACCGCCGCCGCCTCAAGCGCCAGCTCGGCTTCTGGCGCGGCGCGCTCATCCTCGGCGCCGTGCTCGGCGCGGCCGCCTTCTTCAGCGGCCCCCTGCCCGACAGCGCGGGGCTGGGCGGCGAGCATGTGGCGCGCCTGCCACTGACCGGCACCATCACCGACAACCGCGAACTGGTCCGCCTGGTCGAGCGCGCCGGCCGCGATTCCCAGGTCCGTGCCCTCCTGGTGGCGATCGACAGCCCCGGCGGCACCGTCGCGGGGGGTGAGGCGCTGCACACCGCCATCCGCGGCGTGCGCGCCGCCGGCAAGCCCGTGGTCGCGGTCATGGGCGGCACCGCCGCTTCGGCCGGCTACATGGTGGCGGTGCCGGCCGAGCGAATCTTCGCCCGCGAGGCGACGCTGACCGGCTCGATCGGCGTCATCCTGCAATCCTTCGAGGTCTCGGAGCTGATGGACCGCCTGGGCCTGCGGGCCGAGGCGCTGACCTCCGGCCCCTTGAAGGACCAGCCCAGCCCCTTCCGCCCGCTGACCGAGCAGGGCCGCGCCTCGCTCAACGCCGTGGTGCAGGACATGCAGAGCCAATTCGTCGCCATGGTCGCCACCGGCCGCAACATGCCGGAGGAGCGCGTGCGCGAATTGGCCGATGGCCGCGTCATGACCGGCCGCCAGGCCGTGGCGGCGGGCCTGGTGGACGCCATCGGTGGCGAGGCCGAGGCCCGGCGCTGGCTGGCCGAAACCCACAACCTGCCCGCCGATCTCCGCCTGCGGGACCTCGACCCCCGCGGCACGGCCGAGCGTGTGCTCTCCATGGCCTCGCTGGGCTTCTGGCAGGGGGCTGCCGGGATGCTGCGGGCCGAAGGCTGGTGGCCGGGGCAGCTTCTCCCCCGATGAGACCTCACTCAAAGCTTGCAAAACCCTTTGACTCGTCATGCTATGGTCCGGCACAGCTTTGAGGGTCCCGTGACAAAGAGCGAATTGATCGCGCATCTCGCCATGCAGCACCCCCATCTGCGCCTGCCCGACATCGAGCTGGTGGTGGGCACCATTTTCGAGGAGGTCAGCGCCGCCCTCGCCCGCGGGGACCGGGTGGAGCTGCGCGGCTTCGGCGCCTTCACCACCCGCAAGCGGGACCCGCGCCAGGGCCGCAACCCCCGCACGGGTGAGGCCGTGTCGGTGGAAGGCAAGGGCATGCCGCATTTCCGGCCGGGCAAGGAATTGCGCGCCCGCGTCAATGGTGGCCGGGACCCCGGCGAGGGCGAGTGATCGCCTATCTGCCGCCCGCCCTGCTCGCGGTGGCGCTGGCCGCCTTCGCCCTGGCCAATCCGCAGCCCGTCGCCATCACCTTCTGGCCTGAGGGATGGGTGGCGGAATTGCCGCTCTGGCAGGCCATCCTGGCACCCTGCCTCGTCACCTTCCTGGCGGGGGGGCTGACCGTCTGGCTGGCCCATCTGCCGGCGCGGCGCAGTGCGTCGCAGCTGCGCCAGGCCGCCGCCCTGCTTGACGCCGAACTCGCCAGCCGCGATCCCAGGCCCGCCAAGCCGCGCTGAGGAATTTTTTCGAGTCATGCTGCATCGCCCCACCGGCCCCCAGGGCCGGCTGATCGTCGCCCTGGATACGCCGCACCTCCCCCACGCCGAGGCGCTGGCCCGCCAGGTCGCGCCCGCCGCAGGTCTGGTGAAGCTGGGGCTGGAATTGTTCTGCGCCGCCGGGCCGCCGGCCTTGGCGCGGCTTGCCTCCCATGCGCCGGTCTTTCTCGACCTCAAGCTGCATGACATCCCCAACACGGTGGCCGGCGCGGTCGGCTCGCTGGCACCGCTCGGGGCTTCGATGCTGACGCTGCATGCGGGCGGCGGGCCGGCCATGATCACCGCCGCGCGCAAGGCGGCCGAGGCGGCGGGGGCCGCGCGCCCCATCCTGCTCGCCGTCACCGTCCTCACCAGCATGGATGCCGAGCAGCTGGGCGCGGTGGGCGTGGCCGGCGGCCCTGCCCAGCAGGTGCTGCGCCTGGCGCGCATGGCCATGGATGCGGGCGCCGATGGGCTGGTTTGTTCCCCGCGCGAGGTCTCGCTGATCCGCGATGCCCTGGGCGAGGCGCCGATGCTGGTGGTCCCCGGCATCCGCCCCCTGGGCAGCGCCGCCGGCGACCAGGCGCGCATCGCCACGCCCGCGGATGCCGTGGCCGCCGGCGCCGATTGGATCGTGGTCGGCCGGCCCATCACCGAGGCCGCGGACCCCGCCGCCGCCGCCGCCGCCATCACCGCCAGCCTCACGCGATGAGCATCGAGGTCAAGATCTGCGGTGTGAACACGCCCGAGGCGCTGCGCTGGGCGGCCGAGGCCGGGGCGGATTTCGTGGGCTTCGTCTATTTCCCGCCCTCGCCGCGCGCCGTCACCCCCGCCCAATCCGGCGCGATCTCGGCCAGCCTGGAAGGCGGGCCGCGCCGCGTCGGCCTTTTCGTGGACCCGGCGGATGCGCTGCTGGAAGCGGCGCTGGCCAGCACCGCGCTGGACGTGATCCAGCTGCATGGCGAGGAGAGCCCGGCCCGCGTGGCCGAAATCCGCATCCGCTTCGGCGTGCCGGTCATGAAGGCGCTGGGCATCGCGAACGAGGCTGATCTCGCGCAGATCGCGGATTACGAGCCGGTGGCGGACCGGCTGCTGCTGGATGCCAAGCCGCCGCCCGATGCGGTGCTGCCGGGCGGCAATGCGGCGCCCTTCGAATGGCGCCTGGCGCGCCTGGCCCGCATCAACCGCCCCTGGCTGCTGGCGGGCGGCCTCACCCCCGCCAATGTGGCCGCGGCCATCGCGGCCAGCGGCGCCCCGGGCGTGGATGTTTCCTCGGGCGTCGAGCGCGCGCGGGGCGTGAAGGATGCGGGGCTGATCCGGGCCTTCATCGCCGCAGCCCGCAGGGGGTGAGCAGGGGTTGGGAAAAGTTGATCCCTTCTGTATGACACTGGCGAAACGCCTCTGCTCGGGAATGCTCCGTTGAACCAGCTCCTCAAGCCCAACACCTACAAGAGCGGCCCGGATGCCGCCGGGCGCTTCGGCGGTTTCGGCGGCCGCTACGTCGCCGAGACGCTGATGCCGCTGATCCTCGAGGTCGAGGCGGCCTATGCCACGGCCAAGGCGGACCCCGCCTTCGATGCCGAGTGGCGCCGCCTGCTCAAGGATTACGTGGGCCGCCCGAGCCCGCTCTGGTCCGCCGAGCGCATCACCGAGCATTGCCGCGCGAGCGCGGAGCCGGGGAAGGGTGCCAAGGTCTATTTCAAGCGCGATGAGCTGAACCACACCGGCGCGCACAAGATCAACGCCGTGCTGGGCCAGATCCTGCTGGCGAAGCGCATGGGCAAGAAGCGCATCATCGCCGAGACCGGCGCCGGCCAGCATGGCGTGGCGACGGCCACCGCCTGCGCGCTGTTCAACCTGCCCTGCACCGTCTTCATGGGTGCGACCGATGTCGAGCGGCAGCAGCCCAATGTCTTCCGCATGAAGCTGCTGGGCGCCGAGGTCATCGCCGTCACCTCCGGCGCCGCCACGCTGAAGGACGCGATGAACGAGGCGCTGCGCCACTGGGTCGCGAATGTCGAGGACACCTACTACTGCATCGGCACCGTCGCCGGCCCGCACCCCTATCCGATGATGGTGCGCGACTTCCAGTCGGTGATCGGCGAGGAGACCCGCGTGCAGATGCAGGAGGCCGAGGGCCGCCTGCCGGATGTGCTGGTGGCGGCGATTGGCGGCGGCTCCAACGCCATGGGCCTGTTCTACCCCTTCCTGGACGACCCCTCCGTGCGGATGCTCGGCGTCGAGGCCGGCGGCCATGGCGTGGACACGCCCGAGCACGCGGCCAGCCTCACCGGCGGCCGCCCGGGCGTGCTGCACGGCAACCGCACCTACCTGCTGCAGGACGAGAACGGCCAGATCCTGGAAGGCCATTCGATCAGCGCGGGCCTGGATTACCCCGGCGTCGGGCCCGAGCATTCCTGGCTGCATGAACTCGGCCGCGTCGAATACGTGAACGCGACGGACAAGGAGGCGCTGGACGCCTTCCAGCTCTGCTCGAAGTTGGAGGGCATCATCCCGGCGCTGGAGCCGGCGCATGCGCTGGCCCATGTGCTGAAGGTGGCCCCCACCCTGCCGGCCGAGACGCTGATCGTCATGAACATGTGCGGCCGTGGCGACAAGGACATCTTCACTGTCGCCGGCCATCTTGGGGTGAAGCTGTGAGCGCGTCCGATCTCGGCATGGCTGTGTCGCGCGGCGACGCAAAGCTGCGCGGCCAAGGCCGCATCGCCGCCCGTTTCGCCGCACTGAAGGCCGAAGGCCGCGGCGCGCTCATCCCCTATCTCGAAGCCTATGACCCCGACCCCGCCACCAGCATGGCCATCCTGCGCGGCATGCCCGGCGCGGGGGCCGACCTGATCGAGATCGGCGTTCCCTTCACCGACCCCATGGCCGATGGCCCCATCATCCAGCTCGCCGCCCAGCGCGGGCTGAAGGCGGGCGCCACGCTGGCCGGCACGCTGGCCATGGTGCGCGACTTCCGCCAGGAGGATGACGCGACGCCGGTGATCCTCATGGGTTACCTCAACCCCATCCTCTCCTACGGCGCGGATCGCTTCGTCACCGATGCGGCCGCGAGCGGCGTGGATGGCCTGATCGTCGTGGACATGCCGCCCGAGGAGGCCGAGGTGCTGGCCCCGGCGGCGCTCGCGGCCGGCATGGACATCATTCGCCTGGTGGCGCCGACGACCGATGACGCGCGGCTGTCGCTGGTGCTGAACGCTTCCTCCGGATTCGTCTACTACGTCGCCATCACCGGCATCACCGGCACCCGCAGCGCCGACCCCGAGGCGCTGCGCGCGGCCATCCCGCGCATCCGCGCCCATACCGACCTGCCGATCTGCATCGGCTTCGGCGTGCGCACGCCCGAGCAGGCGGGCTTTGCCTCCAAGGTCGCTGATGGTGCCGTGGTGGCGAGTGTGCTGATCGACACCCTGGCCAAGTCGCTGGATGAGCAGGGCCGCGCCAAGCCGGACAGCGTGCGCCGCGTGCTGGACCAGGTGCGCGAACTGGCCGCCGCGGTCCGGGGCTGAGGTTAGCCCCGGCGTGGCTGGGGACCTCGCCTTCTGGAGCCTGATCCTGCTGCTGCTGGCAGGCCTGGCCATTGGCCTGGCGGGTGGCTTGCTGGGGATCGGCGGCGGGGTCATCGCCGTGCCGGCGCTGCTGGAAATCCTGGCCCATCTGCCGGTGCCGGAGCGCCTGCCACTCGCCATCGGCACGGCCCAGGCGGTGATCCTGCTCTCCTCGGTCAGCGCGGTGCGCGCCCATGCGCAGGGCGGCGGCGTGGAGACCGGGCTGCTGCGTGCCTGGCTGCCGGCGATGATCCTGGGCGCGGGGCTGGGGCTGCTGCTGGCACCCTTCGCCCCGGCCACCCTGTCCCTCCTCGTTTTCGCGGGCATCGCAACGGCGCTCGGCGGCGCGCTGCTGCTGGGCGACCGGGCAAGGCTGGCCGAGGGGCTGCCGCGCTCCGCCATCGGCTGGCTGCCACCGGGGCTGATCGGCCTCGTCTCGGCCGCGCTGGGTGTGGGGGCGGGGACGCTGAGCGGGCCGGCCCTTGGGCTTTTCGGCGTGGGGCTGCATCGAGCCGTGGGCTCTGGTGCGGTGTTCAACCTGGCCGTCGCCGCGCCGGCCACCCTCGCTTCCCTGGCACTGGGGCAGGTGAGCTTTGCGGGGCTGCTGCTGCTGGCGGCGCCGGCCATGCTGGTGGCGCCCTGGGCCGCGCGGCTCAGCCGGCGGCTGCCGCAGCGTCTCTTGGCCTGGGGCTTTGCGCTGTGCCTGGCTGCGATTGCGGGCCGGCTGGTCTGGCGGGCTTTGGTCCAGGGGTAAGAATGGGCCTCCGGCGGCTGGGTCGGGTCTCAACAGGCCCACGGCCCCAGCCGCCGGAGGCTCTTATCTACAGCGCCGCCAGCGGCTTGCCGATCTCCGGATCGAACTTGAACTTCGCCAGGCTCCCCCAGGCGCGGTCATATTGCGGCGGGATTTGCAGCGCCTCGATCCGCCCCAGCGCCACGGCCGCGTTCAGCACCCAGTAGGGGTCACGCAGGAAGGCGCGGGCCAGCAAGATCATGTCGGCCTGGCCGGCATCGAGGATGGCCTGGGCCTGGGCCGGCTCGGTGATCAGGCCGACCGCCATGACGGGGATGCCCGCCCCCTGCTTCACCGCCTCGGCGCCCGGCACCTGGTAGCCCGGGCCGAGCGGGATCTTCTGCCCCGCATCCAGCCCGCCGGAGCTGACATCCACGATATCCACGCCCAGCGCCTTCAGCCGCTCGGCCAGCATCACGCTCTCCGCCGTGTCCCAGCCGCCCTCGACCCAATCGGTGTGCGAGATGCGGACCGCCAGCGGCAATTCATCAGGGATGACGGCGCGGGTGGCGCGGGCGATTTCGCGGATCAGCCGGGTGCGGCCCTCGAAATCCCCGCCCCAGCCGTCATTGCGGCGGTTGGAGATGGGCGAGAGGAACTGGTGCACCAGGTAGCCATGGGCCGCGTGCAGCTCGATCAGCTTGTAGCCCGCCTTGACCGAACGCACCGCCGCATCGGCGAAGGCCTGGATGGTGCCGAGGATCTCGGCCTCGCTCATCGCGCGCGGGGTGGCATAGCCCTGGAAGGCGGCCGCACTCGGGCCCAGCGCCTCCCAGCCCGGCACGGCGGGGCCGGCTTCCCAGGCCGGCAGGCGGCTGGCCTTGCGGCCGGCATGCGCCAGCTGGATCGCCGGCACCGTGCCCATCGCGGCGATGGCGTTGACGAGACGGGTGTGGCTGGCGAGGTGGTCATCGCTCCAGATGCCCAGGTCACCAGGGCTGATGCGGCCTTCGGGCGTCACGGCGGCGGCCTCGGTCATCACCATGCCGGGGCCGGCGACGGCGCGGGAGACGAGATGCGCCATGTGCCAATCGGTCGGCTTGCCATCCTCGCCCGCGCAATACTGGCACATGGGCGAGACGCCGATGCGGTTGCGGAAGGCCACACCGCGCAAGGTGAGGGGGCTGAACAAATCGGTCATGAGCGTGAATCCTGAGAGGCAAAGGGCGCCGTGCGCCCGAGGCGGTTTTCCATGATGACGAGAAACGGCCGCGGATCGGGCAGCAGGCGCCCCTCCCCATCCGTCGCCCAGCGCGAGAGCGCCACCGTGTCGCTGACATTGCCACCCACCGCCTCCACCACGCCAGGGGAGGCATGGATGACGATGTCGCAATGCATCGGCCGGAAGCGGCCGCGTTCGGCGCCGCGCTCGGCCCAGTTGCCCAGGGGCCGGCTGGAGCGGTCGCGACAGACGAGATCGCCGGGCACGGGGGCGTAAAGCGCGGGGTCGCGCGGCAGGAAGGGCGCGGCGGCGGGCCAGGCGGCGGCCAGCGCGTCGAGATGATCGAGGTAGCGGGAATGCGCGGCATCGGGCGCGAATTCCGGCGCATCCACCCCGGCCGCGCCGATCACCCAGGAGATGAACGCGGCGGACCAGAAGGGCTCAGCCCACAGATTGCCGCCACCCGCGCCGGCCAGGGCACGTTCGTACCGCGCGCGGTTGGAAGGAATGGCCTCGGCCGATTGCGGCACGGCGCGCCAATAAGCCAGCACGCGGGGGAAGTTCTCCGGCGCGGCCTCGGGGCGGGGGCTCGCCTGGGGCGTGCAGGGCGCGAGGGCGGGGCCGGGCAGGCCGGTCGTGACGCAGCCCCAATCCTGCCACTCGGCGGCGGCCAGGCGCAGCATGCGGTCGCGCGCCGCCGGCGGGTAGCTGAGCGGCGCCGGCAGCGCGACCGGCGGCGGCGCCACGGCGCAGCCGGTGAGCCAGGCCAGCAGGGGCAGCACCAAGGCGGGCATGGAACGGGGCACGCCCCTCTCTGCCAAAGCCTTCCCTTATGGACAAGACGTTCTATTCTCGCCCCCGCCATGTCCCAGCCGCCAGAGCCCGAAGGCGGGCGCCTCCTCTTCCGCAGCGAGACCTTCGCGGCGGACCCCGCCCGCACGCGCCGTGTGCCAACCGGCGAAGTGGTGACGGAGGCCGCGCGGGAGATCCCCCTGCATGCGCGCTGCGACGTGCTGGTGGTGGGCGGCGGACCCTCCGGCGTCGCCGCCGCCGTGGCCGCGGCGCGGCAGGGCGCGCACACCATCCTGATGGAGCGGCACAATCACCTGGGCGGGCTCTCCACCGGCGGCCTTGTCATCTGGATTGACCGGATGACGGATTGGTCCGGCCAGAGGGTGATCCGCGGCTTCGCCGAGGAATTCCTGGACCGCCTGCCCGCCGGCGCGGTGACCGGCCCGGCGCCGGCGCTCTGGGGCGCACGCGATGCGGCGACCGCCGCCTGGTGGGCGGCGCGCACCAGCGCCTTCCACGGCATCGTCACCCATTCCCCCACCTGCGACCCGGAGGCGATGAAGCTCGCCGCGCAGGAAATGGTGCTGGAATCCGGCGCGGAGCTGCTGTTCCACGCCTGGGGCGCCTCCCCCATCATGGCCGAGGGCGCGGTGCGCGGCGCCTTCTTCGAGTCCAAGCAGGGGCGGCGCGCCATCCTGGCCCGCTGCACCGTGGATGCGACGGGCGATGGCGACCTCTTCGCCCAGGCCGGCGCCGCCTACAATGACGATATCGACGCGCGCGACATCCATCACTGCATGAACACCAGCTGGCTCTTCGGCGGCGTGAACATGCCCCGCTATCAGCGCTGGCGCGCCGAGCAGCCCGGGGAATTCAGCGCCTTCCTGCAACGCGGGCGGGAGCGCATCCGGCTGTTCGACAAGGCCTTCGCCTCCTGGCGCGACGATGTGGCGCTCTTCATGGGCCCTCGCCTCTCCGGCTATTCGGCGGTGGATGTTGAGGATCTGACGGCCGTGGAAATCCAGAGCCACCGGCTGATGGCCGAGCACCTGGCGCTCTACCGCGAAGGCGCGCCCGGCTTCGAGAATGCCTTCCTCATGCTCTCCGCGCCGCAACTGGGCGTGCGGCATGCGCGGCGTCTCCAGGGCGTGGCGGCGGTGACGCGGGGGGATTGGGACGGGCGGGTGCGGGAGGATGAGATCGGCGTCTCGCCCAGCCTCTCCCCGAAATTCCCCAATGTGTCCGTGCCCTATGGGGCGCTGGTGCCGGAGCGGCTGGACGGGCTGCTGGCGCCGGGGCGACATCTGAGCTGCGACCCCAACAGCCACTCCTTCCTGCGGGAAATCCCGCAATGCTGGATGACGGGCCAGGCGGCGGGGGCGGCGGCGGCGCTGGCGGTGTCACGCGGTGTAGAGCCCCGCGCGGTCTCCATTCTGGAGTTGCAGGCGGCGCTGCGGGCGGGCGGGGTGCATTTTTCCGCCCCATCGGCCGCGCAAAGCGCGGCATGATCCCAGCGCTGGGCAAAGCGCGGCCTGATCAGGCCGTCGCGAGGCGGGTTTCGCCGAGGCCCGAGCGGGCGGCGGCAGCGCCGGAGCTGGCATCGCGAATGATGTAGCCGCGGCCCCAGACCGTGCCGATCACGTTGTTGGCACCTGCATTCTGCAGCTTCTTCCGCAGCTTGCAGACAAAGACGTCGATGATCTTACTGTCCGGCTCATCCATCCCGCCATAGAGGTGATCCAGGAAATTCTCCTTGGAGAGGACGGTGCCGCGGCGCATCAGCAGCAATTCCAGGATGGCGTATTCCTTGCCGGTCAGATGGACCGAGCGGCCCTGTACCGCCACTTCCTTGGCACCGAGATCGAGCGAGAGCGGGCCCATCTGGATGCGCGGCTGGCTGAAGCCCTTGGAGCGGCGGATCATCGCCTGCAGGCGGGCCACCAGCTCCTCCGGCTCGAAGGGCTTGGCCAGGTAGTCATCGGCGCCGACCGAGAGGCCGCGCACCTTGGCCTGGGTGCGGGCATTGGCCGAGAGCATGAGCACCGGCGCTTCGATCCGCGCGGCGCGGAGCTTGGTGATGACCTCATATCCCTCCATGTCCGGCAGCATCAGGTCCACCACGGCGGCGTCGTAATCATAGAGCCGGGCGAGTTCCAGCGCCTCGGCCCCGCAATCCGCCACATCCACCACCATGCGGTGCTGCTGCAGCTGAAAGGTGATGCCGCGGGCGGCGGAGCGATCATCTTCAACCAGAAGGATACGCATTTCAGTCATCTCCACACGTTTTGCGTGTGGAGATTTACCACCATGACGCGAGCCCGCCAAGGGAAATTCAGCTTTTGGTGTGTCTTTAAAAAAATAAACTTCATTAAAGCAGATCAAATGCTGCATTTCGCGCGAAAACCCTGAGTGAGCCAGTCAGAAATGTCCAGCCAGCGAAGAAACTTAACGAATTTGTCGTCAACTGACCGAATGTCCGAATTTCATGCGCTACGTCTTATTTAAAGACACATAACGAAGCGGTCTCGAAACAAAAAAAGGGCGCCCCTCGCAGGGCGCCCTTCCGTTCCGCGAGCAGCCAGGGCTGCTCGGGCTTACTCTTCGCCGGCCAGCTCGCGGCGGCGGCGGATCGCCGCGCCGAGAATGTCGCCCAGCGAGGCGCCGCTGTCGGCCGTGCCGAATTCCTTCACGGCCTCGCGCTCCTCCTCGATCTCCTTGCCCTTCACGGTCAGGGAGAGGCGGCGGGCGGCGCGGTCCACGGCGGTGATCTTCGCATCGACCTTCTCGCCGATGGCGAACTTGTCGGGGCGCTGATCCTGGCGGTCACGCGCCAGTTCCGCACGGCGGATGAAGCCGGTCAGCACTTCGTCGATCTTCACCTCGATGCCGTTCGCTTCGATCTTGGTCACGGTGCAGGTGACGATGTCGCCCTTCTTCACCTTGTCCAGGACCTCGGCGGCCGGATCGGCGGCGAGCTGCTTGATGCCCAGCGAAATGCGCTCCTTCTCGACATCCACGTCGAGAACCTTCGCCTTCACCACATCGCCCTTCTTGTAGTTGGCGATGGCGGTCTCACCCGGCAGATCCCAGCTGAGGTCGGAGAGATGGACCATGCCATCCACATCCGGGCCGACGCCGATGAACAGGCCGAACTCGGTGATGTTGCGGATCTCGCCCTCGATCTCGCTGCCCAGCGGGTGGTTCTGCAGGAAGACCTCCCACGGATTGCCCTGGGCCTGCTTGAGGCCGAGCGAAATGCGGCGCTTGGGCTCGTCCACATCCAGGATCAGCACGTCCACCTGCTCGGAGGTCGCGACGATCTTGCCGGGGTGCACGTTCTTCTTCGTCCAGGACATCTCGCTCACATGGACGAGGCCCTCGACGCCGGCTTCCAGCTCCACGAAGGCGCCGTAGTCGGTGATGTTGGTCACGCGGCCGGAGAATTTTCCATTCACTGGGTACTTGATGGCCACGCCGTCCCACGGGTCGGACATGAGCTGCTTCATGCCCAACGAAATCCGCTGGGTATCGGAATTGAAGCGAATCACCTGCACCTTGACCGGCTGGCCGATGGTCAGGGCCTCGCTCGGGTGGTTGATGCGGCGCCAGGCGATGTCGGTGACGTGCAGCAGGCCGTCCACGCCGCCCAGATCCACGAAGGCGCCGTAATCGGTGATGTTCTTCACCACGCCATCGAGCACCATGCCTTCCTTGAGGCCCTGGACGAGCTCGGCGCGCTGCTCGGCGCGCGTCTCCTCCAGCACCGCACGGCGCGAGACCACGATGTTGCCGCGGGCGCGGTCCATCTTGAGGATCTGGAAGGGCTGCGACTGGCCCATCAGCGGGCCGACATCGCGCACGGGGCGGATATCCACCTGGCTGCCCGGCAGGAACGCGACCGCGCCGCCGAGATCAACCGTGAAGCCACCCTTCACGCGGCCGAACAGGATGCCGTTCACGCGCTGGTTGGCGGCGAAGGCCTTCTCCAGGTTCGTCCAGGATTCCTCGCGGCGCGCCTTCTCACGGGAGAGGACGATCGAGCCGTCCTTGTCCTCGTAGCGCTCGACAAAAAGGTCCACCACATCGCCGGGCTTCACCTCGGGCTTCATGCCCTGGGGTGCGAATTCCTTGAGGGGGACGCGGCCTTCGCTCTTGAGGCCGACATCGACCACGGCGAAGTCATCATCGATGCGGATGATCTTGCCCGTGACGACGGAGCCGGCGAAGCCGGTATTGGCGCCCAGCATCTCATCGAGAAGCGTGGCGAAATCTTCCCCCGCACGCGCGGCGGGGAGGGTGGC
Organism: Roseococcus sp.; assembly: GCF_019747315.1. Lineage (GTDB taxonomy): Bacteria > Pseudomonadota > Alphaproteobacteria > Acetobacterales > Acetobacteraceae > Roseococcus. Next base: position 21,328 of record NZ_JAIEQY010000040.1, on the reverse strand, counting down.
ACTTGCCATGTAAAGGTTTTGTCCTGGGTCTTGTGCGGGGCCAGGCCCCGCATGCCGGTTTTGCGCCACACCCCGCGCCTGGGCGGGACATCACGGCTTGCGGCCCCATCCGAGGGAACCGCCAGGAAGGGGCGCGTGACGGTCCACCCCGATCCGGTCTTTTCCATTCCTGGAATTAACCAGCGCTACATCCGCCGAGTCCGGCGGGGCGTCAAGGGAAAATCACTGGACTCGCAGGGATTCGACGATTCGCAGCGCGGCGGCGAAGGCGGCCTCGGCATCCAGCGTGCTGGTGTCCAGCAGGACAGCATCCGCCGCCGGGCGCAGCGGCGCCGCATCACGCGCCGAATCCCGGGCATCCCGGGCCGCCATCTCGGCCGCGACCTCGGCGAGGGGCGGGGCCTCGCCGCGGGCCGCCAACTCGGCATGGCGGCGGCGGGCGCGCTCCTCGGGGCTCGCCGTGACGAAGAGCTTCACCGGTGCGTCCGGGAAGACCACCGTGCCGATATCCCGCCCATCCAGTACTGCCCCATGCGCCTGGCCAAAGCGGCGCTGGAAATCGAGCAGGGCGGCCCGCACGGCAGGGATGGCGGCCACCTTGCTGGCGGCGTCATCGGCCGGTGGGCCGCGCAGATCACCGCGATCCAGATCGGCCGGCTGGAGGGTTTGCGCGGCATGGGCAGCATCAGCAGCGCTGGCCGGATCACCCCCCGCATCCAGCACGCGCCGCCCCGTGGCGCGGTAGAGCAGGCCGGTGTCGAGGTAGGGCAGGCCCAGTTGGGCGGCGAGGCGCCGCGCCAGCGTCCCCTTCCCGGCCGCGGCCGGGCCATCCACCGCGATGATCAGCGCCTTGCTCATGCGGCGCCGATGGCCTCGGCGCCCGCCACCTGGGTCATCAGCGCGATGAAATTGGGAAAGCTGGTGGCGATGAAGCCGCCATCATCAATCCGCATCGGCGCCTGGGTGCCCAGGCCCAGCACCAGCGCGCTCATCGCCAGGCGGTGATCCATCTGGGTGGCGACCAGCCCTCCCCCGGGCGGTGGCCCGCCGCAGCCCTGGACCAGCAGGTCATCGCCCTCGATCGTGCATGTCACCCCGGCGGCGCGCAGCAGCTCGGCCGTGCCGGTCAGGCGGTCGCTTTCCTTGACCTTGAGTTCGCTGAGGCCCCGGAAGCGGCTGGTGCCGGTGGCGAAGGCGGCGGCGACGGCCAGGATGGGGTATTCGTCGATCATGCTGGGCGCACGCTCGGCCGGCACATCCACGGCGCTGAGGCCGGTGGCCGCGATGGTCAGGTCGCCCACGGGCTCGCCCCCCTCCAGGCGGGGCGCGCCCACCTCCAGCACCGCGCCCATCTCGCGCAGGGACTGGAACAGGCCGGTGCGCAGCGGGTTCAGGCCGACATTTTCGATCACCAGCCTGGAGCCCGGCACGATCAGCGCCGCCACCACGAAGAAGGCGGCCGAGGAGGGGTCGCCCGGGACCATCACCGGGGCGGCGCGCAGCTCCGGCTGGCCGTCCAGTTCGATGACCCGGCCATGGCCCTGCACCGTGACGCGCACCGTGGCGCCGAAATGGCGCAGCATGTTTTCCGAATGGTCGCGCGTGGCTTCCGGTTCCACCACCCGGGTCACGCCCGGCGCGCACAGCCCCGCGAGCAGGCAGGCGCTCTTCACCTGGGCCGAGGCCACGGGAAGGGTATAGTCCAGCGGTAAGGGCTCCCGCGCGCCCTGGATGGCGAGCGGCAGGCGGCCGCCCTCGCGGCTCCAGAAGCGGGCGCCGGTGGCGGCCAGAGGATCGGTCACGCGCTTCATCGGGCGGCGGCGCAGGCTGCCATCGCCCGTCATCACCGCGAAGATCGGATGCCCCGCGAGCAACCCGCAGATCAGCCGCGCCGCGGTGCCGGAATTGCCCATGTCCAGCACATCCGCCGGCTCGGCCAGCCCACCAATGCCGCGCCCGGCCACGCGCCAGCGCCCGGGGGCCAGGTGCTCCACCGTGGCGCCCAGCAGGCGCATGGCGGCGGCGGTGCGCAGCACGTCCTCGCCCTCCAGCAGGCCCTCGATCTCGGTGGTGCCGATGGCGAGCGCGCCGAACATCAGCGCGCGATGGCTGATGGATTTGTCGCCCGGCACGGAAAGCCGCCCGGTGAGGCCCTTCTGGGCCGGGAGGGAACGCAGCGGAGTGGGGTCTTGGCCGTTGGACATGAGGGCCGGTTTGACACCGATGCGCGGCCCGTGGCAATGCGCCCCGCCCGCCGGTCCAGGGCGGGCAGAAGGAATCAGAGGGCTCCATGGCAAAGCCGGATCTCGGTTTGAAGCGCGTCTGCGTCGCCTGCGGCGCGAAATTCTACGACATGGCCAAGGTTCCGGCCCTGTGCCCGAAATGCGGCACGGAGCAGCCGGCCGAGCAGCCGCGTGCCCGCCGTTCGGCGAACATCGTGCCGGATGAGAAGCTCAAGAAGCGCGCCGCCGCCGCCACCGAGGTGGATGGGGACGAGGTGGAGCTGGAGGATGTCGAGGCCGATGCGGGCGTCGAGGATGCGGACGAACTCGAGGATGAGGACGACGCCATCGACGCCGAGATCGAGGTCGAGACCGATCACGAGGAAGAGAGCTGATCTCCTCTCTCTGAGCAGGGTTGCGCGCATCCTGGTTGCGGTGCGCGCGCCCGGCTCGTAAGGATCGCGAATGCGCATCCTCCCTGTCCTTGCCTCGCTGATGCTGCTGTCGCTCGCCGCCTGGTCCCCCGTGGCCCAGGCCCAGGGCGCCAATCGCGCGGCTTCCCCGCGCCCGGCCATGATCGGCGAGTTCCAGTCCTGGACCGCCGCCTCCCACCAGGAGAGCGGCCACAAGGTTTGCTACGCCTTCACCCGCGCGCGCAACATGGATGGCGTGCCGGGGCGGGACGCCAATAATGTGATGCTGCTGGTCACCCATCGCAGCAATGGGCGGGACCAGGTGGCCGTGCGCGTCGGCTTCAGCTTTGCCCGCGGGGCGGAGGGTCGGCTGATCGTCGCCACCGGGGATTTCCCCATGCAGACCTCGGGCGATACGGCCTTCGCGCGGGACGGCCGCGCCGTGGTGGCGGCGCTTCGCGCGGGGCGGGAGGCGCTGCATCGTGGCCCCGGCCCCAATGGGCGCGGCCAGGCCACCGACACCTTCGCCCTCGCCGGCTTCACCCAGGCCTATGAGGCGATCAGCCGGGAATGCCCGCCCCCGGCCCGCCGATGACAAGTGCCTTCCAGCCGCATTCCCGCGTGGCCACCAATGATGGGCTGACCGAGGCGGAACGCGCGCGCATCCTCGCCAAATCCGCCATCTTCGCGCCGCCGCCCATGCTGGATGAGCAGGGCCGCCGCGAGCTGGTCGGCCTGACGCGCGAGGAACTGGCCGAGGAGATGCTGGCGATCGGCGAGAAGCCCTTCCGCGCCAAGCAGCTCTGGCACTGGATCTACCACCAGGGCGTGCGCGATTTCGCCGCGATGAACACCATCGCCAAGCCGCTCCAGGCCAAGCTGGCCGAGCGCTTCGTCGTGGGCCGCCCCGGCGTCACCACCGAGCAGACCAGCACGGATGGCACGCGCAAATGGCTCTTCCGCTCGCGCGACGGGCAGGAGGTCGAGACGGTCTATATCCCCGAATCCGACCGGGGCGCCGTCTGCATTTCCACCCAGGTGGGCTGCACCCTCTCTTGCACCTTCTGCCACACCGGCACGCAGAAGCTGGTCCGTAACCTGGGCACCGCCGAGATCGTCGGCCAGTTCCTGGCGGCGCGGGACAGCTACGGCGAATGGCCCACCCCGAAAGGCGAGGAGGGGCGGCGCCTTTCCAACATCGTCGTCATGGGCATGGGCGAGCCGCTCTACAATTACGAGAACACCGCCCGCGCGCTGACCATCCTGATGGATCATGAGGGCGTGGCGCTGTCCCGCCGCCGCATCACCCTCAGCACCTCGGGCGTGGTGCCGATGATGGACAAGTGCGGCGAGGAGCTGGGCGTGAACCTCGCCGTCTCGCTCCACGCCGTGCGCGACGATCTCCGCGACGTGATCGTGCCGCTGAACCGCAAATACCCGATCGCCGAGCTGCTGGCCGCCTGCGCGCGTTATCCCGGCGCCTCCAATGCGCGGCGGATCACCTTCGAATACGTCATGCTGCGCGGCGTGAATGACAGCGAGGCCGAGGCGCATGAGCTGGTGCGGCTGCTCAAGGGCCTGCCCGCCAAGGTGAACCTGATTCCGTTCAATCCCTGGCCGGGCTCGCCCTACCAGACATCGACGCCGGAGGCGCTGCGGAAATTCGCCGCCATCGTCAATGACGCGGGATATTCGAGCCCGATCCGGCGGCCGCGGGGGCGGGATATCCTCGCCGCCTGCGGGCAGTTGAAGACCGAGTCGGAACGGGCGAAGCGGGGCGCGTGACGAAAGAGGCCTCCGGCGGCTGGGGTCCCATTTTTTGGAAATGGGGACCCCAGACCCCATTCCAAGGAGTGGGGTCTGGGGCCCCGGCCCCAGCCGCCGGAGGCCTTTTTTCTTGAGTTCCGCGCCGCAGGTTTCGATCTGGCTGGTGGCCCTGGCCGGCTTCGCCTCGGGCTCCGGCATGCGGATCATGGATCCGCTGATGCCGCTGGTGGCGGCGGATTTCGGCGTCTCCGTCTCGGCTGTGGCGGTGCTGATCGCGGCCTTCATGCTGACCTATGGCGGCGGCCAGGTGGCGGTGGGGCCGCTGGGGGACCGGCTGGGCAAGCTGCGGGTGGCGGCGGTGGCGCTGATGCTGTTCGGCAGCTTCACCGTGCTGGCGGAGTTCGCGACGAGCCTGACGGAACTCACCATCCTTCGCGGGCTGGGGGGGCTGGTGGCCGGCGCCGTGATCCCGCTGCTGCTGGCGCATATCGGCGATACCGTGCCCTACAACGAACGCCAGGCGGTGATCGGGCAGTTCCTGATCGGCAATGTCATGGCGCAAATGCTGACGGGGCCGATCTCGGGCATTCTCGGCCAGCATTTCGGCTGGCAGACGAGTTTTCTGGTGTTTGGCTGCTTCACGGCGGCGATCGGGCTGCTGCTGGCGGCCCGGCTGGGCACGCAGATGTGGCGCGGGACGCCGGATGGCGCGCGCGGGCAATCCGGACTGATGGCCTATGCGCGGCTGCTGCGGAACCCGAATGCGCGGCGCCTGCTGCTGGCGGCCTTCCTGGATGGGGCGCTGCTGTTCGGCGGCGCCTTTCCCTTCATCGCATCGTTCCTCATCGAGGATTTTTCTCTGAGCGCCGGCGAGGCGGGGCTGGTGGTGGCGGCATTTGGGCTCGGGGCGCTGGCCTATACGCAGATCGCGCGGCGAATGGTGCGGCGGTTTGGCGAGCGCGGGCTGCTGCTTTGGGGCGGGCTGGGGCTGGCGGCGGGGTTGGCCCTGACGGCGATGGCGCCGAGCTGGGGCGTGATCCTGGCGCTGCAATTGCTGCTGGGCTTCTGCTTCTACAGCTTCCATGGCGTGCTGCAGGCGCGGGCGACGGAAGCCATGCCGGAAGCGCGCGGGACGGCGGTTAGCGCCTTCGCCATGGCGCTGTTCATGGGGCAGACGAGCGGGAGCCTGGTGTTTGCCGGCGTGATCGCGGCGGCGGGCTATGCGGGGGCGTTTGGGATCGCGGCGGCGGGGATGGCGGTGTTTGCGGTGTGGGTGCGGGGCCAGGGGCCGCGCGCGGCTTGAAGCGGCGGGTCTGAATACCTATCTTTGATAGGTATTTTCTGGAGCGCCTTTCATGGACACCGCCAAGCTCTTCTGGACCGGCCGCTCCCAGGCGGTGCGGCTGCCCAAGGAATTCCGCTTCGAGGGTGAGGCGGTGCGTATCCGCCGCCAGGGCAACGCCGTGATCCTGGAACCGGTTTCGCCGGATTGGGCCTGGCTGGATGGCCTGTCTGGCGCGCTGGATGGGGATGCCGTGCAAGGCGCGATGGAACAGCCTGACGCGCAGGAACGCCCGGGGCTGGATGAATTGTTCCGCTGATGGCGTTTCTGCTCGACACCAACGCCGTCATCGCCGTGCTGAAAGACCCCGCGGCGCCCATCGGCCAGCGGCTGCGGCGATGCCGGCCTGATGAGGTATTTGTGTCCTCCATCGTGCTGCACGAGCTGTTCTACGGCGCCTTCAAGAGCGCGCGGGTGGAGCGGAACCTGGCCGTGGTGGAGGGGCTGCGCTTCGGCGTGCTGGAATTCAGCCGGGAGGATGCGCGGGCGGCCGGAGAAATCCGGGCCGCGCTGACGGCGCGGGGGGCGCCGATCGGGCCATATGACGTGCTGATCGCGGGCCAGGCCGTGGCGCGGGGGATGGTGCTGGTGACGCGGAATGGGGGGGAGTTCGGCCGGGTGGCGGGGTTGGTGGTGGAGGATTGGGAGGAGACGTGACCGCTGATCTGGTCAGCCCGGATCGTTGATGGGCGCGAGCATCGCCCGCACAACCGGGCTTGCCACCTTGCCCAACCCGCCATCCGCTGGCATCCACCTCCGCAGCATTTCGTTCCGCGAGAAGGTTGCCTCCCATGCGCGTCAAGGACGTCAAGAAAGTCGTGCTCGCCTATTCCGGCGGCCTCGACACCAGCGTGATCCTGAAGTGGCTCCAGACCACCTACAATTGCGAGGTCGTGACCTTCACGGCCGATCTGGGCCAGGGCGAGGAGTTGGGCCCGGCGCGGGACAAGGCGCTGCTGCTGGGCATCAAACCCGAGAACATCTTCATCGACGACCTGCGCGAAACCTTCGTGAAGGATTTCGTCTTCCCGATGTTCCGCGCGAACGCGCTCTATGAGGGGCAGTATCTGCTCGGCACCTCCATCGCCCGCCCGCTCATCTCCCAGCGGCAGATCGAGATCGCGGAGATGGTCGGCGCCGATGCCGTGGCGCATGGCGCGACGGGCAAGGGCAATGACCAGGTGCGCTTCGAGATCAGCTATTACGCGCTGAAGCCCGACATCAAGATCATCGCCCCCTGGCGCGAATGGGACCTCACCAGCCGCACCGCGCTCATCGCCTTCGCGGAGGAGCACCAGATCCCCATCGCCAAGGACAAGCGCGGCGAATCCCCCTTCAGCGTGGACGCCAACCTCCTGCACAGCAGCAGCGAGGGGAAGATCCTGGAGGAGCCCTGGGATGCGCCGGATGAGATGGTCTGGCAGCGCACGCTCAGCCCGATGGACGCGCCCGATGTGGCGACGGAAATCACCATCGAGTTCAAGAATGGTGACGCCGTGGCGATCAATGGCGAGGCGATGAGCCCGGCCACGATCCTCACCAAGCTGAACGCGCTGGGCAAGGCCAATGGCATCGGCCGTCTCGACCTGGTGGAGAACCGCTTTGTCGGCATGAAGTCCCGCGGCTGCTACGAGACGCCGGGCGGCACCATCCTCTGGCAGGCGCATCGCGCGATCGAGAGCATCACGCTCGACCGCGAGGCCGCCCACCTGAAGGATTCCCTTATGCCCCGCTATGCCGAGTGCATCTACAACGGCTTCTGGTTCAGCCCGGAGCGGCGGATGCTGCAGGCGCTGATCGATACCTCGCAGGCCTCGGTCGAGGGCACGGTGCGGATGAAGCTCTACAAGGGCAATGTCATCGTCACCGGCCGCCAGTCGCCGCACAGCCTCTACTCGATGAAGCATGTGACCTTCGAGGACGACCAGGGCGCCTATGACCAGTTCGACGCGCAGGGCTTCATCAAGCTGAACGCGCTGCGGCTGCGCCTCGGCGCCATGGCGGGCCGCAAGGGCGGCGCGCTTTAACGCAGCGCGGCGAGGAGTTTGAGGGGCAGCGCCCCTCAAGCTACTCTCCCGGCCATGAGCCTCTATAACCCCCCCGCCTTCCGCGAAGACCGGCCTGAGGTGCTGCTGCGCCTCATGCGCACATCGCGCCTGCCGCTGCTGGTCAGCAATGGCGCGAACGGCCTGCCCGATGTCACGCATCTGCCGATGCTGACGGATGGCACGCGCATCGTCGCCCACATGGCGCGCGCCAATCCGCACTGGAAGGCGCTGCGCGAGAACCCGCGCGCCATTGCCATCTTCCCCGGGCCGGATGGCTACATCTCACCCTCCAGCTACGCTTCCAAGGCCGAGCATCACCGCGTCGTTCCCACCTGGAATTACGAGGCGGTGCATGCCGAAGGCGCGGTCGAGATCGTCGAGGATGCGGCGCGGCTGCATGAGATCGTCTCGACGCTGACCGATCACCACGAAAAGCCGCGCGCCGCGCGCTGGGCGGTGAGCGACGCGCCGGCGGATTTCATCGCGGGCCAGCTCAAGGGGATTGTCGGCGTGGTGCTGACGATCGAAGCTCTCATCGGCAAGCGCAAGCTCTCGCAGAACCGGCCGCCCGCGGATCGTGATGGCGCGCTGGAGGATGTGGGGCACGACAACGCGGTGCTGGCGGAAGCCATGCGCGCCGCACGGGATGGAAACTAGCGCCCTCCGCTCAGGGCGCTCAACACAGGAAACTCACCCATGGATATGGAACTCGCCGGCAAGCGCGTGGTGATCACGGGCGCCTCCAAGGGCATCGGCTATGCCTGTGCCGAATCCTTCGCGGCCGAGGGGTGCGACATCGTGCTCGCCGCCCGCACGCCGGATGCGGCGGCGGCGCAGCTGCGCGCCAAGTACCAGGTGCGGGTGGAAGCCGTGACGGCCGATCTCTCCAAGCCGGAAGATCGCGCGCGGCTGCATGCCCTCGCGCCGGATGCCGATATCCTCGTGAACAATGCGGGCGCCATCCCCTCGGGCGGCATCCACGACATCTCGATGGAGAAATGGGCCGAGTCCTGGCAGCTCAAGGTCTTCGGCTATTTCCACCTGACGCAGCTCTTCATGGGCAGCATGTGCGCGCGGAAATCGGGCGTGATCGTGAACATCATCGGCATGGCCGGCCGCGCCTGGAAGCCGGCCTATATCGTGGGCACGGCGGGCAATGCGGCGATCATCGCCTTCACCTCGGCGGTGGGATTTGACGCGCAGAAGGATGGCGTGCGGGTCTTCGGCATCAACCCCGCCGTCACCCGCACCGAGCGCATGGAAAGCCAGGCGCGCTGGCGCGCCGAACAGGCCTTGGGCGACCCGAACCGCTGGCCGGAGATGATCAAGGGCCTGCCCTTCGACCGCCCGATCGAACCGCGCGAAATTGCGGAAATGGCCGTCTTCGGCGCCTCGCCGCGGGGCGGCTACCTGAACGGCACGGTGATCGACATCGACGGCGCGGGGCAGTTCAAGGGCTGACGCTGGGGCGTCTACCGGAAGGGCTGGGTGAGCAATGGCAGCACGCGCTGCTCGTCCACCGCGCGATAGCCGCGAATGCCCAGCACCAGCTCCCCCGCCCAACTGCCGCGCCAGCTGCCGAAGATCCGGTCCCAGACCGAGAGGCAGAAGCCATAATGGCTGTTCGTCTCCTCTTCGCGCTCCGAATGGTGGATTCGATGCAGGCTGGGCGTCACGATCACCCAGCCCAGCGCGCGGTCCAGCGCGGGCGGGATGCGGATGGCGGCATGCTCGAAGAGGCTGGCCGCGTTCAGGATGATCTCGAAGGCCACCACGCCCTCGGGCGGGGCGCCCAGCGCGACGGCAGCCGCGATCTTCACCCACATGGAAAGCCAGATCTCGATGGGGTGGAAGCGCAGCCCGGTGCTGGCATCCATCTCGGGGTCCGCGTGGTGTACGCGGTGCAGGCGCCAGAGCCAGGGCACGGCGTGGAAGATGCGGTGCTGCCCGTAGATCAGCAGGTCGAACAGAACGACCGTCAGCGGAATGGCCAGCCAGCCCGGCGCATCCAGCCAGTTCAGCAGGCCGATGTCACGCGATTGCGCCCAGATGGCCGCGCCCACGGCGGCCAGCGGCAGCAGGAAGCGCACGGTGAGCGAGCCCAGCGCCACCAGGCCGAAATTCGGCAGCCAGCGGCGCCAGCCCAGGGGGCGCGGCACATCCCAGGGGATCAGCCGCTCGGCGGCCAGCAGCAGGGCCAGCACGCCGAGGAAGGCCGCGAGGCGGATCGTGGCTTCGCTCATGCTGGAGAGATGGGGCGCCCCCGGCGTGCCACCAGGGGCGGGGCCTCAGGCGGCCTGCGCCAGCCGCGCCCAGTTCGGATTGACCAGCGGCGATGCCCCACCGAGCTTGCGCCGCGCCTCCAGATATTCCGCATGCAGCCGCGCGACGAGGTCGGCCGCCGGCACCACCTCATGGATGCCCGAGACGCTCTGACCCGCGCCCCAGATGTCCTTCCACTTCTTGTTGCGCCCCTGCGCGAAGCTCATCGCCGATTTGTCGGAGGTTTCGAGGTTGTCCGGGTCCAGCCCCGCATTGCGCACCGAGGGCTTCAGGTAGTTGCCGTGCACGCCGGTGATGAGGTTGGTGTAGACGATGTCGTCCGCGCCCGATTCCACCAGCATCTGCTTGTACTCCTCCACCGCGCGCGCCTCCTCGGTCGCGATGAAGGCGGAGCCCATATAGGCGAAATCCGCTCCCATCGCCTCGGCCGCCAGGATGCTGCGGCCATGCGCGATGCTGCCCGAAAGCGCGACAGGCCCATCGAACCAGGCGCGGGTTTCCTGCATCAGCGCGAAGGGGCTTTGCGCGCCGGCATGGCCGCCCGCGCCCGAGGCCACCAGTACCAGCCCGTCGGCGCCCTTCTCGATCGCCTTATGCGCGAAGGTCTGGTTGATCACGTCATGCAGCACATGGCCGCCATAGGAATGGATCGCGTCATTCACCTCGGTCCGCGCGCCGAGCGAACTGATGATGAGCGGCACCTGATGCTTCACGACGAGCTTGAGGTCCTCCTCAAGCCGGTCATTGGAACGGTGGACGATGAGGTTCATGGCGAAGGGCGCCGAGGGCCGGTCCGGGTTGGCCCGGTCATATTCGGCCAGCCGGCCGCTGATCTCAAAGAGCCAGTCATCCAGCTGCTCCAGCGGCCGCGCGTTCAGCGTCGGCATGGAGCCGATGACGCCCGAGGTGCATTGCGCGACGACGAGGTCCGGCACGGAAATGATGAAAAGCGGCGAGCCGATGAGCGGCAGGCGCAAGCGGCCCTGTAGCTTCTGGCGCAGATCCATGGGGGACGTTCCTTTCTTGTGGGGCGAGGCTAGCAGCCTGCCGGGAATTGCCAAACGGGGAGGGAAAAGGGCCTCCGGCGGCTGGGGCCGGGGCCCCAGACCCCAATCCTTAGCGCTCATCCTACGCGGCTGGGCTCACCCCACGGAAAGGGGTCTGGGACCCTTTTTGTGGGATGAACTAGAACCTCACTCCATCATGATCCCGGTCAGGGTCGCCATCTCCTGCCAGCGGCGCACCTCCGCCACCTGGAAGGTCGCGAACTCCGCCGGCCCCATCGGCGCCGCGTTCAGCCCCGCCTGGGTGGCGCGTTCGGCCGTCTCGGGCTGGGCCAGGGCGTTGAGAAAGGCGTCGGCGAGGCGCGTGACGCGCGGCGCCTCCACCCCGCGCGGCGCGAAAAGGCCGAACCAGGCATCCACCGCCATGAAGGGCACGCCGGCCTCGGCCGTGGTGGGCAGGTCAGGGAAGCCCGGCACGCGCTGGGCGGCGCCGATGGACAGCGCGCGCAGCCGCCCCTCGCGCACCAGCGCGACCACGCCTGGCCAGGTCGAGACATAGAAATCCACGACGCCGGCCACCGTGTCCTGCGTGGCGGGGCCACCGCCGCGATAAGGCACATGCACCGCATCCATGCCGGCGCGCCGCACGAAGGTCTCGGCGATCACATGGCTGGCGGAACCCGCCTGCGAGGAGGCGTAGGAGACGCGCCGGCCCCCGCGCCCCATTTCGATCAGGCCCGCCATGTTGCGCGCGGCGGAATTGGCCGGCACCACCGTCGCGTGATGCACCGTGGCCAGGCGCGCGACGGGTGTGAAGCTTTCGATCACGTTATAGGGCAGGTTGCGCGCCATCCATTGGTTGGAGGCATGCGTCTGGTTGTGGCCGAGGATGATGGTGTTGCCATCGGCCGCCGCACGGGCCGCGGCCTCGGTGCCGATGATGCCGCCGGCGCCACCGCGATTATCCACCACCACGGCCTGGCCCAGTGCCGCGCCGGCGCGCTCGACCAGGATGCGCGCCAGGATATCCGTGCTGCCGCCGGGCGGCGCCGGGACGATCAGGCGAATGGGTTGGCTCTGCGCGGATGCCAATCCGGGCGCGGCCAGGGCGCTGGCGATCAGGAGACGGCGTTGCATGTTGGGTTTCCTCCGGCGATGAAGCCCTCTTAACCCAAGCGCGGCGTCAGGCGAAGGCGGCCTCCAGCCGGCTGGGCAGGGCGCCCATCGCCACCGCCTCGCCCAGCAGCAGCAGCACAGGGCCATCGCCGGCCCAGCCGGGTGCGCGGGCCACGATCTCGGTCAGCGTGCCACGCAACTCGCGCTGGTGGGGGGAGCCGCCGCGTTCGATCAGCGCCGCGGGGGTGTGGGGGTCGAAGCCCTCGCGCAGCAGGCCCTCCCGCAGGGCAGGCAGGGTGGTCAGGCCCATATAGATCGCCAACGTCTGGCCGGGCCGGGCCAGCGCGAAAAAGTCGAGATCAAGCCGCCCCTCCCGCGTGTGGCCGGTGACGAAGGTGAGCATGCGCGCGGCGTCGCGATGCGTCAGCGGAATGCCGGCCTGGGCGGCGCAGCCCAGCGCGGCGGTGACGCCGGGCACCACCTCGAAGGGAATGCCGGCCTCGGCCAGCGCCTGGGCTTCCTCGCCGCCGCGGCCGAAGATGAAGGGATCGCCGCCCTTCAGGCGCACCACGCGCAGCCCCTCCCGCGCGAGCCCGATGAGGAGGGTGTTGATCCCCTCCTGCGGGACGCAATGCAGCGCGCGCTTCTTGCCCACGAAGATGCGCCGCGCGTCACGCCGCGCCAGGTCCAGCACCTCGGCGCTCACGAGGCGGTCATGCACGATGATATCGGCCTCGCCCAGCGCGCGCAGGGCGCGGAGCGTGAGCAGATCGGCCGCACCGGGCCCGGCGCCGACCAGCTGCACGAAGCCGCGCGGGGCGGATTCGGCGGTCTCCAGCAGGCGGGCGAAGGCGGCCTCGGCCTCGTCCTGGCGGCCGGCCAGGGCGAGATCGGCCGGCGTGCCGGTCAGCGCGCGTTCGAGGAAGACACGGCGGGCGGGCAGGCTTGGGATGCGCGCGCGCACGGCCGCTTGAAACTTCGCGCCCAAGGCGGCGACACGGCCGAGCAGGGGCGGCAGCACGGCTTCGATCTTCTGGCGGATCAGCCGGGCCAGCACGGGAGATGCGCCGCCGGTGGAAACTCCGATGGTGATGCCGTCGCGCGTGATGATGGCCGGCGTGATGAAGGAGCAGAATTCCGGCCGATCCACCACATTCACGGGAATGCCGCGCGCCAGACAGGCGGCGTGCAGCGCGGCCAGATCCTCCTCTGGTGCGCCGGCGGCGACGGCCATGGCGCAGCCTTGCAGAAGCGCCGTGTCAAAATGCTGCGCCTCACGCAGCGCGGCGCCGGCAGCGCGCAGCAGCGTCGCTTTGGCGTCCAGCGCCTCGCCCGCGCCGAGCAGCAGGACGGCGCGACCTTGCAGGTCGAGGAAGGCCGGGAAATGGCGCATCAGGCGGGTTCCATCACCAGCATGGCGGCCAGCTCCGGCTTGCAGCTGCCGCAGCCCGTGCCGGCGCAGGTCGCGGCGCCAATGGCGGTCACATCGCCCGCACCGGCCGCGATGGCAGCGCGGATGGTGGCGCCACTCACCCCATGGCAGGCGCAGAGCGTGGGCGAGGGCGGCGGGCCATCGGGCAGCATGCCGGCCAGCAGCGCATGCCGCGCGGCGCTGCCGATGCGCGCCTCGGCAAAGAGCGAGATCAGCCATTCGCGCGGCGGCAGAAGATGGTCCGGCCCGATGAACAGGGCGGCGATGAGCTGGCCGTCGCGCAGCCAGGCGGCGCGATGCTCGCCTGTGGCTTGGGCATGCAGGGCGATGGTGGGCGCGCCCTGGCCGAGCGCCTGGACCAGGCTTTCGAAGGGCGCTGCCTCCTGTCCCGCGATCTCGTGCCGGAACACGCCCGCTGCGGCCGGCGCCAGCGCGCACCAATCGCCCAGCCGCGCGCCGAGCGGCTGCCGGTTCAGCAGGAAGCCATGCCAGCGCGCGGCGAAGGGCGCGAGGGTGACGGGCGTGTGCTTCAGCTCCGGCTGGCCGCTGATCGGGTCGGTCGCCGGCGTCACCGCCGCGTTGATCCTGGCGCGGGGGGCGAGCTGGTCGGTCCAGTGCATGGGCGCGAAGCAGGCGCCGCGCGGCGTGGCGGGATCGAGCGCCAGGCGCAGCACCGCCTCACCCCAGGCGCTGGCCACGCGCACCAAGGCGCCTTCGGTGAGGTCCTCGGCGTCGGCCGGATTCACGCTCAACACGGGTTCGGGCGCGTGCTGCATGAGGCGCGGCACGCGGCCGGTGCGCGTCATGGTGTGCCATTGGTCGCGCAGGCGGCCGGTCATCAGGATCATCGCGCCGCTGTGTTCGGGCGGGCGATAGGGGGTGGGCACCAGGCGCTGCACGGGCGGCGTGATGCGGCCGCCTTGGGCGCCCTCGCGGGGGACAGGCCATTGCGTCGGCGGAAGTGATGCGTATTCGGCGTCGGTCAGGTCGGCGAGGCCGCCAATGTCGAAGACGCGCTGCGCCGGGCGGGCAAGTTCGGTCACCGCAGCATGCTCGCGGAAGATGGCGGCGGCATGGGGCCAGGCGAATTGCGCGCGCCAGCCGAGGCGCTGCGCCACCTGGGCGATGATCCACCAATCCGGCTTCGCCTCGCCCGGGGCGGGGAGGAAACCGCGCTGGCGGCTGATCACGCGCTCGCTGTTGGTGACGGTTCCGTCCTTCTCACCCCAGCCCAGCGCGGGCAGCAGGATTTGCGCGTGCTCGGCCGTGTCGGAACCGGCGTGGCAGTCCGAGACGATCAGCGTGGGGATGCGCGCCAGCGCGCGGCGCACCATCGCGGAGTCCGGCAGGGAAACGGCGGGGTTGGTCGCCATCACCCACATCGCGCCGATGCGCCCGGCCTCGGCCGCGCGAAACAGCTCCACCGCCTTGAGGCCGGGCCTGGTGGCGAGGTTGGGGGCCTGCCAGAAATGGCGCAGGGCCGCGACCTCGGCGGGGTTTTCGGCGTCCAGATGGCCGGCGAGCATATTGGCCAGCGCACCCACCTCGCGCCCGCCCATTGCATTGGGCTGGCCGGTGACGCTGAAGGGCCCCATGCCCGGGCGGCCGATGCGGCCGGTGGCAAGGTGGCAGTTGATGATGGCATTGGCCTTGTCGGTGCCGCTGCTGGATTGGTTCGTGCCCTGGCTCCACAGCGTCACCACGCGCTCGGTGCTGGTGAACCATTGGTGGAAGGCGGCGAGCTGCGCGGGATCGAGCCCGGTCAACGCCGCGACATCCAGTGACTGGCGCACAGTGTCTGGCACGACGAAACCGGATTGCGCCAGATGCTCCAGCAGCCCGGCGAAAAGCGCGACATCGCTGCCAGGGCGCAGCGCGAGATGCAGGTCGGCGCCCTCGCAGCTCGCGGTGCGGCGGGGGTCCACCACCACGATGCGCATGGTGGGGCGCAGCGCCTTCGCGGCCAGCACGCGCTGGTGCAGCACGGGATGGCACCAGGCGAGGTTGCTGCCGACAAGGATGAGCAGGTCTGCCTGCTCCAGATCCTCATAGGTGCCGGGAACCAGGTCCTCGCCAAAGGCGCGGCGATGGCCGGCGACCGCGCTCGCCATGCAAAGGCGGGAATTGCTGTCGATATTGCCGGTGCCGAGGAAGCCCTTCGTGAACTTGTTGGCGGCGTAGTAATCCTCGGTCAGCAGTTGACCGGAGACGTAGAGCGCCACGCCCTCCGGCCCGTGTTGCCCGAGGGCCGTGCGGAAGCCCTCGGCGGCGGCGTCCAGCGCCGCGTCCCAGCTGGCGCGCTTGCCCTTGACCATGGGGTGCAGCAGGCGGCCTTCGAGGCCTGTCGTCTCGCCCAGCGCCGCGCCCTTGCTGCAAAGGCGGCCCTGGTTGGCGGGGTGTGCGGGATCGCCACGCACGGGGCCTTCCGGTGTGGCGAGGACGCCGCAGCCCACGCCGCAATAGGGGCAGGTGGTGCGGGTGGCGGTCACGAGCGAGCCGTCCATCATCGGCCCGATCGCTGCGCGGCGCCCGCGCGAGGGGCCCTGAGGAAGGCG
The DNA here is from genome assembly GCF_019747315.1 of Roseococcus sp. Lineage (GTDB taxonomy): Bacteria > Pseudomonadota > Alphaproteobacteria > Acetobacterales > Acetobacteraceae > Roseococcus. The sequence goes on along the minus strand of NZ_JAIEQY010000040.1, from coordinate 5,146 downwards.
ACACGCAGCGTGAATCGGTCCGACAGCATCAATACACGTCCCGCTGGTAGCGGCCCTGCTTGGCCAGGGCCACGATCCAGTCGCGCGCCTGGTCGGCGTTCATGCCGCCCTCGCTCATCGCGATCTGGCGCAGTGCCGCGTCCACATCCTTCGCCATGCGGCTGGCATCGCCGCAGATGTAGAAATGCCCGCCCTCCTGCAGCCAGCGCCAGAGATCGGCGGAATCCTCGATCATGCGGTGCTGCACGTAATCCTTCGCGTTGCCATCGCGCGACCAGGCGAGAGAAAGCCGTTGCAGGGTGCCGTCCTTCTTCCAGGCATTGATCTCCTCGGCGAAAAGGAAGTCGGTTGCCGCGTGGCGATCTCCGAAGAAGAGCCAGGTGCGGCCCTTGAGGCCGAGGGCCGCGCGCTCCTGCAGGAAGGCGCGGAAAGGCGCGATGCCGGTGCCGGGGCCCACCATGATGACGGGCGTCTCCGCACGCTCGGGCAGGCGGAAATGGCTGGCCTGGGCATAGGCGGGCACGGCCTCGGCGCGGAAGGCGAGGTGGCAGGAGGCGACGCCATCCCGCACCCGCCCGCGCCGCGTCTCGCGCACCACGCCCACGCAGAGTTCCACCCGCCCCGGCGTGGCGCGCAACGAGGAGGCGATGGAGTAGAGCCGCGGCTTCAGCGTGGGCAGCGAGGCCACGAGGTCCGCCACCGGCGGGCGGGCGGAGGGGAAGGTCTCCAGCAGGTCCAGCAGATCGGCATCCGTGGGTTCCGCGCCATCCTCGCCATCGGCCAGGCGGCGCAGCGCCGCACCCTCGCGCGGGTCCCGCGCGGCGCCGGCGAGGAGGTCAAGCGTGCGGTCCAGCGGGCGGGCGATGTCGCGCTCGGCCGAGAGCGCCTCGCGCAGGGCGTCATCGCCGCGGGCGTTCAGGCGGGTGAGGCAGGCCTCGACCAGCCCGGGGTCATTGCGCGCGATGACGCCCAGGGAATCGCCGGGCGCATAGGTGATGCCGGTGCCGCTGAGATCGAGCACGATGCGCCGCACATCCTTGCCACTGGCCGCACCCGTCAGGCGCTCGGAGGCCAGCAGGCGCGTGGTCTCGCCGCGCGGCTTCGCCACCACAGGGGCTGCGGCCGGCGCGACCTTCACATCGGCCATCAGGCGCTTCACCGCATCGCGCGTCACCTTGCCGCCGGGTTGGCAGAGGGCGGTGGAGGTCTCGCGGCCCTCGGCGAGCGCCTCGGCGTAACTCTGGCAGAGATAGCCGCATTGGCCGCAATCGAGCTGCGCCATGGCAGCCATCAGGCGGCGCGGCAGGCTGCGGCCTTCGGCCAGAGCCAGGCGCTCATCGAGTTCCAGCGCGGGGTCGTGCCAGGGGAAATCCTCGGCCGGGGGCGCGGGCACGGGTGCGGCGGCCGTCTCAGCGCCGCCATAGAGGCCGGCGAGGAAGCCGTTCAGCCAGGCCCGCTGCTCCGGCGAGAAGGGCGCGGAATCCGGGATGATCGGCACCGGCGCCGCGCCGAAGCTTTGCGTGATGACGTTCATGCTTCCAGCATTCCGTTCAGCTCGGCATCGCCATGGCGGGCGCAGAAATCCTGGAAGGATTCGCCCGGCGCGCGCTCGGCCTGCCAGTGCAGCAGGATGTTCAGCAGCAGAGGCGCCACCGCATCCTCGGCCACCTTGGGGCGGATCAGACGGCCGATGCGCGCGGCATGCGCGGCCCCACCGCCGAGATGGATGTCATAACCCGGCAGCACGTCGTCACCTTGCTCCACCTTCGCGCCGAGCAGGCCGATATCGGCGATGAAATGCTGCGCGCAGGAATGGTGGCAGCCCGTGAGATGGATGTTCAGCGGCGCATCCAGCGTGATCCGCTCCTCCAGGAAAGCCGCAATCTCCAGCCCATTGCGCTTGGTGTCGGCGGCCGCGAATTTGCAGCCGGCGGAACCGGTGCAGGCGACGAGGCCGGCGCGGATCGCGTTGGCTTCCGTGGTCAGCCCCAGTGCCGAAAGCGCGGCCTGCGCGCCGGCCACATCGGCGACATGCGGGATGAGCAGGTTCTGCCAGACGGTCAGCCGGAGCTCGCCATTCCCGAAGCGCTCGGCGGCGGCGGCGAGGCCGCGCAGTTGATCCGCCGAGAGCCGCGCCGCCGGCACCACCACGCCAAGCCAATGCAAACCCTCCTGCCGCTGCGCCTGTACGCCAAGATGCGCGAGGCGGTCGGGCGCCGGCGGGCGCTCCATCACCGCAACATCGAAGCGCGGCAGCGGCGCGCCGAGCAGCGTCTCCACCTCGCTCAGGAAGCGCGCATGGCCCCAGGCATCCAGCAGGTATTTCAGCCGCGCCTTCTTGCGATCCGTGCGGTCGCCATGGGCGATGAAGACGCGCAGGATGGCATCGCAAAGCTGCACGACCTCAGCGGGCAGCACCGCGACGTCGGAGGCTGTCGCGAGATCCTGGTGGCCGGTGATGCCGCCCAGGCCCAGGCGGAAGCGATGCTCCCCATTCACGCGCACCACGCTCAGCGCGATGTCGTTCGTCTCCTCCAGCACGGCGATGGAGCCGCCGCCATCCAGGCTGATGTTGAACTTGCGCGGCAGGCCGAAGAGGTCCCGCGAGTTCAGGATATGGTGGTGCAGCGCGCGCACGATGGGCCGCGTATCCACCCATTCGCGCGGATCGACGCCGACCGTGGGCGAGGCGGTGATGTTGCGGATGTTGTCGGCGCCGGTCCCACGCGGCAACAGGCCGATTTCGCCCAGGCGCATCACCACCTCGGGGCCGCGGGCGGCCGGGATCATGCGGATCTGCAGGTTGGCGCGCGTGGTGATGTCGATGTAGCCGCCGCCGCATTCCTCCGCGATGGCGGCCACCTCCCGCGCCTGGTGCGCCGTCAGGAGGCCGCCCGGAATGCGCAGGCGGCACATGAAGGCGTCCTGCGCGGGGCCCACGAAGAACAGGCCGTGGAAGCGGCCGATGAAATCATCAATCGGCTTGGGGAATTGCCCGGCCTCGGCACGCGCGGTGATCTCGCTCCAGCGGTCGAGCGGGTGCTTCTCGCGCTTCGCCTCTTCCTGCGGAACCAGCTTGCCGCCCTTGGCGATAGCCGCGTCCTGAGCCGCGCGCAGCGCGTCGGCCGGTACGGTGCCACCGCCCGCGGGAGCCAGCGCACCACGCCGCGCCTCGACGCCCGCCATGAAGCCCTTGAGGTAGTTCTGCTGCTCGGGCGAGAAGCCGGGGCCTTCCATCACGCCAACTCCGGGGTGAAGGCGGGACCGAGCGCCAAGGCGGCGCGGGCGCGGCCGATGGGACGGCGCGAGACGATGAGGTTCAGGTAGAAACCGCTGTCGCTGACATCGCCATAGAGCACGGCGCCGACCAGGCGGTCCTCGCGGAGGAAGAGCCGCCGGTAGCGATCCTCCTCCTCATCGCGCAGGGTCACGCCCTCGCCCGCGATGTCGCCGGCGGACCAGACGGCGGTGCCGGAAACCTTCAGCGCGGCCGATTCCGCGCGGGGCGCATATTGCGCGGCGGCGCCGGCCAGCGTGGCGGCTGCGATGTCGGCCTGCTCCAGCGCCGGTGCCACGAGGCCGATGGTGCGGCCCTCCACCTCGGCGCATTCGCCGATGGCGAGGATGGCGGGGTCGCTGCTGCGCATGCCCGCATCGGCCTGGATGCCCCGCCCGATGGCGAGGCCGGAAGCGGTCGCCAGGGCCGTATCGGGGCGGATGCCCACGGCCATCACCACGATATCGGCGGGGATGCGCTTGCCATCGGCAAGGGTCACGCCGGAGACGCGCCCCTCGCCCTCGATGGCGGCGAGCTGCGCGGGCATGGCGAAGCGGATGCCGCTGCGCCCCAGGCGCCGCGCGAGGAACCCGCCTGCGCCCGCGTCCAGTTGCCGCTCCATCGGCCATTCCACCGGGTGCAGAACCGTCACCTTCATGCCGCGCCGGGCGAGCCCCGCCGCGGCCTCCAGGCCGAGCAAGCCGCCGCCCACCACCACCGCCGCACCGCCGGCCCGGGCCGCGCGCAGCATGGCGCGCACATCATCCAGCGTCCGATAGGTCAGCACGCCCGGCAGCTCCGCGCCCGGCACGGGCAGCCGGATGGCGCGGGAGCCGGTGGCAATCACCACGCGGTCATAGGCGATCCGTTCGCCCCGCGCGGTCACCGCCTCCCGCGCCGCGCGGTCCAGCGCCATGATCGGCGTGGCGGGGCGGAAGGCGATGCGCTGGGCCTGCAAGGCCGCGAGATCATGCGTGATCAGATCGGGCAGCGTCTTCTCGCCAGCGAGCAGGGAGGAGAGCGCCACCCGGTCATAGGGCAGCGCCGCCTCCGCGCCGCAGAGGGTGACGCGCGCCCCGCGCTCTCCGCTTCGCACCGCGCAGCGCGTGCCCGCGGGCCCCGCGCCGATGACGAGGATATGCAGGCTCACGCCGCCGCCGGCAGCGCATGGCGCTCATGCAGGAAGCGCAGCACCGCCTCGCGCGCCGCCAGGAAGCGCGGCTCGGAGGCCAGCGCCAGGCGGTCCCGTGGGCGCGGCAGGTCCACGTCCAGGATCTCGCCGATCGTGGCGTTCGGACCATTCGTCATCATCACGATCCGGTCCGAGAGCAGCACCGCCTCATCCACGTCATGCGTGATCATCATGATGGTGGTGCCCAGCCGCGCATGGATGGCCATCACCTGGTCCTGGAGATGCGCTCGGGTCAGCGCGTCCAGCGCGCCGAAGGGCTCGTCCAGGAGCAGGACCTTGGGCCGCATGCAGAGTGCCCTGGCGATGCCCACGCGCTGCTTCATGCCGCCGGAGATTTCCGCCGGGCGCTTCTGCGCGTGACCCTCCATGCGGACCAAGGCGAGGTTTTCCATGGTCCAGTCATGCCGCTCGGCGCGGGACATCTTGCGGCCGACCGTGCGATCCACAGCGAGCTTCACATTCTCATAGACGGTGAGCCAGGGCAGCAGCGAATGGTTCTGAAACACCACGGCGCGGTCCGGCCCGGGCTCCGTCACCTCGGCCCCTTCCAGCAGAACGCCGCCGAGCGTGGCGGGCAGCAGCCCCGCCACCACGTTCAGCAGCGTGGACTTGCCGCAGCCGGAATGGCCGATGACGGCGACATACTGGCCCTTCTCGATCTTCAGATCGATGCTGTT
>NZ_JAIEQY010000086.1 GCF_019747315.1 Roseococcus sp. | reverse complement strand
GGAGAACAAATGAGAACATTTAGAGAACATAAGCTTGAGCTCGGGCGCAATGCAAGCGCCATGAGCAACATTTTCCTATTGCGCGATGACGCCACACCTAAGATGGTCCTCTCCTCATGCGACATGACGACATCTGGCGCGCGATAGATTCGCTCGCCGCCGAAAATGGCCTTTCGGCTTCCGGGCTGGCCCGCAAGGCTGGGCTGGACCCGACGGCGTTCAACCCCTCCAAGCGGATCGGGCCGGATGGCCGCGCGCGCTGGCCGTCCACCGAGAGCGTCGCCAAGGTGCTGAACGCGACGGGCGCCGGGGTTGAGGCTTTCGCCGCGCTCATCTCAGGCCAGGCGGCCCTACCCAGTCTCTCGCGCGGGCCGCGCCCTTCCCGCCGCGTGCCGTTGATCGGCCTGGCCCAGGCCGGTGGGGAGGGGTTCTTCGATGATGGCGGCTTCCCGGTGGGGGGCAGCTGGGACGAGATCAGCCTGCCCGAGATCAGCGATCCCAACGCCTATGCCTTGGAAATCGCGGGTGATTCCATGGAGCCGGTGTTCCGGGATGGCGACGTGGTCATCGTCTCGCCCGCCTCGCCGGTGCGCCGGGGGGATCGCGTGGTGGTCCGCACCCGGCTGGGCGAGGTCATGGCCAAGGAGTTGAAGCGGCAGAGCGCCAAGCGGATCGAGCTCGCCAGCCTCAACCCTGCCCATCCCGATTACAGCTTCGAATTGCCGGATATCGCCTGGCTCCACCGCATCCTGTGGGCCAGCCAATAGGCTTCTGCCCTTGTTTGCCCGCTCTTTCGGCTTTGTTGACCGCCCGCCGTTAAATTTCGCTACACATTTCCACAAATGTGTCTAAAAAACTCACAATTCCGTCATTCCCTGGCGCTGTGCCGGGCGTTTTGTTGGGTGTTGGGTCGTGGGGTGGCGAGGCATGGCCTCGAACGGGCAAACGGAAGGAGACATCGAGCGCTCGCGTATCGGTAAGCCCCCGGCTGAGGCCCGCGCCACGGAACATCGTCCCGGCCCGCCGCCCTCGCGCCCCGCCAGCCTGCCACTGTTCGGCCGCGCGCGCGCCGTGGCGCCGCTGCTGCCGCCGGCCAAGGCACCCAGCCGCGCCCCTGCAAAAGCTGCCTTGCCGTCCGAGCCAGCCACACCTCGTGCGCCCCCCCCTTCGCCTCCCCCTGGCCCCCCCCCTGCGCCCCCACTCGCGGCGTCCCCCCGCGCCCCGTCGCCGGATGGCGGGCCGCCAAGCCAGCCTGCGCCGCCTCCGCATCTCCCAGCCGGGCTTCAGCGGGCTGCGCCGCGGCCCGCCTCGCTCCCTGGCGCCACCCCACCGCAGGCCCCCCGGTTCGCGCCCCCTCCCGCCTTGCCGGTGCCGTCGGCCATCGCCAGGCCCGTTGCGCCGGCGCCCGGCCCTGCCGAGCTTCAGCTCCCGCCAGGTCTGGAAGCGCCGCGTTGGGGTCAGACCGGCCGGGTCAGCGCCCCGCCGCATGCCGAAGCCCCCTCCGCACCGTTGAAGTCGCGCGGCCTGGCCGCGTGGCGCCGCTCCATATCCGCCCCTGCGGCCCGCCTTCGCCAGCGCGGCGCCGCGGCTCTCGACTGGCTCCGGCAGCGCCCCTTGCCGACGGCGAGGCGGGCTCAGGCGGCGCTGGTCACCGCCTGGCGCCGCCATGGGCTCAGCGGGCCCGACTGGGCCGGCAATGCGCTGCGCGGCGTCACCTACGGCGGCGCCATCCTGCTGGCCGGCAGCCTGCTGCTGGCGAGCCTGCCGCCCATCCTGTCCGACACCAGCACCAGGGCCGTGGTGAATGCGCCCATCGTCCTGGTCACCGCGCCGATCGACGGGGAGCTCGACAAGCTCCTGGCCGAGCCAGGCGATCCGGTGGCGCATGGCGAAGTCATGGCGCGCATGCGCAATGACCGGCTGGACCGCTCCACCCTGATCGGGCTGGAGAACCAGACGCAAGGCACGCGCATCAGCCTGCAGGGCCTGCGCGAACGGATCGAGGTCCTGTCGAATTGGCTGGATTCGCTCGACCGCAACATTGCCGTGCAGCGCGGCTTCGCCCTGAATGTGGCGACCGAGGTGGAGCGCGAGGCGCGCGCCAAGGCCGCCAGCGCCGCCGCTACCCTCGCCGAGATGAGCACCCTCGTCGCCCGCCAGCGGCGCTTGCTGGAGGCTGGCGTCGTGAGCCGCGAGGTCCTGCAGATCGCCCTCCTGCGCGAGCGCGCGGCACAGGAGGACCTGCTCGCCACCCAGGCCGCCCTGGCCCGCCGCGAGGCCGAGCGGCGTTCCATCGAGCTCGGCTCCTATGCGGGCGACACCCAGGGCGCGCTGGGCTCGCTGATCGAGCGGCGGCGCGATGCGTCGCTGGAGCTCTCGCGGCTTCGGGTGGATGAGGCGCAGCTCACCAACAATTTGAACGCCCTCTCCGCGCAGACGGCGAGCGAGACGGCGCGCCTGGCCCGGCTGCTCGATGCCGAGGTTGCCTCCCCCAGCGCCGGCCATGTGCTGCGTGCCTTCGCCAGCCCGGGCCAGCGGCTCAATGCGGGCGATACCATCGCCGGCACGGTGGAATGCCGCAGCGCCTTCGTGGTGGGCATCTTCTCGGTTCGGCAGGCGCATCGCCTGGCCGTGGGGTCGCGCGTCCTGGTGGATGCCGAGGGCTGGCACGAGACGCGCTTCGGCCATGTCCGCCAGGTTCTGCCGCGCACCACGGACCGTGTGGACACCGGCTATGCCGTGCCCTTCCCGCCGATGGAACGGCGCGAGATGTATGTGCTGATCGACCTGGAGGATGCGCGGCCCACCCGCGGCGCGCGCGATGCCCGCGGCCGCCCGGCCGTGCCATGCGACATCGGCCGCTGGGTGCATGTCGAGATCGAGGGCGGCATGGTTTCCGGCTTTGCCAGTGCCGCGCTGCGCCTGTCACGCAATGCGCTGGCCGTGATCTTCGGCCCGGCCCGCGCCACGCCGGGCGCCTAGTCCGCCGTGCCGCAAGGCCCGCCCGACCTGCTGGAGGCCTTGCAATCCGGGCTGGGGGTGCTGATCGCGGTCGCGCTGCTTGCCCTGCTGCTCACGCCCCGCCGCGCCTTTGATCGCCTCCTGATGGCCGTCGTCACCACGCCGCCCATTATGATCTACCTGCATTGGCGCTACACCCAGACTCTGCCCGCCTATGACCTCGCCTTCGAGCCGATCTGGGCACGGCTCTTCTTCACCTTTGAGGCGCTGTCCATCCTCTATTCGCTGGGCGCCGTGCTGATCACGCTGCGCAATTCCGAGGCGCGGGTGAAGGCTGAGGCCGATGCGGCGGAGGCGGAGCTGAATGCCAGCGGCGCGTGGCCGGCCGTGGACGTGCTGATCTGCACCTATAACGAGCCCCTGGCCGTGCTGGAGAAATCCATCCTCGCCGCGCTCGCGCTCGACTATCCGCCGGACCGCGTGACCATCTGGGTGCTGGATGACACGCGCCGCGCCTGGCTGCGCGACTACTGTGCCGAGGTGGGCGCGCGCTACATCACGCGCGCCGACAACCACGCGGCCAAGGCCGGCAATCTCAACCATGGCTGGCGGGTGACGGCGGGCGAGACCAATGCGCCGCTTCTGCTGGTGCTGGATGCCGATTTCGCGCCGCAGCGCCGCATGCTGCGCCGGATGGTCGGGCTGTTCAGCGACCCCCGCGTGGGCGTCGTCCAGACTCCGCAATTCTATTACAACCCCGATCCGATCCAGCACAATCTGGGCGTCACCACCGCCTGGGTGGATGACCAGCGGATGTTCTTCGACCTGTTCCAGCCGGCGAAGGATGCCTGGGGCTGCGCCTTTTGCGTCGGCACCGGCTTCATCGTCCGGCGGGATTTGCTCGACAGGCTGGGCGGCTTCCCCGAGGGCGCGGTCAGCGAGGACATCTACCTGACCTACGGGCTGATGCGGCTGGGCTACGAGACGCGCTGGCTGAATGAGCGGCTTTCCATCGGCCTTTCGGCCGAGGATATCGCCGAATACTGCACCCAGCGGGCGCGCTGGTGCCTGGGGACGATCCAGGTGGCGCTCTTGCCGGATGGGCCGATGCGCGGCGCGGGCTACACGCTGAACCAGCGGCTGCATTACCTGCACGGGCTGCTGCACTGGCTCTCCAAGCCCTTCCTGCCGCTGCTGCTGATCGGGCCGGCGATCTACTGGGTCTTCGGCGTGCCGGCCTTCCAGACCGACCATGTGGAATTCGTGCTCTACGGCGTTCCGGCGCTGGTCTGCTTCTGGCTGCACAGCGCCTGGATTTCGCGCGGGCGCTCGCTGCCGATCTTCACCGAGGCGGCGCATGCGGTGGCGGCGCTGCCGGTCTCGGCGGCGTTGGGCTCGGCGCTGCTGCGGCCCTTCGGCCGACCCTTCAAGGTGACGGCCAAGGGCAGCGCGCGGGAGGGGATGCGTTTCAACCGGAATTTCGCGCTGGGTTTCGGCGCCATCGTCGTCGCCAACCTGGGGGGCATCGCCTGGTCGCTTCTGGCACCAGGCCAGCCGGCGGAGGTTCCGGCCGAGGATGTGATGAACATCGTCTGGGCCTCCATCGCCATCATCCTGGCCATCGTGTGCCTTCTGGTCTGCTGCGAATTGCCGCGCCCACGCCAGGACGAGCGCTTCGACCTGCACTGGCCGACGCGCCTCTGGCTGGACGGGCCGCAAGGGCCACATTGGGAAGGGGCGACGCTCTGCGACATCTCGGCCGGTGGGGCGCGGATCGCCCTGCCCGCGGGCCTGCCGCCGCCCGAGGCGGGCCACCTGATCTGGTGCGAATTCCCGGAGCTCGCCCCGCTCAGCGCCCGCGTGGTGCGGGTGGCGCAGGGCGGCATGCTGGGGCTGCGCTGGGAGCTGGAGGCGCCGGCGCGCCGCCAGCTGATTGCGGCGCTGTTCTCGCAGGCGCCGGAGAATATCGCCGGCACCGGGGATTTCCGCCGCGCGCTGCTGGGCCTCTGGGGCCGCGTGCGCAACCCTGACTGGCGGCGCTGAGGTCGTACCGGGCGAAGCGCTATCGGAAGACCGGCACCGCGTCGTCATCGACCGGCGGCGGCGGCGGCACGTCGATGGTGACCGAGGCCGGGTCGATCCCCGTCCCGCGATCGAGGAAGAAGGTCACGCTCTCCGGCCAGAAGATCACGATGGCCACGAGGATCAGCTGCAGCCCGAGCCAGGGGATGGCGCCCAGGTAGATGTCCTTCGTCAGCACGGATTTCGGCGCGATGGAGCGCAGGTAGAACAGCGCGAAGCCGAAGGGCGGGTGCATGAAGCTGGTCTGCAGGTTGATGCAGAGCAGCACGCCGAACCAGACCAGGTCGATGTCGAGCTTGGCCGCAACCGGCGCCAGCAGCGGCACCACGATGAAGGCAATCTCGAAGAAATCGAGGAAGAAGGCCAGGAAGAAGATGAAGATGTTGACGAAGATCAGGAATCCCGTCTGGCCGCCCGGCAGGTGGCTCAGCAGATGCTCCACCCAGTGCGAGCCGTCCACGCCCTGGAAGACCAGGCTGAACACCGTGGCGCCGATCAGGATGAAGATGACCATGGAGGTGATGCGCATGGTGTTGCCCATCGCCTCGCGGAGCAGCTTCCAGGTGAAGCGGCCATTCATCATGGCCAGCACCACGGCCCCCACCGCCCCCATCGCGCCCGCTTCCGTCGGCGTGGCGAGGCCCATGAAGATGGTGCCAAGGACCAGGAAGATCAGCGCGATGGAGGGCACCATGCCCTTCAGCACACGCCGGTAGAGCGGCCAGCCGCGCGGCATCAGCGCCTCGGGCGGCAAGGGCGGCATCTTGTGCGGCGCCACGATGGCCACGACCGCGATGAAGCCGATGAAGAGCAGGATCTGCAGGATCGAGGGCCCGATGGCGCCCGCATACATGTCGCCCACGCTCTTGCCGAGCTGGTCGCCCAGCACGATCAGCACGAGGCTGGGCGGAATCAGCTGGGTGATGGTGCCGGACGCCGCGATCACGCCGGTCGCGATCCGCATGTCGTAGCCGTAGCGGATCATGATGGGCAGCGAGATCATGCCCATGGCGATGACCGAGGCCGCGACCGTGCCGGTGATGGCGCCCAGCACCGCACCCACCAGGATCACGGCATAGGCCAGGCCACCCGGAATCTTGCCAAAGAGCTGCCCGGTCCCCTCCAGGAGGTCCTCGGCCAGGCCGCAGCGTTCCAGGATGGCGCCCATGAGCGTGAAGAAGGGGATGGCCAGCAGCAGGTCGTTCGAGAGGATGCCGAAGACGCGCAGCGGCAGGTTGCCCAGATAGGCGGTGGTGAAGAAGCCGAGTTCGATGGAGAGGAAGCCGAAGAACAGCCCCACCGCGCAAAGCGAGAAGGCCACCGGGAAGCCCAGCAGCAGGAAGATGACGAGCCCGCCGAACATGAGCGGCGGCATGATATCCAGGGTCATTCTCCGGCGCTCACTGTTCGGGCCGCTGATATTCGGTGACGACGGCAACCCCCTCGACCGGGCCGCGTAGCAAGGCGATGCGCTTGATCAGTTCGGAGAGCCCTTGCAGGACCAGCAGAAAGAAGCCGAGCGGCAGCAGGAACTTGGCCGGCCAACGCAGCAGCCCGCCAGGGCTGGCCGACCCCTCATTGCGCAGAAAGCTATCCATGAAAAAGGGCCAAGTCATCCAGGTCAGCAGGATCATGGCCGGCAGCAGGAAGACGATCAAACCGAAAATGTCCACGTAGAGCCGGCCACGGTCGCTCATCCAGCCGTACAGCAGGTCCACGCGGACATGCTCATTGCGGAACAGCGTATAGCTGGCGCCCAGCATCACCACAGCGGCGAAGAGGTACCATTGCACCTCAAGCCAGGCGTTGGAGGAGGCATTGAAGCCATAGCGGCTGAGCGCGTTGCCCGCACTGATGGCGCAGGCGAGCAGGATGCACCAATCGGCGACGCGGCCGAATTTCTCACCCATCCAGTCCACGCCCCGGCTGAAGGCCAGAAGCAAACCCATCGCGACCTCCCGCCCCGAACTTGCCTCACGCTCCCTAAACATAACCTGCCGCTTGTCCAGCCTCGACGGGGCCTCGCCCTGGCCACCCGGCCTGTTAAGCTCGTACAGATGACCGGCCGATTCGCGATCTTTGGGCCTGGAGACAGGGGGTGCTGACGCTGCTGGGCGCCAGCTTCCTGGGCCTGCTGGTGCTCTCCGGGCTGGGGGCCTCGGGCCGCGCGCCCCGGCTGGTCTTTCTCGGGTCTGCCCTGGCCGCGGCGGGGCTCGGGCTGGTCGGGCTGGTGGGCCTGCCCGCCCTGGCGCTGCCCTTCGGTCCACCCTGGGCGCCGGCGCAGATCGCGGTGGATGCGCTGGGCGGCTTTTTCCTGGTGATCCTGGCACTCGTGGCCATTCCCGCCAGCCTTTTTGCGGCGGCCTCGCCGCCGCCGCCACGCGCCGAGGGGGCCGCCTTCCCGCTTTTCCTGGCCGGCATGGCGCTGACGCTGATCGCGGACGATGGCTTCACCCTGGTGCTCGGCTTCGAATTGATGTCGCTCGCCTCCTGGGCGCTGATCGCGGCCCGGCATGCCACGGGCGCGGGGCGGCGGGCGGCGCGGCTCTATCTGGCCTTCGCCGCCTTTTCCGGCATCTGCCTGATCGGCACCTTCGCCCTGCTGGCCGGGTCCGGCCTGGGCTTCGCCGCCATGCGGGCCGCCCCGCCCGAGGGCTGGCGCGCGGCCTTCGTGCTGGTGCTGGTGGTGCTGGGCGCGGGCTCCAAGGCGGGGCTGGTGCCTTTCCATGTCTGGCTGCCCCTGGCCCACCCCGCCGCCGCGACACCGGTCTCGGCGCTGATGTCGGGCGCGATGGTGAAGGTCGCGCTCTATGTGATGATCCGCGTCCTTCTCGACCTCTGCGGTGGGGCACAGCCGGCCTGGTGGGGGCTGCCCCTGGTCGGCCTCGGCGTCGCGACGGCGCTGATCGGCGCGCTGCGGGCCAATCTGGAGCGCGACACGAAATCCATCCTGGCCTGTTCCACCCTGGAGAATATGGGCCTGATGGCGGCGGCCCTGGGCCTCGCGCTGATCTATCGCGGGGCGGACCTGCTGCCGCTGGCCAGCGTGGCGCTCGCGGCCGCCCTGCTGCACGCGCTGAACCATGCCGGCTTCAAGACCTTGCTGTTTCTCTGCATGGGCGCGGTCTACAGCCTGGCCGGCAGCCGCGACCCGGACCGGTTGGGTGGGTTGATCCATCGCATGCCCTGGGTGGCGGGCTGCGCCATGCTGGGCGCACTCTCCGCCGCCGCGCTGCCGCCGCTTTCGGGCTTTGCCAGCGAATGGCTGCTGCTGCAGGCGCTGATCCAGGGGTTCCGGGTCTCGGACATGTCGGTCCAGCTCATCGCGGCCGTCTCGCTGGCCGTGGTGGGGATGGCAATCGGCCTGGCGGCGGCGGCGATGGTGCGGCTGATCGGCATGGTCTTCCTGGGCCGGCCGCGGACGCCGCGCGGGGCCGGGGCGCCGGATGCCTCGGGGATGATGCGTGTGGCCCTGCTGCTGCCGGCGCTGCTCACGCTCCTGCTCGGGCCGCTTGCGGCGGTGGCGCTGGGCGGGCTGGATGCTCCGATCCGCCAGGTGCTGGGCCCCCAGGCGGGCGCGCCGCGCTTCGGGCTGGACATGGCGCTCGGCGATGGCGGGGCGCGCGACATGCCCGGGCTGGTGGCGCTCGGGCTGCTGGTGCTGGTGGGGGCGATTTATCTGCTGGTGCGGCGCCGTTCGGCCCAGGCGCCGGTGCGCGGCGCCGCCTGGGATTGCGGCTTCATGCCGCCGCCGCCGCATCTCCCCTTCGGCGACCCGCTGAGCCAGGTCAGCGCCCAGGGCCTGGGCCAACCCATCCGGCGAAGCCTGGGGCACCTGGCCATCGCCCCGCGCGAGTGGCTGGTGAATCAGCCACCGGGGGCGCCGGCCGCGGCCACGCTGCGGGTCGAAGGCCAGGATCGCGGCTTCACCCGCCTGCTCTACCCGCTGGCCCGCGCGCGCCGCGCCCTCTCGCGCGAGGCGGAGGCGCTGCGTGGGTTGAGCCTGCGTTTCTACCTGGCGCTTACCTTTGGCACGCTGATCTCGCTGCTGGCGCTCATCGCCGTGCTGGAGCGCGGCTGATGGCGGTGCTGGGCAGCCTCATCACGCAGCTTTTGCATCTTGCACTCATGCTGGCGGCGGCGCCGCTGCTGGTGGGCGTGGTGCGCTGGCTGAAATCCCGGCTGATGGGGCGGCGCGGTCCGCACCCGCTCCAGCCCTGGCGTGATATCCTGAAGCTGCTGCGCAAGCGCCCGGTGCTGGCCGAGAGCGCCAGCCACGTCTCCCGCATCGCGCCCTATCTGGCGCTGGGCGCGACGCTGCTGGCTGCCGCGCTGGTGCCGAGCTTCGCCTTCGGCATGGCGCTGGCGCCCGTGGCTGATCTCTTGCTGATCGGCGGCCTGCTGGCCCTCTCCCGCGTCGCGCTCGCGCTGAACGGGCATGATGCGGGCACGCCCTTCGGCGGGCTGGGCGCAGCGCGCGAGATGACCTTCGCCGTCTTCGCCGAACCCGCTTTGCTGGTCTGCGTCATGGTCTTCGCGGTGCTGATCGGCAGCACAAACCTGAATGCCATCGGCCATGGCCTGGCGGATGGGCAAATGGGGCTGCGCGTCTCGCTGCTCTTTGCCGCGGTCGCGCTGGTCGCGGTGGCCCTGGCCGAAAATGCCCGCGTGCCGGTGGACAATCCGGCGACGCATCTGGAGCTGACCATGGTGCACGAGGCGATGCTGCTGGAGGCCTCGGGCCGGCATCTGGCCCTGTGGGAGATGCAGGCGGCGCTGAAGCTGCTGGTCTGGCTGGGCCTGCTGGCCACGCTCTTCCTGCCCTATGGCACGGCGGCACCGGGCAGCGGGCCTTTCGCCTGGGGCCTGGGCCTGGTGCTCTGGGGCGCCAAGATCGGGCTGCTGGCGCTAGCGCTGGCGGTGTGCGAGAGCGCCGTCGCCAAGATGCGCGTCTTCCGCGTGCCGGAACTCCTTGGCGGCGCGCTGATGCTGGCGTTGCTGGCAGCGGCGCTGATCTTCGTCTCGACCGGGCTGGCATGATGCCGCGCCGCCGATTCTGCTCTCCGCGGCTCTTGCCGCTCCGCGCATCGGAGGCATGATGGGCTTCGGCGACACCGCCTATGACGTGGCGCATGTGCTGGGTGGCGCCATGCTGCTCATCTCCTTCGTGCTGCTCTACCAGAGGCGCATCTTCGCGCTGGTGAACGCGCTGGCGCTGCAGGGCGTCTTCCTGGCGCTGGCGGCCCTCTGGCAGGGCCATGTGCAGACCGCGCCGCAGCTCTACATCACCGCCCTGATCGCGCTTCTCGCCAAGGCTGTCTTCATCCCGATCTACCTCCGGCGCCTGGTGATGCAATTGCCGCCGGCGCGCCGGGCCGAGCCCGCCTCCGGCATCGGTGCCAGCATGATCGCGGGCTTCGCGCTGGTCGGGCTCAGCATCCTGGTCGTGCTGCCGGCAACGGCGGGGGCGCGCGCCCTGGCGCGCGAGGACCTCGCCATCGCGCTCTCCATCGTGCTGCTCGGCCTCCTGATGATGGTGACGCGGCGCACGGCGCTGGCGCAGATCGCGGGGCTGATGACGCTGGAAAATGGCCTGGTGCTGGCCGCCGTGGGCGTGGCCGGCATGCCGCTGGTGATCGAACTCTCCACCGCGGGACTGGTGCTGGTGATCGCCGTCATCGCCGGCGTCTTTGCCCGCGTGCTGAATGAGCGTTTCGACAGCCTGGACACCTCCGTGCTCGATCCGCATCGCGGGGAGGGAAGATGACGGTCTGGCTCATCCTCGTGCCGCTGTTCGGTGCGGCGCTCTGCGCGGCGCTGCCGGCGCAAGCGGCGCGGATCAATATCCTGGCCTCGGGTGTCACGCTGCTCCTTGCCCTGCTGCTGCTGGGCGAACCGGCGGGCACCGGCTGGCTTCGGGCCGATGCGCTGAACACGCCGCTCGTTCTCATCGCGGCCATCGTCGGCTTCAGCACGGCGATCTTCTCCGCGCAGGATATTGCGGGTGAGGGCTTCGATACGGCGCAGCGCCGGGCCTATCACGCGGCCTTTCAGGGCTTCATGGCGGCGCATTACCTTGCGCTGCTGGCCGACAATCTCGGCGTGATGTGGGTGGCGATCGAGGCCGGAACGCTCGCCTGCGTGCTGATGGTGGCGCTGCACCGCACGCCGGCGGCGATCGAGGCCGCGTGGAAGTTCTTCATCCTCTGCGGCGTCGGCATCGCGCTGGCGCTGTTCGGGCTGATCGTGCTTGCGCTGGCCGCGCAGCCGCTGGCCGGGCATGCCGAGGGGCAGCTTTCCTTCACCGCGCTGCGGGCGCTGGCGGCGCGGGCCGATCCTGATCTGCTGAACCTCGCCTTCGTCTTCCTGCTGGTGGGCTTCGGCACCAAGGCGGGGCTGGTGCCCATGCATTCCTGGCTGCCCGACGCCCATGCCGAGGGGCCGACGCCCATTGCCGCCGTGCTGTCGGGCCTGCTGCTCAATGCCGCGATGCTGGCCATCCTGCGCGGCAAGAGCATCGTCGCCGCCCATCCGGAGACCATTTCGCCAGGCATATTCCTGATCGTGATGGGCCTCGCCACGTTGCTGCTGGCCGGGTTTTCGCTCTGGCGGCGGCGCGATGCGAAGCGCCTCTTCGGCTGGAGCAGCATCGAGCACATGGGCATTGCCGCCATCGCCTTCGGGGTGGGGAGCGCTGCCGGAAACATGGCCGGCCTGCTGCACCTCTGGGGCCATTCGCTGGTGAAGTCGGCGGCCTTCTTCGCCATCGGCCGCGCGGTGCGGATCAAGGGGGCACAACACATGGCGGCGATCGGGGGCCTTGCCACATCCCATCCCGCGCTGGGCTGGGGGCTGGCACTCGCCATGGCGGCGCTGGCGGGGCTGCCGCCCTTCAGCCTTTTCGCCTCGGAGTTGCTGCTGGCCTCCGATATCGGGCGCGAGGCGCCCTGGCTCTTGCCGCTCTTCATCCTGGGCCTGCTGGTGGCGGGCACGGCCCTGCTGCACGCCATGCAGCGCCTCTGCTTCGGGCTGCCGACGCCACAGCCCGCGCCGATGACGGCCGGGCTGGCCACCCTGGTGCCGCTTTGGACGCATCTGCTCCTCGCGGCCATCCTGGCGCTCGCCCTGCCGGCGCCGCTCGCGCGCATGCTGCTGGACGCGTCGAGGCTACTCGCATGACGCTCCGCGCGCTGATCGAATCGGGCCTCTCCATGGGCTGCCGGCCCTGGCCGCGCCATGTGCTCGACGCACGGCGCTGGGCCGCGCTGGCGCCCGCACCAGGCTTTGCCTTGCTTGGCCTTTGGGGCGAGGCGGGCTTCGCCCATGCGGCCTTCCTGGACGAAGACCGGATGGAGGTGCTGCTCGCCTCGGTCGCGGCGGAGGAGGGGCGTGTTCCCGCCCTCTCGCCGCTTTGGCCCGGCGCTGCCCTCTTCGAACGTGCGCTGCGCGACCTCTGGGGGATTGAGGCGGAAGGCGGCACCGATCCACGCCCCTTCCTGGATCATGGCCGCTGGCCCCTGCTGGGGCCACTTTCGGGCCGCGCCGCTGCCCAGGCGCCCAACCCCCAGCCCATGGAATTCCTGCCGGCCGCTGGCGATGGCGTGCACATCATCCCCGTCGGCCCCATCCATGCCGGAATCATCGAGCCCGGGCATTTCCGGTTCCACATCCAGGGCGAGATCATCGTCCGGCTGGAGGTTCGGCTGGGCTACACGCACAAGGGCACGCTCTCGCTGGTGCAGGGCAAGCCGCCGCGCGCCGCCGCGCGCTTCGCGGCCCGGCTCTCGGGCGACACGACGGTGGCGCATTCGCTGGCCTTTGCCCGCGCGGCGGAAGCGGCGCTCGGGGTGGAAGCGCCGCAGCGTGCAGCCGCGCTGCGGCAGGCGATGCTCGAACTCGAGCGGCTGCACAATCATCTGAACGACCTCGGCTTCATCTCCAACGACGCCGCCTTCGCCGTGATTCATGCGCGCTGCGGCTGGCTGCGCGAGGGACTGCTGCGCGCCCAGGCCGTGGCCTTCGGGCATCGTTTAATGATGGATCGCGTGCTCCCGGGCGGCGTCGCACATGACCTCCTGGCCGAGGGGATCGCGGCGCTGCTCGCCTCCCTCGCCGCCATCGCGGCCGAATTGCCCGCGTTGGTGGCACTTTATGAGAGCCATGCCAGCCTGCAGGACCGCGTGCTGGGCACAGGCATGATGGCGCCGGCGCTGGTCGCAGGCTTTGCCCCGGGCGGCGTTGTCGGTCGTGCCGCAGGCCGCGCCTTCGACGCGCGGCTGCTGAGCGGCGAACTGACACCCGAGGCGTTGGCCACGCAGCCGGGCGCGGATGTGGATGCGCGCTGGCGCCAGCGCCATGCCGAGGCACTGCAATCCATCGCGCTCCTGCAAGCCCTGCTGCCGGCCCTGCCGGAGGGCGAACTCACCGTCATCCTCCCACCGCGCGGCGGTGAGGGAGTCGCGCTGGTCGAGGGCTTTCGCGGCGAATGCCTGGCCTGGATGCGGCTGGACGGCGCAGGCGGCATCGAGGCCTGCATGCTGCGCGACCCCTCCTGGCTGCATTGGCCGCTGCTGGAGGCCGCCGTCATCGGCAACATCCTGGCCGATTTCCCGCTAATCAACAAAAGCGTCAATGGCAGCTACAGCGGGGTCGACCTGTGACGCCACACTTCATCCAGACCATCCCCGTGCTGCGAATCTTCGACGTGGCGAAGGCGCGCGAATTCTATGTTGATTTCCTCGGGATGGGCTGGGATTGGGAGCATCGCTTCGACGCGACCGCGCCGCTCTTCGCGCAGGTGTCGCGCGGCGGGTTGCTGCTCTTTCTCAGCGAGCATTTCGGCGATGGCACGCCCGGCACGAAGCTGATGCTGCGGATGACGGGGCTGGATGACCTGCACGCGGAACTGATCGCGAAAGACTACCGCCACGTGCGCCCGGGCATCGTCGAGCAACCTTGGGGCTGGCGTGACATGGAAGTGGCCGACCCCTTCGGCAATCGCCTGGTCTTCACCGAAGCGAAGGAGGGAGCCGCCTGATGCTCATCCCCAAGCTGTTGCGCAACCTCGTCTCCCGCCCGCTCACCGACGCGCCGCCCCTGCCAACCGCGCCCGAGATCGTGGCCGAGCTGCGGGCGCGCCTGGAGGAGGCGTCCCAGGCCAGGCTCGGCCGTTCGCTCGCCATCCGCCAGGTGGATGCGGGCAGCTGCAATGGCTGCGAGCTGGAGGTGAACGCGCTGCAGAATGTGGCGCATGACCTGGAGCGCTTCGGCCTGCGCTTCGTGGCAAGCCCGCGCCATGCCGACATCCTTCTCGTCACCGGCCCGCTCACGCGCAACATGGCCGAGGCCCTGACGCGCGCGCGCGCCGCGACGCCCGACCCTTGCTGGGTGGTGGCGCTGGGCGATTGCGCGGTGGATGGCGGCGTGTTTCGCGGCAGCTATGCCGTGCTGGGTGGCGTCGAGGCTGCCCTGCCCGTGGATCTTCTGATTCCCGGCTGCCCGCCCGCGCCGGAACAGATCCTGGAAGGGCTGCTGGCCCTCATCGAGGCGAATGCCTAGCCGGGCGGCGCCCCGCTTTCGCAAGCCGCCGGAACCGCGCAACATGCCTCCCCGGAGAGGAAACGCGCGATGACACAGAACCCGTTCGGGCGGCGGCTGATGCTGGCCGCCCCCCTGGCCTTGGCCACGCCGGCGCTGGCGCAATCGCCCTGGCCCAGTCGGCCGGTGCGCATGATCGTCCCCTGGCCGGCCGGAGGTGCAGCTGACCTTGTGGGCAGGCTCTACGCCCAGGCGTTGGCGCAGCGCACAGGCCAGCCCTTCATCGTCGAGAATCGCGGCGGCGCCACCGGCACCATCGGCGAGCAGGCGATGATCCAGGCCGCGAATGACGGCTACACCATCATGAACCAGGCGACGCCGATCTCGGTGACGCCCGCCCTCTTCGGCGGCCAGCGCCACATCCCGGAGCGGGAGTTCATCCCGGTCTTCCAGACCATGGCCGTGCCGCAGCTGGTCCTGGTGCGGCGCAATTCGCCGGCGCGCAACGTGGCCGAGCTGATCGAGATCATGCGCCGGGCCAATGGCAATTTCGCCGCCGGCTCCTCGGGCATCGGCTCGCAGCAGCATCTGGTGCTCGAGTTGTTCCTCCGCGATGCGGGTGTGCGCGCGAACCACATTCCCTATCGCGGCGGCGCTCCCGCGCTGACTGACCTCGTCGCCGGGCAGATCGAGCTTTTCTTCGGGAATGTGAATTCCGCCGTGGCCCAGGTGCGGGATGGGCAGGTGAAGGCGCTGGCGCATACCGGCGCCCGGCCGCGCATCAACGCCCTGCCCGACCTGCCGGCGCTCTCGGAAACCCTGCCGGGTTTTGCGACCGTGGAGTGGAACGGCATTTTCCTCCGCACCGGCACGCCGGCCGCGGTCGTGGAACGCCTCTCCGGGCTGCTGAACGCGATCGTCGTGGATGCGGCCTTCCAGCAGACGCTGCGCGCCAGCGACCTGACAGCGGAGCCCAATTCGCCCGAGCAATTCGCCAGCTTCTTCCGCAGCGAGAGCGCCAAATGGCAGGCCTTCGTCCGCGACGCCAATATCCGGCTCGAGTAGCGGCATGATCCAGCCCCCCTCGATGACCGCCTCGCGCCACATCGCCATCCGTGAGGCATGGCTCGCACAGCATGTGGAGCCGATCCTCGACGCAGGCCTGCCGATCATTGATCCGCACCATCACATCTGGGAGCAGGTGGACCAGCGCTACCTCCTGCCCGAATTGCTGGCCGATACCGGCAGCGGGCATGACATCCGCGCGACCGTCTTCATCCAATGCGCCTCGCAATACGACATGGCCGAGCCGCCGGAGCGCCGGCCCCTGGGCGAAACGCGCTTCATGACACGCATCGCGGAGGCCGCGGCTGGCAGGTCGACGCAAGCCTGTGCCGGCATCGTGGGGCTGGTGGATCTGACGCTGGGCGACCGCGTGACGCCGCTCCTGGAGGAGCATGTGGCGATCGCCGGCGGGCGTTTCCGCGGCGTGCGCAACCGCACCGCCTGGAATGCCTCCCCCGCCATCCGCACCAACCTCGAAGCCCCGCCGCCGGGGCCCTTGCCGCTGACTGCCTTCCGCGAGGGCGCGCGCCGCCTTGCCGCGATGGGCCTCACGCTGGATGTCTGGGCCTATCACCCGCAATTGGGGCAAGTGCTGGAGGTGGCGCGTGCCGTGCCGGAGCTCACGCTGGTCGTGGATCACTGCGGCGGCCCGCTGGGGCTTGGCCCCTATCGCCGTGACGAGATCTTCGCGGAATGGCGAGCTTCGATCACGGCGCTGGCCGGCTGCCCGAATGTGATGATGAAGCTGGGCGGCCTCGCCATGGATGTGGGCGGCTACGACTTCCACCAGCAGCCTGTGCCGCCCAGCTCGCTCGCCCTTGCCGAAGCCTGGCGCCCCACCGTCGAGGCCTGCATCGAGGCCTTCGGGGTGCAGCGCTGCATGTTCGAGAGCAACTTCCCGGTGGACAAGGGCATGTGCGGCTACGCCGTGCTGTGGAACGCCTTCAAGCGCCTCGCTGCCGGCGCCAGCGATAGCGAGCGCGCGGCGCTGTTCTCCGGCACCGCCGCGCGCGTCTATCGCCTCATGATCTGAGGCGGGCGGCGGCCGTCTCGACCGCCGCAGCGCGAATGACACGTCGTGCTGCCCCGGCGCTGCGGGCGCGCTCGACGATCGCCGCCGGCGCCACGAAAGGCGTGCCCGCGTTGAAGGGCGGCGCCGGGTCGTATTCAATCTGCAGCTGGATCCCCATGGCGACGTCCTCGCCCGCGAGATCGGCCACCACCTGAAGCGCCATGTCGATACCGGAGGTGACGCCGCCCGCCGTGTAGATGTTCCCGTCCTTCGTCATGCGAGCATCGCTCACCTCGGCGCCGAATTGGGTGAGAAGATCGCGCGCGGCCCAATGGCCGCCGGCGCGCTTGCCGGCCAGCAGCCCGGCCGCACCCAGCAGCAGGCTGCCGGTGCAGATGCCGAAGATATGCTTCGCACCCGCGCCCTGACGGCGCACGAATTCCACGGTCTCGGCATCCAGGATCGCATCATCCGTGCCAGGCCCACCGGGCACGATCAGCAGGTCGAATTGCGGTGCCTCGGCGAAGGCAAGGGATGGGGTGATGATGAGGCCCCGATCGGTCTTCACGGGATGGATGGTCTTGCCGACGATCTCGGTGCGCCAGCCGGGCAAGCGCGCGATCACTTCGTAGGGGCCGGTGAGGTCGAGCTGCGTCATGCCGGGAAAAAGCAGCAGGCCAGCGACGGGTTGGGTGGCGGACATGGCGTTCTCCTCAGGTCAGACGAAGAGCGTGCCAGTTGCAGGTGAGCCTGAAAAGCAGACCTGCTCTGCGCACAACCGGCCGGGGAAGGAAGGGCGGCGTTGCAACCTACTCCACAGGAAGGCGTTCCTCCAGCACGCCGGATCTCTCCGGCCCAACCATCGGGGGGGCCATCGAATGGCTGCACGTTTTGCCGACACCATGAAAGCCCTCGAGGGCGGCGTGGCTTCGCTCACCCCAGCCCAGGCGATCAGGCAGATCGAGTCCTGGGAAGCGCACCTCGCAGGCGTCGAAGTCTCCGGCACCAAGACGCTGTTGGCGGATCTCGGCGCCTTGAAGCGTGCCTTGCAGAAGGATCCGCTGGATGGCGCCGCCATCGGGCGGCTGATGGCCAAGCTCGCCATCGGGACTGCGCGCATCGCGGGCCGCGCCGATGGCAAGCGCGCTTCGCAGGTGGAGGCGTTGGGCAAGGCGTTGGAGACGGCGGCACAGCCGGTCTCAGCGGGCTGACGATTCTGGGGGGCTCATTCGTGGGCTTGCCCATGTCGCGGCGTCTGCACGCCTTCTTCCACCACATCAATCACTGCGTGCGACGCAGGACAATTGGAGATGAGTATGGCCATGGATGGTTCAACATTCCGTCACCAGCAGAGCGCGCCGCCGCTCATCTGCTTTTCGCATCTGCGCTGGGAATTCGTCTTCCAGCGCCCGCAGCACCTCATGTCGCGCTTCGCTGCAAATCGGCGGGTATTCTTCTTCGAGGAGGCGGTTGCCCATCCGGAGCAACACTTGAACCTGCGCCTCTGCCCCATGACCGGCGTCACGGTCGCGACGCCCATGCTGCCCGACCCCACCGATGTGCGCGCAACGCGGAACCTGCTGGATGAGCTCCTCGTCACCACGGGCCCGGCTATCGCATGGTACTACACGCCGATTGCCGTTGCTTTCTCCTCGCACGTGCCTTGGCTCGCCGTGGCCTATGACTGCATGGATGAGCTCTCCGGCTTCCGATTTGCCCCCGCCGAAATGCGCTTGCGCGAGCAGCGGCTGATCAATTCGGCCGATATCATGTTCACGGGTGGTGCCAGCCTTTTCGCCGCGAAGCAGCATCTGCACAAGAACATCCATTGCGTGCCGAGTGGCGTGGACCTCGGCCATTTCTTCACCGCCCGCGGCTTGCTGCCGGAGCCGGAGGTGCAGGCGCGCATCCGCCGCCCGGCGCTGGGCTATTTCGGCGTGATCGATGAGCGGCTGGACATGGGGCTGTTGGCCGGAATCGCAGCGTTGCGCCCCGACTGGCAGATCATCATGGTCGGCCCCGTGGCGAAGCTGACGCCGGAGGAACTTCCGCAAGCATCGAACATCCATTGGCTCGGCGGGCAAAGCTACCAGGATCTGCCGGCCTTCCTCTCGCATTGGGATGTGGCCCTCATGCCCTTTGCGCTGAATGAGGCGACGCGCTTCATCAGCCCGACCAAGGCGCCGGAATACCTGGCGGGCGGCTGTCGTGTGATTTCGACGCCCGTGGCAGATGTCGTGTCGCGCTTTGCCGGCATCGGTGCGGTGACCGTCGCTTCCGACGCTGAAGGCTTCGTGGCGGCGGCGGCCGCGATCATGGCGTGCAGCGATGTCTCGGACTTCGTGGCCGTGGATGACCTGCTGGCGACGATGTCCTGGGACAGCATTGCCGATGAGATGACGCGCCTTCTGGCCGAAGCGCAGCAGGCCCGCCGCCTGGCCCGCCCGGCCCTGCGCAGCAATGCCCCGTTGGTCGCGGCGGACTACACGGTGGTCGGGGCCGGTTTTGCCGGCGCCGTCGTGGCCGAGCGTCTGGCCACCGCTGGGCACAGCGTCTGCGTGGTGGATCGCCGTCCGCATATCGCCGGCAATGCCTATGACGAGTACGATGCCAGCGGCGTGCTGGTGCATCGCTACGGCCCGCATATCTTCCACACCAACAGTGATGCGGTGCTGGCCTATCTCTCGCGCTTCACGGCCTGGCGGCCCTATGAGCATCGTGTCCTTGCGCAGCTGGGCGACCGCCTGGTCCCCATGCCGATCAACCGCACCACGCTGAATGAGGTGCTCGGCACGTCGCTCACCACCGATGCGCAAGCCGAAGCCTTCCTCCAAACGCTGGGCGAACCCGTGGCCGAAATCCGCTCGGCCCGGGATTTCGTGGTCTCGGCGGTCGGCCAGCGGCTCTATGAGATGTTCTTCGAAGGCTATAGCCGCAAGCAATGGGGCATGGACCCGAGCGAGCTGGATCGCGCGGTCACAGCGCGCGTGCCAACGCGCGCCAGCGATGATGACCGCTACTTCCAGGATCGCCATCAATGCATGCCGGCCCAGGGCTATACCCGGATGTTCGAGAAGATGCTGGACCATCCGAACATCACCATCCGGCTCTCCACGGACTATGCCGAGTTGGGCGTGAACCCTGGGTCGCACCTCGTCTTCTCCGGCCCGGTGGACAGCTATTTCGGGATGTGCTTCGGCCCGTTGCCCTATCGTTCGCTGGTCTTCGAGCATGAGACGCGCGAGGTGGACTTCGTGCAGCCGGTCGGCACCATCAACTATCCCGGGATGGAAACGCCCTATACGCGCTGCTCGGAATTCAAGCACATCACTGGTCAGAAGCACCGCTTCACCAGCTTGTGCCGCGAGAAGTCCTCCGCCACCGGCGAGCCCTTCTACCCGATCCCGAATGCAGCGAACCAGGCGCTCTACAAGCGCTATGAGGCGCTGGCCGATGCCGAGGCGGGCGTGACATTCCTGGGCCGGCTGGGCACCTACCGCTACATGAACATGGACCAAGTGGTGGCGCAGGCGTTGACCACGGCGCGACGCCTGGTGGAAGTGGCGCGGGTCAAGGCGGCGGCCGAGTAACCGTTCTGTCGGAGATTCGCTTTTCCAGCCCGGTCTGGGGTGGCTTCGAGAGTGCATCGCACCGGCGGGCCGACCATGCCCGGGTGGATCCGCTGGAGCGGAGCGGCCACCCGCGTTGGGCAGCGTTGGATTTCCTGCTGCTGCGGTCGCTCGGCATCCGCACCGTTCGGGAAGCGCTGCGATGGCATCTGATCGAGCGTGATGCGGGGGTGTTCGATTGGAGCTCAGCCCGGCAGCAGATCGCGGGCGCGCTGGCGGCGGATACGGAAGTGATCTGGGACATCTGCCACTGGGGCGTGCCGGATGGCCTGGACATCATGTCACCTGAATGGCCCCTGCGCCTTGCCCGCTTCGCCGGTGAAGCCGCCCGCATGCTGCGGCGCGAGGGCGTGCGGATCGGCGCATGGGTACCCGTGAACGAGATGGCCTTCTGGGCCTGGGCTGGTGGGGAGACGGGCGGTTTCGCCCCCTTCCTGACCCGTCAGGGCGATGCCTTCAAGCGCCAATTGGTGGCGGGCCACCTGGCCGTGGTGGCGGCGCTGCGCGACGCCGGCGCGCTGGAGCCCATCCTGGTCTGCGAGCCGTTGATCTGGATCGTTGCCGACCCGGAGAACCCGCTGGAGCAGCACTATTCGGCCTCGCGCGTCGCCGGCTCCGTCGCTGCGCTGGACATGATCCTGGCGCAAGATTCCACCGCGATCGATGTCCTTGGCTGGAATTTTTATCCCCACAACCAATGGCGCCCGGATGGCGAGAAGGTGCCGCGTGGCGAGGCGGGCTACCGCCCCCTCCATGTTCTGCTGCGTGACATGCGGCTGCGCTATGCGCTGCCCATGGCCATCACCGAGACGGGCGCCGAGGAGCCCGAGGGCGTGGTCTGGGCGGATGCCATCGCCAAGGAGATCGCGATTGCGCGGCGGGAGGGCGTGCCGCTGCTTGGCGCCTGCATCTATCCGGTCATGGATTACAACGGCTGGGACAATGCGCGGCACTGCCACTGCGGCCCCATCGGGACGAAGGGCGGCATGCGCTTCATCCGTTCGGCCCATCGCGGCGCCGTCGCGGCGCTGAGGGCCAGCCTCACGGGCGGGTGAAGCGCTGCCCCGCGCTGGGCCAGCGGTGCAATGCGCCGCCCAGGCCTTGAGCAAATCCGGGTGGGCCAACGATCTTGCCGCCGGAATTCGCTTCCCTGCCAGCGAAACAGGGGCGAGATTCGCGCATCCCAGCGGAGACCACGCCATGCACGCCACCCGCCGCGCCCTGCTGCTTGCGCCCCTCGCCACGCCGGCGCTGGCGCAGGCGCCCTTCCCCGACCGCCCCATCCGCCTGGTCATCGGCTATCCCGCCGGCGGCGGCGTGGACACGGTGGGGCGGCCCATCATGCAGAAGCTGTCCGAGCGGCTGGGTCAGCCCGTGGTGGTCGAAAATCGCGGGGGGGCCAACGGCAACATCGCCATGGAGTTCATGGCGCGGGCCGAGCCCGACGGCTACACGCTGTTCATGGGTGATGCCGGCAATCTCGGCATCACCCATGCGCTCTATCCGAACCTGCCCTTCGACACGCAGCGCGATTTCGTGGGCGTGGCGCAACTCACGGCCGGGCCCTCAGTGCTGGTGGTCTCGGCCAGCGTCCCCGCGCGCACCTTGCAGGAATTCGTGGCGCTGCTGAAGGCGCGGCCGGATGCGCTGAATTTCGGCTCGGCGGGCATCGGCTCGGGACCGCATCTCTTCTATGAATCCTGGCGGCGCGCGGCGGGCGTCTCGATGACGCATGTGCCTTATCGTGGCACCGGCCCGGCGTTGCAGGGGCTGCTGGCGGGCGATGTGCAGCTGATGGTCGGCAATTACGGCGTCTTCCGCGGCGCGCATGAGGGTGGGCGCGTGCGCTTGCTGGCCATTTCCTCGCCCGAGCGCCATCCGGGCCTGCCCAATGTGCCGACGGTGCGCGAGACCGGCACGGATTGGGTGTTGATGGGCTTCAACGGCGTGATCGCTCCGGCCCGCATCCCGCCCGCGCGGCGGCAGTTGCTGGAGGATGGCTTCCGCGCGGTCATGGAAGCGCCGGAGATGGTGGCGCAGATGATCAGCCTCGGCTCCGTCGCCGCCTTCACGCCGGGCGCCGCGCTGGACGCCCATATGCGCGAGCAGCGCGCCTTCTGGACGCGGCTGGTGCGCGAGGCCAACATCCAGGCCGAATAGGGAAGGCGACGCCCATGCTGCTGATCCGCAACGCGACCATCGTCACCGGCGATGAAGCCGGCACCATCCACCATGACGGCGCCATCGCGATCCAGGGGAACCGCATCGCGGCCCTTGGCCCCAGCGCCGAGATCGCCACCCGCTACCCCGGCGCGGAGGTGGTGGATGCCACAGGGCGCGCCATCTTCCCGGGCTTCGCCAATATCCACACGCACCTCGTCATGACCCTGGCGCGCGGCGTCTTCGAGGATCTCTCGCCCCCGCATGAGCCGCCCTTCACCGGTGGCCTATCGCCCATCCCGCTGCCGCCGCTCACCCCCGCCGAGCAGGCGGTGATGTGCGAGCTGGGCGCGCTGGAGGCACTGCGCTCCGGCACAACCGCCCTGCTGGAGGATGCGTCGCAGATCGAGAATTATGCGGCCCAGATGGAAGCCACCGGCCTGCGCATGCTGCTGGCCGAGCGCAGCTGGGACCGTGTCGGCACCTCGATCGGCGATCCCGCGGAGTTCAAGCGCGACGCCAAGGTGGGCGAAGCGGGCCTCACCCGCATTCGCGCGCTGTATGCGAAGTGGAATGGCGCGGGCGAGGGGCGCGTCCGCGTTGGTGTCTCCGCCTGGGCGCCCGACATGTGCTCGCCCGAGCTGCTGCGGAGCTTGCGCGCCTTGCAGCAGGAGCTGGACACGATCTGCACCATCCACCTCAACCAGATCTGGGGCGAGGTGGCGGCGGTGCAGGCGCATCACAACATGCTGCCCACCGAGTTCCTGGACTCCATCGGCTTCATCCATGACCGGATGATCGGCGCGCATTGCCGCTGCATGGCGCCGCTGGAAGAGAAGATCCTCGGCAAGCGCGGCGCGCATGTCGCCTTCAACTCCGCCATCGCGGCGCGGCGCGGCCTTTCTCCGCGCGTCTGCGAGATGGCCGAGGGCGGCGCCAACATCGCCATGGGCAGCGACAACATGGCCGAGGATATGGTGGAGGTGATGCGCACCGGCCTCTTCATGGAGCGCGTGCGCCGCAAGGATGGCCGCAATCCCACGCCGGAGGAGGCGCTGCGCTGGGCCACCCGCAATGGCTACAAGGCCATGGGCGTGC
This sequence comes from Roseococcus sp., assembly GCF_019747315.1. Taxonomy (GTDB): domain Bacteria; phylum Pseudomonadota; class Alphaproteobacteria; order Acetobacterales; family Acetobacteraceae; genus Roseococcus. Next base: position 20,158 of record NZ_JAIEQY010000086.1, on the reverse strand, counting down.
CGGATGGCGGCTGGCTGGCCGAGGGCAACCTGGCCGACCTCATCATGCTCCGCACCGACCGCGCGCATCTCGTGCCCTTCCTCCGCCCCGTCTCGGTCTTCGTGCACCAAGGCCAGGCGCGCGACATTGACGACGTGATGGTGGATGGGCGCTGGCTGATGCGCGACGGCGTGGTGCTGACCATGGATGAGGCGCGCATCCTCCGCGAGGCGGATGAGGTTTCCAACCGTGCCTGGGCGCGGCTCTTCGCGGAGCGGCCGGATATCGAGGTGCCCGAGGGCTTCCGGCCGCTGCCGACCGCCATGGCGTCGGGCGAGACGCCGGTGGCGATGCACCCGGTGGGGCCGTCCCCGCTGGTGGCGTGAGCCTTGGCCACCGGCTGATTGCGAGCCAGCCGGGGCGGCTTGTTCTTGGCGTGCTGGCGGCATCCCTGGTCGCCTGCCTGACGCCGCTGCCGGTGCTATTGCTGATCTCCTACCTGCCGGATGCCGGGCTGGATGAGCTCACGCCCACACTGATCGGGGATTTCGCCCTGGGTTCGGCCGCGATGATCTTCGCCTGGCCCTTCGCTCTCCTGCTGACGGTCGCGGGTGGGCTGCCGGTGCATCTGCTGCTGGCCGCACTCGGCCGGCAGGGGCGCCTGGCCTATGCGATCGGTGGCGCGGCCGCGGGCGCGCTGTTGCTGCAGCTGGCTGTCTTTGCCAAGCCGGTCCTGCCGCTGGCCGGGGCGCTCGCCGGTGGCCTGGCCGCCCTGGCGTTTCGGCGTATCTGGCGCCTCTGAAAGGGGCGGCTGGCGAATGCCGGCCACCCCAAAGACAGAGGCCTCAGGCCGCCAGGCTGTCCAGCGCCGCCTGCACGCCGCCCTTGGCGTGGGGCACACCCGCGATCCCCAGCGCCATCTCGATGGCGCCCAGCGTGCCGATGACCATCGGCTCGTTCAGGTCACCCAGATGGCCGATGCGGAACACCTTGCCCGAGAGCTTGGCGAGCCCGCCGCCGGTCGAGACATTGAACCGTTCCAGCGCGATCTTCCGCACCGGCTCGGCATCGAAGCCCTCCGGCATCAGCACGGCGGTCACGCTGTCCGACCAACGCTCCGGATTCTGGCAAAACAGCTGCGGGCCATTGTTGCCGGACCAATGCTGCACGCAGGCGCGCACCGCCTTGGCGAGGCGGGCATGTCGGGCGAAGACATTGTCCAGCCCCTCCTCCACCAGCATCAGGCGCAGCGCTTCCTGCAGGCCGTAGAACAGCGTGGTCGGCACCGTGCCGACGAAGCTCTTCTGGCGGCGGGTGAGCATCTCGGTCCAGTCGAAGTAATGGCGCGGATGGGTGCTGGCGCGATGCGCCTCCATCGCCTTCTCGGAGGCACCGGTGAAGCTGAAGCCGGTGGGCAGCATCAGTCCCTTCTGGCTGCCGCCGACGCAGACATCCACGCCCCACTCATCCATGCGGAAATCATAGCATCCGAGCGAGGAGATGGTGTCGCTCATCAGCAGCGCCGGATGCTTCACGCGGTCCATCGCGGCGCGCACCTGGTCGAGCGGCATGCGCGTGCCGGCCGCCGTCTCATTGTGGACGCAGCAGACGGCCTTGATCTTGTGGCCGGTATCGGCGGCCAGCGCGGCCTCGATCGCCGCGATCTCGACGCCACGGCGCCAGTCGGCCGCCACCATCTGCACCTCGAAGCCCAAGGTGCCGCACATCTTGGCCCAGCTGTCGGAGAAATGCCCCGTCTCCGGGATCAGCACGAGGTCGCCGGGCGAGAGCGTGTTGACGAGCGAGGCCTCCCAGGCGCCATGGCCCGAGGCCGTGTACATGAAGAGGTGGTGCCTTGTCTTCAGCACCTTCTTCAGCCCCTCGAAGCAGGCGTCATAGACGGCGAGGAAGGCCGGGTCGTTGAAGTCGATGCTGGCGCGCGCCGTGGCGGCGAGGACGGAATCCGGGATGTTCGTCGGCCCCGGATTGGCGAAGAAGAGGCGGCCGCGCGCCATGGGGCGCGCGGGCTTGGGGCTGATCGAACCGTCCATCGTGTCTGGCTTTCCTGAGCGTCGTTCAGGCCAGTATCAGGCGGAATTGCGCCCGCATCAACGCTCCAGGCGAATTCCCGTCCGCGCCACAACTTGGCGGTACTTCTCGACCTCGCTGGTCAGGAAGGCGCGCGTCGTCTCGGGCGTGTTCTCGGTGGACCAGGGCAGCACCCCGGCCTGGAGCAGGCGCTCGCGCAGGGGCGCATCGGCCACCGTCGCCACCAGGGCGCGGTTGAGCTGCGCGACCAGGGCCGGCGCCATGTTGGGCGGGCCGATGATCATGTTCCAGGTCGTGAGCTCGAAGCCCGGCATGGCCCCTTCGTTCAGGGTGGGAAGGTCGGGGAAGGAGGGGAAGCGCTCACGGCTTGTCACCGCGAGGCCCCGGACCAGCCCCCCGCGGATCTGCCCGGCGGCGGAGGCCAGCACGGCGATGCCGAACTGCCCCTCGCCCTGGTGGATCGCCGTCAGCATCAGCCCGCCGCTGCGATAGGGCACATGGGTGAAGCGCGCGCCGAGCTGGAGCGCCAGCATTTCCACCCCCAGATGCGGGATGGAGCCGACGCCCGAGGTCGCATAGGCATATTGCTCGGGGCGCGAGGCGCGCAGCACCGCGATGGCCTGCTGTGCCGTCGTCGCCGGGAAGCTGGGTGCGGCGATCAGCACCATGGGTGCGGTGCCGATCATCGCGATCTGCGTCGCATCGGAGAGCGGGTTGAAGGGCGTGCCGCCCTCCAGCGCGGCCGGCGCGATGGCGTGGGAACTGACCTCGATCAGCATCAGCGCATGGCCGTCCGGCGTCTGGCGCCGCAGCCAATCGCCCGCCACCACGCCCGAGGCGCCAGGCCGGTTCTCCACCACGACTCGCGCATCCGTGCCGAGATTGGCGGCGAAGCGCTCGGAGATGAGACGGGAGGCGATGTCGGTGCTGCCACCCGGGGCGAAGCCCACGGTGAGCGTGACCGGGCGCTGCGGGAAACTCTGGGCCTGGGCAAGGACTGGGGCGAGCAATCCCATCGCGGCAAGCGCGAAGCGACGAATCATGACGAACCTCCGGTTTTTTTCTGGAACGAGCTTAAGCCCCAGCCCGGGCGGCCGCGCAAGGGATCAGGGGCGCTCCAGCCGCAGGCCCGCGCCCTCGGCGATGGCGCGGAACTTCCGCACTTCGGCCGTGATGAATTGCGCGGTGGCCGCCGGGCCCATCGGCTCCGGCACGCCCACGCCAAGCCCGGCCAGGCGCTGCGCCAGCGCAGGTTCGGCCAGCGCCGCATGGACGCCCTGTGCCAGCGCCGCCACACGCTCCGGCGGCGTGCCGCGCGGGGCGAGCAAGGCGTTCCAGGTGGAGAGGTCGAAAGGTGCGACGCCCTGCTCCTCCAGCGTCGGCAGATCGGGCAGGGTGACGGCGCGGTGGGCGGTGCCGGTCGCGATCAGGCGGATGCGACGGGCTTCGGCCAGGGCGTTCAGCCCGGCCAGCGTGTCGAGCGCGAAGCTCACCTCGCCCCGCGCCAGCGCCTCCAGCGCGGGCGCGCCGCCGCGATAGGGGATGTGCTCGGCGCTCAGGCCGGTGCGGGCCAGGAACAAGGCGCCGGCCAGATGCGTGATGCTGCCCGCCCCGGCCGAGCCATAGCTGCCCCGCCCATCAGCGAGCGCGGCGCGCAGCCCGGCCACATCGGCCGGGCCGCCAGGCGGCACGGCGAGGGCGAGCGGCGTCACGCCGGTCAGCGCCACGGCGGCGAAATCCTCCACGGCGTCATAGGGCAAGTCCCGAAACACGGCCGGGTTGGCACCATGCGAAGAAGCCGAAGCCATGAGCAGCGTGTGCCCATCGGCAGGTGCCCGTTTCACCGCCTCGCTGCCGATGGCGCCGCCGGCGCCGGCGCGGTTCTCCACCACGAAGCGGCCGCCGGTCAGCGCCGAAAGCCGCTCGGCGATCAGCCGCGCCGCGATGTCGGTGGAACCACCGGCCGCGAAGGGGACGATGATGGTGACCGCGCGGTCGGGGAAGGCGAGCGCGGGAACCGGGAGGAGGGCGGCGAGGAGGAGGCGGCGTTGCATCCGCACTCCATGCGCCGCTCCGGTTGCGCCCGCGTGACGGGCGCGTGGCGAATCCGCGTCAGATGGCGGTGCCGCCCACCGTCAGCCCGGTCATCTTGAGCGTGGGCTGCCCCACCCCCACCGGCACGCCCTGGCCATTCTTGCCGCAGGTGCCGATGCCCGGGTCCATCGCGCTGTCATTGCCGATCATGCTGACCTTGGTCAGCGCGTCGGGCCCGTTGCCGATGAGGGTCGCGCCCTTCACCGGTGCGCCGATGCGCCCATTCTCGATGATGTAGGCCTCGCTCATCGAAAAGACGAACTTGCCCGAGGTGATGTCCACCTGCCCGCCGCCGAAATTGACGGCGTAGATGCCCTTCTTCACGCTGCCGATGATCTCGGCCGGGGTCTGCGCCCCGCCCAGCATGATGGTGTTGGTCATGCGCGGCATGGGGCTGTGGGCGTAGCTCTGGCGGCGGCCATTGCCCGTGGGGAGGACACCCATGAGGCGGGCATTCTGCCGATCCTGGATGAAGCCGCGCAGATAGCCATCCTCGATCATCACGGTGCGGCCGGAGGGCGTCCCCTCGTCATCCACGGTGAGCGAGCCGCGCCGATCGGCGATGGTGCCGTCATCCACCACGGTCACGCCGGGGGCGGCGATGCGCGTGCCCAGCAGGCCCGCGAAGGCCGAGGTCTTCTTGCGGTTGAAATCGCCCTCCAGCCCGTGGCCGATCGCCTCATGCAGCAGGATGCCGGGCCAGCCCGGGCCAAGCACCACCTCCGTCTCGCCGGCCGGGGCCGGGATGCTCTGCAGGTTCACCAAAGCCTGGCGCAGCGCCTCCGCGACGCCCGCCTGCCAGCCACCATCGCCGATGATGCGCGAATAGGCGAAGCGCCCGCCGGTGCCGAAGCTGCCCGTCTCGCGCCGCCCATTCTCCTCGACGACGACCGAGACATTGAAGCGCACCAGCGGCCGCAGGTCGGCCACGCGCAGCCCGTCCGGGCGCAGGATCTGCACCGCCTGCCATTCGCCGGTGAGGGACGCCATCACCTGCGTCACCCGTGGATCCAGCGCGCGGGCATGCGCGTCGATCTCCATGAGCAGCTCGGTCTTCTCCGCGAAGCCCATGGCGGTCAGCGGGTTCGCCGCCTCATAGAGCTGCGTGTTGGTCGCGCGCGGGCCGACATCGAGGCTGCCGCTGCGGCCCTGCCGCACTGCGCCCACCGTCGCCACGGCGCGCGCCAGTGCCGCGTCGCTGATCTCGCCCGCATGGGCATAGCCCGCCGCCTCGCCCTGGATGGCGCGCAGGCCGAAGCCGCGCTGCGTGTCGTAGCTGGCCGAGCGGATGCGGCCATCCTCAAGGCTGATCGCCTCGCTCTCACGGTACTCGAAGAAGAGCTCGCCATCCTCGGCGCCCGCGGTCGCCTCGCGCAGGCGGCGTTCGGCGGCGGCGGGGTCCAGCTCGGTGTAGAACAGGCGGTCCGTGACGGCGAGGGGCGTGTCCAGGGGCATGGGAATTCCGTTCAGGGGATCAGGCAGGCAGGTGGGAAGGTCAGGCGGGCGGTGGTGCCCAGGCCGGGCGTGCTGTCCAGCACCAGGCTCGCACCCTGTGCCTCGGCCAGGGCGCGGCACAGATGCAGACCCAGGCCGGAGCCCGGAAAGCGACGGGAGAGCGTGTTGTCCAGCTGGGTGAAGGGCTCAAAGGCGCGCTCGATATCATGCGCCGCGATCCCGATGCCGGTGTCCTGCACCTCGATGATGACGCCGCCTTCGGCGTGGCGTGCGCGCAGCGTGACTCGCCCGCCCGCCTCGGTGAACTTGGTGGCGTTGCTGAGCAGGTTCAGCAGTATCTGCCGCAGCCGGCGTGCATCGGCGCGCAGGGCCGGAAGTCCCGGCGGGATGTCCTGCACCAATTGCAGCTGACCCTGCAGGATGGCCGGGCCGATCATGCGCGCGGCCCCTTCCATCAGCGGCGCCAGCGGCACCTCCTCGAGCGTCAGGGGGGCCTGGCCCGATTCCGCGCGGGTGATGTCGAGGATATCGTCGATCAACGAGAGCAGATGCCGCCCCGCCTCCTGGATCGCGGTGGCGAATTCCAGCGTCTGCTCGGGCGAGGTGCGGCCGCGCAGCACCTCGGAGAAACCGATCACGGCGTTCAGCGGCGTACGCAGCTCATGGCTCATGGTCGCGAGGAAGCGGGACTTGGCGCGGCTCGCGGCTTCCGCGGCCTCGCGCGCCGCTTCCAGCTCGGTGCGGATCTTCCGGTCCTCGGTGACATCGGTATAGGTCACCACCCAGCCGCCCTCGGGCGTCGGATCGGAGACGACTTCAAGGATGCTGCCATCCGGCCGCGGCCGCAAAGAGCGGATCGGGGCGAAGCGCGGGCGCGTCTTGATCGCCTCGGCCACGCGCAGGGCGTCCTCGCCCTCGCCATATTCGCCGTGCACCTGCAGCGCATTGACCATCTCATGCATATGGGTGCCCGGCACCAGGGCGTCTTCCCCGAGGCCGAGCAATTCCCGCAGCTTCGCGTTGGAAGCGACGAGCCGGCCCTCGGCGTCGAACAGCACGATGCCATGCCGGATATTCCCCAGCATCACGCCCAGGATCTCCGCGCGCCGCTTGGCCTCGGCCTCGGCCCGTGCGAGCGGCGTGACATCGGTGAGCGAAACGACGAAACCGCCATCGGGCGTGGGGTCGGAGGCGTAGTTGAGCACGCGACCCTCGGCGGTGACACGTTGCGAGCGGGAGGGCTTGCTGCGGTCCAGGGCGAGGAGCTCCTGGCGGCGCCCCGTTGCCACCTCGGCCTTGCCCAGATTGCCCGTCCGCTCCTGTGCGGCCAGCAGGTCCTCCAGGCGCATGCCGATGCAGTTGGGCAGTTCCGGCATGGCCGTCAGCGTGACCGCGAGGCTGTTATAGGCACGCAACCGGCGCTCATGGTCATAGAGCAGCACGCCGGAGGTGTTGTTCTCCAGCATGGTCCGCAGCAGGCCCGAGCGTTGCTCCGCCGCTGCCTCGGCCCGCACCAGCGGCGTCACATCCGCCACCGAGATCACGAAGCCGCCATCGGGCGTGGGATCGGAGGCCACGTCATAGCGTCGGCCATCCGGGAGGTCCCGCTGCATGCGGTGCGGCTTGCTGCGGTCAATTCCCAGGAAAAGGGCCTCCTGGGCGGCGCCGCCATCCTCGCCGCCATAGAGGCCGCGGGCCCGCTGCGCCGCCAGGATGTCGCGCTGCGGCGTGCCCGGCCTGGCCAGCAGGTCGGGCACGCCCATCATCTCGCCCGCCAGCGCATTGGCGGCGACCAGGCGGTGCTGCGCGTCATAGAGCACCATGCCCTGGCGGCTGTTCTCCAGCATCACCTGCAGGATGCCGGCGCGGCGCTGCGCCTCCTCCTGCGCATCCACGAGCGGCGTCACATCGGAGATGGAGACGACGAAGCCACCCTCCGGCGTCGGGTCGGAGGCGACGTCGAAAACCTCGCCCGTCGCGCGGCGGCGCTGATAGCGCACGGGCTTGCTGCGATCGAGCGCCAGGGCCTGCTGCATGAAGGCCTCCTCCGCCGCCTGTGCCCCGAGCTTCTCCAGCGGCGCCTGCTTGCGCATCACCTGCTCATAGGTCTGGCCCACCATCTCCTCGGGCGTTGCGTAGCCGGCGATGGCCATGCTGATGCGGTTGGTGGCGATGACGCGCTGATCGGGGCCGTACAGCGTGATGCCGTGGCGCGAGGCGTCGAGCGTGGCGGCCAGCGCGGCCGCCTGCGCCTGGGCCTGCTCACGCGCGCGGACCAGCTCGGTCACGTCCGAGATGCAGACGACGTAGCCGCCCTCGGGCATCGGGTCGGAGGTGACGTCAAAGACCTGCCCATCGGCCCGCTGGCGCTGGTAGCGATGCGGGCGCGTGCGGTCCATCTCCGCGAAGCGCCGCTCCTGCAGCGCCCGCTGCTCCGCCGAGGCGCCCTCATGGTCCCGCTGCGTCCGCACGATCTCGGCATGGCTTCGCCCGATCAGCGCCGAGCCATCCGGCAGCCCGGCCAGCTGTGCCGCGATGTCATTGGCCGCGAGGACGATGCCCTGCGCATCGAATAGCGTGATGCCCTGGCGCGCGGCGTTCAGCGTAGCGGAGAGCAGCGCCGCGCGGGCCTGCGCCTGTTCCCGCGCCCGTACCAGCTCCGTGACATCCGAGAAGCAGACGACGTAGCCGCCTTCGGGCATCGGGTCCGAGCTGATGTCGAGGACCAGGCCGTCCCGCCGCAAGCGCTGGTAGCGATGTGGCTGGCGGCGATCCACTGCCTCCACGCGCTGTATCGCCTCGCGGACTTCCTCTTCGCTCGCGCCCTCGAAGCGGTGCTGCCCGCCGACGATCTCGGCATGTGTCTGGCCGATCAGCGCGGCCGCATCGGCGCGGGTGGTGAGCTGGACGGCGATGTCATTCGCCGCCACGGCGCGGCCACTCGCATCGAAGAGGATGATGCCCTGTCGGGCGGCGTTCAGCGTGGCACCAAGCACCTCGGCGCGGCGTTCGACTTCCCGCTCGGCCATTACCCGTGCGGTGATGTCGGTGATGGTGAGCACGAATCCGCCATGGGGCACGGGGCTTGCCGTCACCTCCAGCTCCGCGCCATCGGGCCGGCGGCGGCGCAGCGTGCGTGTCTCCCGCATGTCATGGCTGCGCAAAAGGGCGAGGCGCTGGGCCGCCTGGGCCGGCGGGCCGAATTCGCCGCGTTCGAACTGGGCCTCGATGATCTCCGGATAGGTCACGTCGGGGCGCAGCCAGCCCTGCAGGCCCATCAGTTCGGCGCACAAGGCATTGGCTGTCAGCAGCCTTTGCCGCGCATCGAACAGCGCGATGCCGTGACGCATGTTGTCCAGCATCGCCTGGACGATCGCCGCCCGCGAGGCGGCCGCGGCCTGCGCCTCGGTGAGGGCGGTGACGTCGGTGAAGGAGCGCACGCAGCCGCCGCCGGGGATCAGATCCGTGCGGACCTCGATGATGGTGCCGTCCGGCCGCTTGCGGGTGTAGGTGCTCTCACCTTTCCAGGGTTCGCGCACGCGATCCTGTTGCCATCGGGTCGCGGCGTCACCCGTGCCATGTTCCCCCTGCACCGCCTGCAGGTCTCGCAGTTCGTCGAAATGGACGCCTGGCTTCAATTGTCCCGGGCGCAAGCCGGCCAGGCGTTCGCCCAGCGCATTGCCCGTGCGCACATAGCCCTCAGCATCATAGAGGATGATGCCGTGCCGCATGTGGTCCAGCACGGCTTGCAGTGAGGCTGCCCGATGATTGGCCTCGGCCTCGGCCTGCACCTGCGCGGTGACGTCGGTGAAGGAGCGCACATAGCCGCCTTCGGGCAGCTTGTCGGTGATGATTTCCACCACCGTGCCCTCGGCGCTTGTGCGCCGGTAGCGGTCCGGCCCCTTCAGCGGCTCATTCATTCGTTCCGCGAGGAACCGGTCGGTGGCGAGGCGGTCGCCATGCACGCCGAGGGCGATCTGCATGGCGCGCAATTCGCGGATATTCATGCCACGCGCGAAGGCCTCAGCCGGCAGCCCGCAGAAATGCGCGGCGAGGCGATTGGCGGCCATCACATTCCCGGCGGCGTCGAACATCGCCATGCCGTGCCGCGTGGTTTCCAGCATGTGGTTCAGCACCTCGGCGCGGTCGCGCGCTTCGGCCTGCGCGGCCTGGAGCTGGGTGACATCCGCCACCACCATCGCATGCCCGCCATCCGGCAGCGGGACGCTGCGGTGGCTGCTGGCCACCCCGGTCGGGCTGCGCTGCTCGAAGCCATGCGCGATGTTGACCTTGGCGAGGCGCTGCGCGACCTCCCCTTCGGGATCGCAAGGTCCGAACTCCCCGGCGAGGGCGCGGCGCATCAGGATGTCCCGCAAATTCTCGCCCGGTCGGATCGGGCTGTGCGACATGATCCGGTTATAGGCGGGGTTCACCTGGGTCAGCACCCGGTCGGGCCCGTAGACGGCGACGCCGATGGGCAGCGCCTCCATCAGTGCATCCTGCAGCGCCACGCGGCGGCGCGCATTCTGCTCGGCCTGCCGGGCCTCGCTGATATCGGTAATTTCGGTGAGCCAGCCGCCATCGGGCATCGGCTGGTTGTCGAAGCGGAGCGTCTGCCCGTCGGGTCGCGTGCGCTCATGCTGCCAGGGCATCGCAAGGGAGCGCGTCGTCAGGTCGGCTGTCACTGCGGCGGCGTGGGTGGTGTCGAACTCGCCCGCCTCGCGCTGCCTGGCGACAATCTCGCTGATGCCCATGCCGGGTTGCAGCGCGTGCGGGGGCAGGCCGAGCAGGCGTGCATAGGCGGGGTTGCTGCGGGCCAGCCGGCGCTCCGCGTCGTACTGCGCAATACCGTTGCTCAGCCGCGCCAGCAGGGCAGCCAGGGCGCGCCCCTCGCGCTCCGCCGCGTCACGCGCCTGGAGAAACTCACTGACATCGCTCAGCGTCAGCAGGTGCCCGCCATCGGGCAGCGGGGCCAGCCTTAGCTCCAGGCCGCGCCCATCCACATCACGCAGCATGCGCCGATGGGCGATGCTGAAATCCAGATCCAGCATCTCTCGCAGGCGCTCGGCCGGGTCACCGGGGCCGAGCGCGCCGCGGAAGGCCAGCAGGCGCAGCACATCGCGCAGGGCGGCGCCTTCCTTCAGCGCGGCCATGTCGACGCGCAGCAGCGTGCGCATCTCGGCGTTCACGAAGACCAGCGCACCCGCCTCGGAGAAGCCCATCAAGGCCACCGGCAGGGCGGCCAGGACATTGGGTCGGGCTTCGCCGGGCGTGTCCATGGTCACGCGCCGGGCCGGGGTTGGGCGCGCAGGGCGTGCCAGGCGCAGAGCCCGGCAGCCAGGACGCCCACCGCCAGGGCCTGGTGGAGCGTCCCGAGCGAGACCGGCACCACATGCAGCAGCGTGACGACCCCCAGCGCATATTGCGCCAGGATGGCGGCCGCCATGGTCCAGACCGCACGGCGGGCGAAGCCGTCCGGCAGGCGCCGCGCCGCCACCGCCGCGCCGATGGCGGCGAGCAGGGTCAGGCTGGCCAGCAGGCGATGGTTGAACTGCACCGCGGCGACATTGGCCGTCCAGTTGCGCCAGAAGGGCGCAAGGTCGAGATAGCCGGCCGGGACCAGCTGGCCATCCATCAGCGGAAAGCTGTTGTAGGAGAAGCCGGCGCGGATGCCGGCGACGAAGCCGCCCGCCAGCATGGTGGCGGCCGCCAGCCAGAAGGCGGCCACGACCTGGCGCCGCAGCTTCGGATGATCGGCCTCCGACCTCGGCCGCAGCAGGCCGAGCGCCGTCCAGAGGATCACGCCAAACAGCACGAAGGCCATGGAGAGATGCAGCACCAGGCGATAGGGCGAGACCGCCGTGCGATCCGCATCGAACCCTGAGGCGACCATGAACCAGCCAATGGCGCCCTGCATGCCGCCCAGCACAAAAAGCAGCACGAGGCGCGGCATGAGCCCCTTCGGAATGGCGCCGCGCCACCAGAACCACAGGAAGGGCAGCAGATAGGCCAGGCCGATCAGCCGGCCCCAGAAGCGATGCCCCCATTCCAGCCAGAAGATGCGCTGGAAGCCTTCCATCCCGAAGCCGGCATTCTGCAGCTGGTATTGCGGAATCGTGCGGTAGAGATCGTAGAGTCTTTGCCATTCCGCCTGGCTGAGCGGCGGCAGGGTGCCCGCCAGCGGCGCCCATTCCATGATGGACAGGCCGGAGCCGGTCAGCCGCGTGGCGCCGCCCAGCGCGACCATGATCCAGATGAGGCCTGCCACGCTGAGCAGCCAAAAGGCCACGGCGCGCGGGTTGGCGTGATCGCCGCCCGGGGTGGCGGGGGACAGGGCGGGAAAGCTGCGGGCATCTAGGGGCATGGGCCCAACATAATAGCCCAAACCCAGGGTTGTAGCCCATGGCCACGACGAAGAATTGCGCCGCGAACGGCTTGTAGCCCCCGCCGCGCGCTGGTAACGCCGGGAGATGTCCGCCGCACCGCTGGTTTCGGTCGTCATTCCCGTGCGGAACGAGGCCCCGAACATCGCCCCCCTGGTCGCTGAGATCACGGCCGCGCTGGCGGAAACCCCGCATGAAATCATCTACGTGGATGATGGCTCCACTGACGGCACGCCCGCCGAACTAGCGCGCCTCCCCGCGGTCCGGCATCTGCGCCACCGCGAGAGCTGCGGGCAATCGGCCGCCATCATCACGGGCGTGAAGGCCGCCCGCGGCACCTGGATCGCGACGCTGGACGGCGACGGCCAGAATGACCCGGCCGATATCCCCCACCTGCTGGCCCGCGCCGAGGCGGCGGGTGGCCGGGTGATGGTTGCGGGCCATCGGGTGAAGCGGCAGGATTCCTGGGTGAAGCGGCGCTCCTCGCGCCTGGCCAACGGCATCCGCTCGGCCCTGCTGCGCGATGCGACGCCGGATACGGGCTGCGGGCTGAAGCTGTTCCCGCGCACACTCTTTCTCGACATGCCGCATTTCGACCACATGCACCGCTTCCTGCCCGCGCTGGCCTTGCGCGCGGGGGCCACGGTGCTGAGCGAACCCGTGAATCACCGCCCGCGCACGCGCGGCGTCTCCAACTACGGCACGCTCGACCGGCTGGCCGTGAGCGTCTTCGACCTGTTCGGCGTTGCCTGGCTGCAACGGCGCGGCAAGCGCCCCGAGATCGAGGAGCCGTGAGCGGCAGTGGCCAGGCACCGGCGCCCGCCGGGCCGGCGCGCCGTAATCGCCCGCTGGGCCTCGTGAAGCTGCTGCTGATGGTGCTGGGCCTGGCCCTCGGCGGGCTGCTGCTGCGCCTGCTGGGCGCGGCCCCCGGGACTGAATGGGTGGACCTCTATATCCGTGACCAGGGGCTGCTGGGGGAGACGCTGTTCCTCGTTGGCGGCGCGTTGGCCACGGCAGTGGGGGTGCCGCGCCAGGCCGTGGCCTTCCTGGCCGGCTATGCCTTCGGGACGGTGATCGGCGTCGCCGTCGCGCTGGGCGCCCAATTGCTGGGCTGCGCCCTGGCCTATGGCTGGGCGCGGGCCGTGGCGCGCGGCTGGGCCGAGCGTCGGCTGGCCGGTCGCTTCGGTCCCCGGCTGCGCCCGGTGGTCGAGACCCTGCGCGACAACCCCTTCGGCGCGGCGCTGGCGCTGCGGCTGTTTCCCGTGGGCAATAATCTGGCGCTGAACCTTTTGGCCGGCATGTCGGCGTTGCCGGCTTTGCCTTTCCTGCTCGCCTCGGGGCTGGGCTATCTGCCTCAAACGCTGGTCTTTGCGCTGCTGGGCAAGGGCGTGCGGGTGGATGGCGTGGCGCAGCTCGGGCTCTCGGGCGCACTCCTGGCCGTCAGTATCGCATTGGGCGTTTGGCTGATGCGGCGGCATCGCGCGGGACGCGCGTTGGACGGGTGAACGAAGAAGGCCGCGGACCCAAACCATGGAAGGCACCTCAAACGCCTGGCGCCGCGTGAGAAATTCTCGGGGCCTGGGGCCTTTCGGCCCCAGCCGCCGGAGGCCTCAAACCCCACCATGCGCCAGTGTGGCCAGCCGCTGAAACAGGCTCTCGCCCCGCGCCGCGCCCGGTGGCGGCATGAGGCATTCCGGCTCGACATAATGCATCGTCCAGTCCGGAAAGGCGCGCTCCGCGATGGGGGTGCGCTGCAGCAGGGTCACCTCGCAATGCCGCGGATCGGCCGTGATCGCGGCGAAGACCCAGGTCAGGTCCTCGCTCTCGCCTTCGAGGATTTGCGCGAAGCAATCATCATGACACAGCAGCGCCCCTGTGATTCGCAGATAAGCGTTGCGGATCCGCGCCACCCGCAGGAGCGCGTCCATCTCCTCGGCCACGCGCCAGTGCGGGCCGTGCAGCAGGTTCCGGCTGAAATAGGTCAGGCGTTCGAGGGGGCCATCCATGTCGGCCCCAGGATGCGGAGGGGCGGGTGAAGGCCGCGTAAAGGCCTCAGTTGAGCCGGTTGCGCAGCTCTTCCACCAGGCCGCGGATGCGGGCCGCCGCCTCGCCCCGCGGTTCGATCTCCAGCGCCTTGTCCAGGCTGGCCAGCGCCGCGCCGATCCGCTCCAGCCGATGTTCAATCAGCCCCATCTCCCGCCAGAGCCCGGCGTGGTCGGGCGCCAGGCGCAGCATGTCGCGCGTGGCGGCCAGGCCGCCCTCCAGGTCATTCGCCTGGAGGCGGCGCAGCTTGATGTTGTTCTGCACGCGCAGCAGCACGTCCCGCTTGGTCATGGGGGCCAGCATGCCGGGCTTGAGCTCCGTCTGCTCGCCAGCCACCCGCTTGATGAGGGCGCGCAGTTCCGGGGCGAGGAGCTGCTCGCCGCCGGCAAAGACATCCACCACGATCTGCCCGCGGGCATGCGGCAAGGCCAGCAGGAAATGGCCCGGCGTGTTCAGCCCATGCGCCGCCCAGCCCACCGCCTCGGCCGCATGCAGCCAGAGGATGCCAAGCGCCACCGGCAGGCCCTTTCGGCGTTCGAGCACGCGGATGAAATTGGCGTTGACCATGTCGTCATAGGTTTCGGCATCGCCAGCGAAGCCGAATTCCTCATGGATCAGCCGGGCCAGCAGGGCGCGGCGGCGGGCGGTGTCTCCGCCATCGGCCAGCGGGTCGGCGCCGGCGAGTTCCACCGCGCGGCGTGTCATCTGGCTGAGCAGCTTCTGGGCCGCGGGCCAATCGGCCTCCGGCGCGTCAATCCGCGCGAATTGCAGGGCGATGGCCGCGAGGTCGAGCTCGGCATCGGGCAATTGGCCGGCGGCGTCGAGGGCGGCGCGGGCCTCATCTTGGGGGGAGGACGACATGCAAAGAGTGTAGCGCAGCCTGGGACGGAGCAACACCGGGGAGGATCCCCCGCCCCAGGCAGAAGGCGCGCTATCGCGTGGGGACCGGCGGGTCCTGGCTGTAGTCGTAGAAACCGCGGCCTGTCTTGCGGCCATACCAGCCGGCTTCCACGTATTTCACCAGCAGCGGGCAGGGGCGGTACTTGCTGTCCGACAGCCCGTCATACAGCACCTGCATGATGGAGAGGCAGGTATCCAGGCCGATGAAATCCGCCAGCTCCAGCGGGCCCATCGGGTGGTTGGCGCCGAGCTTCATGGCTGTGTCGATCGAGCGGATGTCGCCTACGCCCTCATACAGCGCATAGACCGCCTCATTGATCATCGGCACCAGGATGCGGTTCACGATGAAGGCGGGGAAGTCCTCGGAGGTCGCGGTCTGCTTGCCCAGGCGCTTGGCGAGCGCATCCACCGCGCGGAAGGTGGGCTCATCGGTGGCGATGCCGCGGATGATTTCCACCAGCTTCATGATCGGCACTGGATTCATGAAGTGCATGCCGATGAATTTTTCCGGCCGGTCCGTCCCGGCGCCCAGCCGGGTGATCGAGATCGAACTGGTATTGGAGGCCACCATGGCGGAGGGCTTCAAATGCGGCACCAGCGCCTTGAAGACCTCGCGCTTGATCGCTTCCCTTTCCGTCGCCGCCTCGATCACGAAATCGGTCGTGCCGAAGCTGGCGTAGTCGGTGCTGGTGGTGATCAGCCCCATCGCCGCGTCGCGCTGCTCGGGCGTGATCAGCTTGCGGCCGATCTGGCGCTCCATGTTGCGCGCGATGGTGCCGATGGCCTTGTCCAGCGCCTCGGTGCTGATATCCACCATCGCCACCGGGATGCCCGCCAGCGAGCAGACATGGGCAATGCCATTGCCCATCTGCCCCGCGCCGATGATGCCGACCGAGGCGATCTCGGGGATGTCAAGCAGCGCATCGGGCATGTCCGCGCTGCTGGCGATGCGCACGCTCATCAGACGGGCTTGCCGAGTTCGGCTTCAAGCTCCGGCAGCGCCTTGAACAGGTCACCCACGAAGCCGTAATCGGCCACCTGGAAGATCGGCGCCTCCTCATCCTTGTTGATGGCGACGATGATCTTGCTGTCCTTCATGCCCGCCAGATGCTGGATGGCGCCGGAGATGCCGATGGCGATGTAGAGATCAGGCGCCACGATCTTGCCGGTCTGGCCCACCTGGTGGTCATTGGGCGCATAGCCCGCATCCACGGCGGCGCGCGAGGCGCCGATGGCGGCCCCCAGCATGTCGGCCACCTTCTCGATCAGGTGGAAGTTTTCCGCCGAGCCCATGGCGCGGCCACCCGAGACGACGATCTTGGCAGCGGTCAGCTCGGGCCGCTCGCTCTTGCTGACCTCGGCGCCGATGAAGCTCGACGTGCCGGGGTTGGCGGCGGCGGCGATGGATTCGACCGCCGCGCTGCCGCCGGTCGCGGGCACGGGGTCGAAGCTGGCGGCGCGGATGGTCATCACCTTCTTCGCGTCGCTGGACTTCACCGTGGCCAGCGCGTTGCCGGCGTAGATGGGGCGCACGAAGGTATCGGCATCCACCACGCCCGAGACATCGCTGATGGGCTGCACGTCGAGCAGCGCGGCGACGCGCGGCATGACGTTCTTGCCGGCCGCCGAGGCGGGCGCGACCAGATGGTCATAGGAGGGGGCCAGATGCACCAGCAGGGCCGCCAGCGGCTCGGCCAGGCGGTTGGCGAGGGACGCGTCCTCGCAGAGCAAGACCTTGGTCACGCCCGGCAGGGCGGCGGCGGCGGGTGCCGCGCCGGCGGCACCTTCGCCCAGCACCAGTACATGCACTTCGCCCAGCTTGGCGCAGGCGGCGACCGCGCTGCGCGTCGGCTGCGAGACGGCCTTGCCGTCGTGATCGGCGAGAAGAAGAACGGCCATCTCAGATCACCTTCGCTTCGTTGCGGAGCTTGGCAACCAGCTCCTGGATCGAGCCCACCTTGGCGCCGGCCTGGCGCTTGCCCGGCTCCTCCACGCGCAGCACCGTCAGGCGCGGCGTGACATCCACGCCGAGATCAGCGGGCTTCACATTGTCGATGGTCTTCTTGCGCGCCTTCATGATGTTCGGCAGCGACGCATAGCGCGGCTCGTTCAGGCGGAGATCGGCGGTGACGATGGCGGGAAGGGTGATCTTCACCGTCTCCAGCCCGCCATCCACTTCGCGCGTCACGGTCGCGTGCCCGTCGGCGATCTCGACCTTGCTGGCAAAGGTGCCCTGCGGCCAGCCCATCAGGGCGGCGAGCATCTGGCCGGTCGCGTTCATGTCGTCATCGATGGCCTGCTTGCCGAGGATGACGAGGTCGGGGGATTCCTTGGCGATGATCGCCTTCAGGATCTTGGCGACGGCTATGGGCTCCAGCACGCCATCATGCTCGACCAGGATGCCGCGATCAGCACCCATGGCGAGCGCCGTGCGGATCTGCTCGGCCGCCGCGGCGGGGCCGGCGGAGACCGCGATGATCTCGGTGGCGATGCCCTTTTCCTTCAGGCGAACCGCTTCCTCGACGGCGATTTCGTCGAAGGGGTTCATGGACATCTTGACGTTCGCGGTCTCAACGCCGGTGTTGTCCGCCTTGACGCGAACCTTGACGTTGTAATCGACCACCCGCTTGACCGGGACGAGGAGCTTCATGGCCCGTTTCGCCTTCTTTCCTGACTGGCTTTGCTGCACTGCCGTATGACGCGCGACCCTAGCCAGGGCCGGGGGGCACGGCAAGGGAGCGCCTCTTAATCTAAGGGTCTTTCCAGGAGCGCAAGGAGGGCGGCCACCCGCTCCTTCGGCAGGTCCCGGATGGTCCGGGCCAGGCGATTGGCCAATTCCGTGGCCTGGGGGGACAGCCCGGCCGTATCCACCACCACCCGGGGGTGGGAGAGGCGGGCCAGGCGGACCAGCTCCTCCCCGTCATCCCAGATCAGGCCGAAATGCTCGTTCACCTGGTGGATCAGACCCGCAGAGGGGCGGCCGCGCTTGCCGTGCTCCAGCGCCGAAAGATAGGCGGGGGAGACGTGGAGCGCGGTGGCGAGGTCGGTGAGGGAGATGCCCTGTTTCTCGCGGAGCTCGCGGAGTCTTTGGCCGAAGGGAGTCATTGAGGGGCGCTGCCCCTCAAACTCCCCGGCAAGGTGAAAACCTGCGTGGTTTTCACCAGGTTCTTGCATCTCCGAACAGATATGGGTGCAGGGAACTGGTCCCCTGCTGGGGGGCGCGGGGGGCAAAACCCCTCGCTCACTTCACCCTCCGCAACAACAAATGCACCGCCCCCGCATTCGCCTTGTGCGGATGCGCTGCCCCCAGGATCAGCGGCCGCAGATGCGGCGCGTTGAGCCAATGCGGCAATTCGCGCTTCAGCACGCCCCCTTCGGTGCTGCTCCCCTTGCCGGTCACGATGCAGACCACCCGTGTGCCATCCGCGTGGCACATGCGGAGGAAATTCTCGACGGCCTGGTGCGCCCGCGCCGCCGTCATGCCGTGCAGGTCCAGCTTGCGCTCCGGCCGCGTGGTGCCGCGCCGCAGATCGCGCCAGCGCTTGGCATCCAGGCCGGAGGGCTGCGCGCCCACGCTGATCTCGGGCGGTGGCAGGCGCGGCTTGGGTGGGGATGGCGGGGGCTGGGCCGCTCGGGGCGGCGGCGTGATGGTGATGGCGGGCGGCGCCTCCGGCATCTCGCGGCCTGGCAGGGGCCGGATGGTGCGGGCCACGGCGGCCCAGACCGCCTTGTCCTCGGCCGAAAGGCCGCGCTTGCGCTTCACGCCCCCCCACGTTCTTTCAACGCCGCGGAGTCATCATCCACGAGGAGGATATGAAGCTGCCGGGGCCCATGCGCGCCGAGTTCGAGCGTCTGCTCGATATCCGCGCTGCGCGAGGGGCCGGTGACCCACATGATGTTGCGCGGCATGAAGCCGCCGGTCAGCTTGTCCTTCCGCTCCGCGCGCAGCAGGTCCCAGGCTTCCTCATAGGCGCCGACGACGCGGCTGGCGCGCAGCACCACCATCTCCGTGTCCGGCAGAAGGTTCAGCGTGGTGGGGCGGCCGGGGTCGGAGGGGAGCATCAGCGTGCCAGTCTCGGCCACGCCGGCAAAGCCGTGCTGCAGGCTGACCAGGTCGCTCGCCTGGCCCTGGCGCGTCTCGATCTCCAGCATCGGGTGATCGGCCCATTTGATACGCTTGAGCTCCGGATGCGGCGCCATGGCGAAGCGGGCGGGCAGGTTCTGTGCGGCCAGGTAGTCCGCCACGGCCTGCGGGATGGCGGCGAAATTCGGCAGGCGGACGACGCTGCCGAATTCCTTCTCCACATTGCGGATGAAGAGCGCGATCTGCTCGGGCCGCGAGACCTGCGACCGCGCCGGGATCAGATGCCGCGGGTGGGTGGCGAGCCGCCCTTCCAGCATGGCCCGCTGGTCGGCCGGCAGGGGGCCGCGCTTCAGGCCGCGCCGGATGGCGCCGAGGATGGCTTCCTTGCTCATCGGCCCACCCCCGCACGCTGGCGGCGGGCATATTCATCCATGAAGGTGCGGCCCTGCGGCACCGGAAGATCCCGCCCCTCGGTCCAGCCGCCGGCCAGCGGCAGTGACTTGAAGGCGCCCTTCTTGCGGCCCAGCAGCCCCAGCGCACCGATGCCCAGCCGCGAGGCCAGGCGATACATCCCCGGCCGCTTGGCGAACCAGGCCCAGATATCGAGGCCGCTGCGCACCGCGCTCGGCTTCAGATGCCGCTCGAATTCCCGCTCGCGCCAATGGCGCATCAGCTTGGGGAGGGGGATCTTCACCGGGCAGACGGATTCGCAGCGCCCGCAGAAGGTGCTGGCATTGGGCAGATGCCCGGCATTTTCCACCCCGATCAGGCTGGGCGTCAGCACCGAGCCCATCGGCCCCGGATAGACCCAGCCATAGGCATGGCCGCCCGTGGTGCCATAGACCGGGCAGTGATTCATGCAGGCGGCGCAGCGGATGCAGCGCAGCATCTCCTGGAATTCTGTGCCGATCATGTTGGACCGGCCGCCATCGATCAGGACGACGTGGTATTCCTCCGGCCCATCCAGATCGCCCTTGCGGCGCACGCCCGTGCTGAAGGTGGTGTAGACCGAGAAATCCTGCCCGGTGGCCGAACGGGCGAGGACACGCAGCAGGCTCGTCGCGTCCTCCAGCGTCGGCACCACCTTCTCGATGGAGGCGAGCGCGATATGCACGCGCGGCAGGGTCTGCGTCAGGTCGCCATTGCCCTCATTGGTGACGATGACGCTGGA
>NZ_JAIEQY010000139.1 GCF_019747315.1 Roseococcus sp. | reverse complement strand
CCGAATTTCAGCGCGGTGGAACGGATGCCAACCATCATGTCATCCTCCCGGTCCTGATGGGCGTAGATCGTGTCATAGCCCAGGATCCAGAAGATGGTGGCGGCATAGAGCAGGAGCATGGCCCAGCTCAGCCCGCCGCTCGCCGCCACGGGGCCCATCAGCGCACCCCAGCCGAAGGTGAAGCCCAGCACCAGCTGCGGATAATCCGTGACGCGCTTGGCCAGCGGATAGAGCAGGATCGGGACAAGCGAGAGCACGCCCAGCCAGATCGCCGCCGCGTTCAGCTGCAGCAGGACCAGCAGGCCGATCACGCAGAGGGCGGCGAGGAAAGCGACCGCCTGCTTCGCCGAGACGGCGCCGGAGGCCAGCGGCCGCCCGCGCGTGCGCTCGACCTGACGATCAATGTCTCGATCCCAAAGGTCGTTCACGACGCAGCCCGCGCCGCGCATGACCACCGCGCCGACAAAGAAGAGGATGGTCAGCCAGATTCCCTGCCACCAGCCGGTGGCCTGCAAGGCGATGCCCCAGAGGCCGGGCAGGAAAAGCAGCCAGGAGCCGATCGGCCGGTCGGCGCGCATCAAGAGGGCATAGGGGCGCATCGCCGCGGGCAGGCGCGCGACCCAGCCCCCGGCGCGGATATCGGTATAGCCTGCGCTGTCTTGCATCCGCGCATGCAGCACGGCACATCGGCGCATGTCCATCCCTCGGCTGCACGTCCTGGGCCCGCTCGCCCCGGGCATCGAAATCGCCATGACGCCGGCCCAGGCGCACCATATCGGCCATGTGCTGCGCCGCTCGCCCGGCGCGGAGCTGCGCGCCTTCAACGCGACAGAGGGCGAATTCGCGGCCGAGCTGACCGCCCTGCGCAAGGATCGCGGCGCCATGCGGCTGGGCGAGCAGCTGCGCGCCCCCGCCCCCGAACCCGAGCTGCGCGCCCTGCTGGCCGCGCTGAAGCGCGAGGCGATGGATTGGGCAGTGGAGAAAGCGACCGAGCTTGGCGCCACCGTGATCCAGCCGGTGCTGACGCGCCGCTGCGTCGCCGGCCACAGCAACACCGAGCGCCTGTCCGCCATCGCCCGCGCCGCCGCCGAGCAATGTGAGCGCCTTTCCCTGCCCGTGGTCAGCGACGCGCGGCCCCTGCACGCGGTGCTCGATGGCTGGGACGGCGCCCCCCTGCTTGTGGCGGCGGAGCGGCGGGAAGCTCGCCCTCTGCATGACATTTTGGCAATAATCGCAACCCCTTGTGGCTTTCTCGTGGGCCCCGAGGGGGGCTTCGAGCGGGCCGAGCTTGACGATCTGGCCCGGCGCCCCTTTGTATCGCTCGCAACACTCGGCCCGCGCATCCTCCGCGCGGAGACGGCGCTGGTGGCGGGACTGGGCGCAATTTCCCTCGCGCTCGATTCCCGTCGCTGACTTAGGCCCGGCGCTGATCTCACACGCCCACTCTGGCACGAACGAAAGCAACCGCATGTCCAATCCCGGCCAGGCTGACCCGACGCCGATCACCTCCGCGCGCCAATTGGCCGAGTGG
This sequence comes from Roseococcus sp., assembly GCF_019747315.1. Taxonomy (GTDB): domain Bacteria; phylum Pseudomonadota; class Alphaproteobacteria; order Acetobacterales; family Acetobacteraceae; genus Roseococcus. The sequence goes on along the minus strand of NZ_JAIEQY010000139.1, from coordinate 41,390 downwards.
TTCGCCGCCGGCTGCAAGCCGAAATCCGCCTGGCGCATCGGCACGGAGCACGAGAAGTTCGGCTTTCGCCGCGCGGATTTGTCGTCGCCCGACTACGAGCACCAGGGCATTCGCGCGATGCTGGAAGGCATCCAGGCCAAGGGATGGGCGCCGATTCGGGACGGCGAGAATGTCATCGGCCTGACGCAGGGCTCGGCCTCCGTCAGCCTCGAGCCCGGCGGGCAGTTCGAGCTTTCGGGCGGGCCGATGGAGGATCTCCACGCCGCGCGCCTGGAGCTCGCCTCCCACCTGCGGGATGTGCATGAGGTGGCAGGGCCGCTGGGCTTGGGCTTTGCCGGCATGGGCTTCCACCCCGTGGCGCGGCGCGAGGACATGTCCTGGATGCCCAAAAGCCGCTACGCGATCATGCGGCGCTACATGCCCACCCGCGGCAGCATGGGCCTCGACATGATGCTCCGCACCTCCACCGTGCAGGTGAACCTCGATTTCGGCGACGAGGCCGATATGGTAGAGAAGCTGCGCGTCTCGCTCGCGCTGCAACCGCTCGCCACCGCGCTGTTTGCCTCATCGCCGCTGCGCGAGGGGAAGCCGTCGGGCTACAAGTCGCTGCGCGGCCATGTCTGGTCTGACACGGACCCCGACCGCACCGGCATCCCGGGCCTGGTCTTCGAAGAGGGCTTCGGCTTCGAGCGCTTTGCGGAATTCGTGCTGGACGTGCCGATGTATTTCGTGGCGCGGGACGGCAAGCTGCTCGACGCGACGGGCCAGAGCTTCCGCACCTTCATGACGACCGGCCTGGCGAGCATGCCCGGCATCGCCGCCACGATGGGCGATGTGGCCGACCACGTGACCACCGTCTTCACCGAGGTGCGGCTCAAGAAATTCCTCGAGATGCGCGGCTCCGATTCGGGTTCCGCCGCGATGATCCAGGCGCAGCCCGCCTTCTGGGTCGGGCTGATCTATGACGACGCCGCGCAGAAGGCGGCCCGCGCGCTGACGCGGGACTGGACGGTCGCGCAGATGCACCAGCTGCGCGCCGATGCGCCGCGCCTGGCGCTGGAAGCGCAGATCGCCGGCCATTCCCTGCGCGATGTGGCGCGGGACGCACTGGCCATCAGCGAGGCCGGCCTCAAGGCCCGCGGCCTGGGCGAGGAGATCTACCTCGCGCCGCTCCAGGAGATCGTGGAGAGCGGCATGACCCAGGCCGACCGCATCCTGCAGATGTTCCACGGCCCCTGGCAGGGCGATGCTCGCCTGGCGCTGCCCTTCACGGAGCTGTGAGGCGGCCCCCTGGCCGCGGCTGGGTGAAATCCGCGCAGTCGATGGCCGCGGATGGATGAATCCCGGGCAGGTTTTGGCGCGCGGCGGGCCGCACCCCCCGCTTCCGCGTTGAACCTGCCTTCTGCGGCGGACAAGGTGAGGCTCCCCTTGTGGAGACGTTCCATGATCCGCCGCCGCAACCTTGCCCTCACCATGGCTGGCCTGCCCCTGGCCGGTGCCGCCGCCCAGCCCGGCGACTGGCCCAACCGGCCCATGCGCTTCGTCTCCCCCTTCCCGCCCGGTGGCGCGGCCGACCTGTTGACCCGGGTGATGGCCGATGAGATGCGCGCGCCCCTGGGCCAGCCCGTCACGGTCGAGAATCGGAGCGGCGTGGGCGGCACGGTGGGCAGCGAGTTCGTCGCCCGGGCCACGCCCGATGGCTACACCTGGCTCATGGCCAGCACCGGGCCCTTCTCCATCACGCCAGAGCTGGTGCGCCTGAATTTCGATCCGGCGCGTGACCTGGCGCCAGTCGCGATGGTGGCGGGCGTTGCCTCCGTCTTCGCCGTCCACCCCTCCGTGCCGGCCAACAACCTGGCCGAGCTGATCGCGCTGATTCGCGCGCAGCCCGGGCGCCTCTCCTACGCTTCGGGCGGCACCGGCTCGGCCACGCATCTCTTCGTGGAATTGCTGTTGCAGATGGCGCGGCTGGAGGCGCTGCACGTGCCCTATCGCGGCAGCGGGCCCTCGATCACGGACACCATCGCCGGGCGGGTCCAATTCATCTGCGACACGCTGCCCGCGACCCTCGGCCATATCCGCGACGGCCGCCTGCGCGCCGTGGCGGTGACGACGAAGGAACGCCACCCGGCCCTGCCCCAGGTGCCGACCGTCGCGGAATCCGGCGTGCCGGGCTACGAGGCGGTCGGTTGGTATGGGCTGGCCGCCGCCGCCGGCACGCCCGCCCCCATCATCGAGCGGATGAATGCTGAGGTGAACCGCGCGCTGGCCCAGCCCGCCCTGCGCGAGCGCCTGGCCGGCCAGGGTGCGGACCCACTGCCCATGACGCCGGCCGCGTTCGGCGCCTTCATTGCGGAGGATCGGGCGCGCTGGGGTGGGGTGATCCGCACGGGGAACATCAAGCCGGATTGAAGGAAAAGGACCTCCGGCCCCTTTGGGTCGGCGGCCCCCGCGGCATCGGAAGTGCCATGGTTTGTGCCGTTGCGGGACAAACCAGAGGAGCCGCCCGCCATCAGAGTGGAGCGCATGGCTGGTGCGGCATAGGACGCGGCCGGTGAATGCGATGCGCGGCCACGCGACAGTGTTTGGCCTTGTCGTGGCCAAGGGGATCAGGCCGGGTGGAGCGGCTGCTGGTCAAGGTGAAGGGCACCGCCTGTCAACCGGCGCCCGAAGAGGCCCCCCTTTTCAGCGTTGATCGACGCGCGGTGTTGCCCGGCGCGGAGGCATAGGCGCGGAGGCATAGGCGCAGCGGCGGGCAACAGCGTGTGTCTGGCCTTTTCCACACTTTGCCCTTGAACCGCCAACTCTCATTGCCGGTCTCGACGATGTCGCGGTGATGTGTCAGCCGGTCGAGCTGTGCCGTCGTCAGCTTCGCATCGCCCAACACGCTCGGCCTGCGCCGGTTGCTTGCCATCGCGGGGCCCGAAGGAAGGGGGTTCGGCTGATGAAAGACACCGACCGGCCCAGCTGGCCGCATCGCTTGCGTCACCATCGCGATCGTCAGAAGGTTTCGGCGTGAAGAGGCAATGGATCGTCGCCGCAGCCGCTTGCGGCGTTGCGCTTCTGCCGCGCGGCCGCTGGTGGATCGCGCTGGCCGTTGCGCTGGCCGGCGGCGCGTCCACGGCCTTTGCCCAGGATATCGAACCTCGCGCCTTCGCGAATACGCCAGTCGGCGTGAACTTCCTGGTGGGTGGCTATGCGTATACGCGCGGCAGCCTTTCCTTCGACCCCTCCCTGCCGATCGCCAACGCGAATTTGCAGACATCGAGCGCCGTCCTCGCCTATGCCCGGTCCTTCCAGGTTCTGGGCGCTTCGGCGAAGTTCGACGCGATCGCGCCTTTCAGCTGGCTCACGGGCACGGCGAATTTCGCCGGCGCCCCGGTGGAGCGCACGGTCCATGGCCTGGGTGACCCTCGCTTCCGCGTTTCGGTCAACTTCTTCGGTGCGCCGGCGCTGAGGCTTGAGGAATTCCCCACCTGGCAGCAGGACCTGATCCTGGGCGCGAGCCTGCAAGTCTCGGTGCCCGTGGGGCAGCATGATGCGTCACGCGCCGTGAACCTCGGCACCAACCGGTGGTTCGTGAAACCGGAACTCGGCGCCTCGCAGCGCTTCGGCGCGCTGACGGTCGAGGCGACCGCCGCTGTCACCCTTTTCACCGACAACAGCGATTTCCTGCGCGGCCAGCGGCGCTCGCAGGAGCCCGTCTATTCCTTTCAGGGCCATGCCATCTTCGCATTCAACCGCGGCATCTGGGGTTCGGTTGACGCGACCTTCTTCACCGGTGGCCGCACCTCGATCAATGGCGAGCCGAATGACGACTTGCTGCGGAACTGGCGCCTGGGCGCGACCCTCTCCCTCCCGATCAGCCCGCGCTACTCGGTCCGCGTCTATGGCAGCAGGGGCGTTTCGGCGCGCACGGGGAATAACTACGACCTGCTAGGAATCGCGCTGCAGTATCGTTGCGGGGGGCGGCATGTGACCCGGGGCGGGGGCCTGGGCTCGCCCCCGTCACACAGCCCGCAACAGGGCCGGCCCGGCGGCGAACGCCGCCGCCTTCTGCAACCCCCTTGTCAGGCACTCGACCAGGGCGGGGTGCACGTTCCGCCCCGCCAGATCCACCGCCGCTCGCGAGAGATACTCCGGATCAACGCGGAGCAGCGCAGCGAGCGCCGCGCTCGCTTCCTCCGCCAGCCCCACCTCGGCGGCCGCCACGGCCAGCACGGCATGCCCGAAGATCACGTTGGGCACATCAACTCTCCGCGCCTCCGCGAGTGCGGCCTCGAAGCGGCCATGCCGGATATGCCACAGTGCGAGGCCGATCCGGTAAGCCGAAGGCTGCGCGGGATTGCGCGCATAGGAGGCCTCGATCATCGGCACGCCCCTCTCCCATTCGGCGAGGATCGCAAAGCGGATTCCAAGCTCGGCCATGATGTCCGTATCGTTGGGATTGAGCGCGATCCCCTTCTGCAGCGCGGCCACAGCGTTCGCGACGTCGCCCTGGAACCAGAAGACCAGGCCCAGGGCGTGGTGGCAGCGGCTGGAGAGCGGCGCGAGTTCCACCGCCTTGCGCGCGAGGGCGAGGGAGCGCGCCAGGCTGTCCGGCAGTTCGTCGCGTGTCGCATAGCCGTAGCGGAAGCCGTCAATATAGAGCATCGACAGGCATGCAAACGCGTCGGCGTAGCTGGGCTCCCGCACCGTGGCCCGTTCCAGGTCATGGCGCAGCACGTCGAACATCGCACGGTCGAAGTGTCGCCAGTATTGATAGAAGCGGATGACGCAATCATAGCCAGTGAGGTGGCTGCTCGGCAGTCCTTCCACCTCCTGCGCCCTGCGGCTGAAGAGCACCCCGTAGGGCTGCGCCAGGTGCCGCACCACGGCGGAGGTCACCTCGTCACGGACACGCAGGATCTCGGCCGGGTCCAGGCGCTGGCTGAAGGAATCGCCCCAGATGCAGCGTCCGGTGCGCGCATCGGTCAGCAGCAGGTCGGCCCTGAAATCCGCGCCAGAGAGGCTGGTGCCGCCGGCCAGCAGGTAATCCGGATCAAGCGTCGCGGCCGGCACATCGCCCGAGAAGGCCGTGTCAGCCCCGAAGACGAACAACGCGGGATAGCGCGTGAGGCCGACGAGGATCTGACGTGCGAAACCACGGGTGAAGTTCGGATAGGCGGACTGATCTCCCTCCTCGTCGAAGGGGCGCAGAAGGATGGCGGGACCGCTGCGCCGGGCGGGCGCACCTGGCGCAGGCGCGGCCAGGACGGCGTCATGCTCGAAGGCGGGCACATAGGATCCGCGCGGAATGGAAATCCGCACGCCATTCGCCGGCCCTGCCATCAGGTAGAATCGCTCCAGCGCCCGCCGCAGGCGCCCGGCCTCGATGCGCACGATGGAATCCACCTGCGGGTCGAAATCCGCGTGCCTGTTGAAGACCGAGACCGCGATCGCATAGGCCTTGATGCGGTCCGCCCTGCCTTCCAAGCTTTCCTCGACGACGTAGCGAAGGAAATGGCGGTTTCGCGCCGAAGCATCAAAGGAGGAGGAAGCCAGGATCCGGTCCAGCTCCGCGCGGATGGCGTCTCGCTCGATGGCGCTCATTCTTGATCCCCGCGCCGGAGCGTCGTCACCGGCAAAGTCGACTCCCGGCTGCGGTGTTTGCGCCCGACGATGCGCCAACTCGGGCGACTTCAATAACTCAATCTGAAACAAAAATATATGGTTACGGCAGCGGTCTGACGGGTGTCCCGATGCGGGCCCCTCTTCCTTGTCACCGTAACGTACTCACCCATGACCGCCTGCCGGCACAGCGTCACCACGGACGCCAATGAGAGAGGTGGACGTGAATGGGTATGACGCCATCAACCAATGCTGACCTGCAAAGCGCACTCTCCGCTTTCCCCGAGGATGCAGCGTTGGTGATGAGTCTATTCGCTTCGGATAGTAACTTCCGCAGCGTCTGTGAAGATTACCGCCTGGCGCAGGAGGGCGTTGCAGCCTTCACGCCCGCCCCTGGCGCCGAACCGCGCGAGGAGGTGCATGATTACCTCCGGCTGGTGTGTGAGCTGAAGGTGGAGGTGGGCCACGCCATCCACGCCGCGCGGGGCCGCATGCCCCCGGCCTCGCGCGAATGATGCCTTGCGCCGATCCGCCCCTGCGAGGGTGAGGCCCACATCCCGCCTGCCGTGGCCTTCGTGGCCAAATCCTGAACCCTGCTTCGCATGGCCGCCATTACCTCCGGCAGATGCCCTGTGCCGCCGACAAGAACGGATGTTGGGATGATTTCAAGCGCGATGAACGACCAGGGCCGGACGCTTCCGGAAGCGCGTGCCGGGCGTGGGCCATGCCATCTTGTTCGGCGCGCGCGACTACGCGATGCCCCTCTGGTTCGAGACCGACCGGCTGACCGCGCTGGACCTCACCCCTGCCGATGTCGTCACCGCCATCCGCGCCCAGAACCAGGTGGCGCCGCTCGGCCGCGTCGGCGCGCAACCGGCCAGCGACGACACTTCCTGCCAGCTGAACATCCGCACCACCGGGCGGCTCACTTCGGCCGATGAATTCGGCGCAATCCTGGTGCGCGCCAATGCCGATGGCAGCGTGCTGCGCGTGCGGGACGTCTCGCACATCGAGCTGGGCGCCTATAATCAGGATATCGAGACGCGCCTCAACGGGCAGGACGCAACCCTCATGCAGATCTACCTGGCGCCCGGCGCCAACGCCGTGGGTGTCGCATCCGGCGCCAACCGGACGCTGGAGGAACTCGCCTCCCGCTTTCCCGCCGGCCTTGCCTATGCGGTCACCTGTGACACCACCGTCTTACTGAAGCCGACCATCGAGCAGGTGATCCACACCCTGTTCGAGGCGTTCATGCTTGTGGTCATCGTCGTCTTCCTCTTCCTGGGTTCCATTCGCGCCACCAGCATCCCGCTGATCGCGGTGCCGGTCAGCCTGATCGCGACCTTCACCGTGCTGAACCTGATGGGCTATTCGGCAAACACCGTCTCGCTGCTCGCCATGGTGCTGGCCATCGGCATCGTCGTGGATGACGCCATCGTCGTGGTCGAGGCCATGGAAACGAAGATGGAGCAGGATCACTCCCTCTCGGTCAGCGACGCGACCAAGGCGGCGATGGAGGGCATCACCGCGCCCATCATCGCCATCACGCTCGTGCTGCTCTCGGTCTTCGTGCCCCTCGCCTTCATCCCCGGCATTTCGGGCGAGTTGTTCCGGCAATTCGCGGTGACCGTCTCGGTCGGCATGTTCTTCTCCGCGATCAATGCGCAGACCCTTTCGCCCGCGCTGTGCGATATCCTGCTGCGGGCGCATCACGGACCGAAGAAGGGTGTGAACGGGTTGATCGCCCAGATCGGTCGGCTGACGGCCGGGATTCCGGCGCTGGTCTATGAATCCTGGACGATCCCGGTGCCGGTGCTGCTCTCGGTCTCGGTCGGCGTGCTGGGGGCCATGGCGGCAATCGGCCCCGCGGGGCTCTCGCTCGATCTCTACGCGCAGGTCGGCATTGTCGTGCTGATCGCGCTCGCGGCGAAGAACGGCATTCTCATCATCGAGTTCGCGAAGGACCTGCGGGAGAACAAGGGCATGAGCGTGGTCGAGGCGGCGACGCTCGGCGCCAAGCTGCGCTTCCGCGCGGTGATGATGACGTCCTTCGCCTTCGTGCTCGGGCTGTTCCCGCTGGTCACGGCCTCGGGTGCCTCCGAGATCAGCCGGCGCGCCGTGGGGACGCCCGTTTTCTGGGGGATGCTCGCGGCGTCCTCGATCGGGATCTTCATGATCCCGATGCTCTATGTCGTCTTCCAGACGTTGCGTGAGAAGGTGAAGGCGCGGCTTGGCCTGGGCAAGCCGTTGGCAATGCCGCCGGAAGAGCCGAAGCAAGCCTGAGCGGGAAGACGCCGCCCGGGGGCATGGGGGGCGCCCAGGCGGCGCCCCCGGCCTGGTTCGAAGCCGACCTCCAGCCCGCACAAGCCAAAGGCAAGGCCGCTGGTCGAGCGCAAGACGGGCCTTCCGCGCGCCACGGCACTCGCCCGAGCAAGCCAAGGCTTGGTCGCTTTCGGGCCTCGCTGCGGGGTCGTTTCCGTTCGGCGTCTGCCTGAGCGCGGGGGCCTTCTGTCAGGCCTTCGGCGCCATTGCGCGCTCTACCCCCTTGGCTATGGCCAGCGACGCTGCATGGCTGCGTCAGGGTCTTCAAATGGATGGGGTGGGGTTGAGGCAACCGATCGGTTGCGCTCCAGAATGCAGGCACGCTCGGCTTCCAGCTGTGAGCGATGAGGTACGGTGACCACATGCCGGAAGCGTGGGAAGGGCGAGCCAGAACATCCGGCCCGCCCCATGGCCCCCGAAGGGACCAGAGCCCGGCTGGATCAGCGCGCTATCGGCTCGATGGAGATGGCCAGCGCTTCCTCATAGGTGATGTCCACCTGCTGACCGACGCGCAGGCCGCGCGTGAAGGCCAGGACTTCCGCATTCCGCGGAGTCACGGTGCGAACCAGTCCACCAGGGCCGGCGAAGCTGATGGTGCCGGTCTGGCTGTTCACGGCGGTGATCGTCACGCGGCCGCTGCGAACGCGGGTGACCTCGCCACCCGGGCGCTCCGCATCGCGTTCCGCGGTGAAGGCGGCCCCGGCAGGCGTGGCGCTGCGCAGCGGCGAGGCCACGCGGGCGGCGATCGCCTGGAAGTAGCGCACCGTCACCCGATCTCCCGGGCGGAGCATGTTGATGCGCTGGACGGCACGGCCCGCGACCACGCTGAGCAGGGCGCCCGACTGCGCGCCGCCATCGCCACGGATGAGCACCTCGCGCGAGGTCGCGTCCACGGTCTCGATGACGCCGACCACGGTGGTCATCTGCTCCGTCTCGACCGAAGCACAGGCCGCGAGGGCGGAAAGGCCCAGCGGCAAGATCAGAATGGAGCGACGGTTCATGGCAGTGTGTCCTTGGTGGCGGTTGGGTGATGCTTGCGAAGGCGAAGGTTCAGCGGGACGGCAACGGCGAGCGCTGGTTGGAGCGACAGATCATCAGGCTGCGTCGCGCTGACGCAACGGCGCCCATGTAATTAACGTGTAAATCAAGCTCTCGGCCCCGCCATGGCAGGGCCCAGGGCCTCAGCCTGGCGGGCTCTTCGCCCAGACATCGCCACGCAACATGCGCTGCCGCCCGTATTCGTACAGCGGGCGCATATAGGCGGGATCGAAGGGCGTGTTGTAGGGCAAGGTGAAATCACTGCCGATATACGCCAGATTATACTCCACCTGGTCACGCTGCGCGGCGAAATAAATCCGTACGATGTCGTTGTATCCCGAAGCCGAGATCATGGAGGTGATCGAACGCCCGACGATGCCCAGCGTCCGGCGGTTCACCTCGCTGCCGGTGGATTGCGGCCGGGCGTTACGGATCACCCAGGCCCGGGCCGGAGCCGTCGGAATCCGGCGCGCCGCACGCTGGCGCCGAAGATCTCCCACGCTTGCGGGATAGAGAAAGGCCTGCGCGAAGACGCCGCCATCCACGTGCAACTCCTGGTGCGGCCGGCCGTCCAGCGTCACGTCGAACAGGACCGGGGCGAAGGCGCCGGGAATGGCGGCCGAGGCCAGCATGATGCGCCGCACCGTCTCCAGCGCGTTCGGATGGCCGCTCTTGGCGATGGCGCCGATGTTCCAGATCACCGGCCGCTCGGCGTCGAGGTTGGTGGTGGCGATCAGCAGCAGCCGGCCCCCATCATAGGCGCGGGCGATCTCCGCCAGCATCCGCTCATCCATGTGGCGGGAGATGGTGCGGTAAAGCGGGCGGTTATCCGCCATGGCGTCATCGAAGATGGCGGCCGTGTAGTAGCGGTGCTCCAGGATGTCGGCCACGGTCACCTCGGTGTAGACGGCGCGGAGTGCCGCATCCCAGGCGCTGCCCAGGAAGGCGAAGGGCGCGGTCAGCGCACCCGTGCTCACGCCGGTCACGAGGAAGAAGCTCGGCCGGGTGCCAAGCTCGCTCCAGCCCGAGAGCACGCCCGCGCCGAATGCGCCGTCGTCACCGCCGCCGGAAATGGCCAGCAGGTCCAGCTCCGGCAGGGGCGCAGTCGCCGGCAGGCCGCGTGCCGCGACGTAGCGCCCCATGGCGGCGATGAACTCCTGCTCCAGGCCAAGCTGCCCGCTACGCTCGCTGGCATAGAAGCGCTCATTCGGGATGCCCAGCACCGAGATGCGCGAGCGGTCGGCGGGGGGGACCGCGGGCAAGCGCGTGGGCAGGGCGCAACCCGTCAATGCCACGGGGACGCCCAGTGCAAGCAGGCTTCTGCGCACCAAGCGGGAAACAGGGCTCTGCCGTGGCGACTGGGACATGCGGACCTCATTCTTGTTCGGTGTTTCGGGTGACGGCACGTTCATCAAACCGGGTTGGCAGGCGCGCCGATCCCTCCGGAATCACGCAGTCACGCTAACGGCCGTTCGCAGGCGCCGACAATGCGCGGAGGGCCGGAACACCACGCCATGGGGGTGACTTCTATGTGACTCCGCCCGGAAGCAGCCCGCCGGCCTAGCGTTGGCGCATCCCGTGGGCAGCGTTCTGGTGTCCACCACTGGGAGGGATCGAGGTCATGACATCCATCTGGCGAGAGCTGAGAGGCAATCCGTTGCCTTGGCTGCTGCCCTTCGTGCCGATCGTGCTGGTGGCCGGGCACGGCGTGCAGCAGGGAGGAACGGCCCTCTTCTTCCTTTCCATCCTGGCCATCCTGCCGCTTGCGGCCCTGCTCAGCCGCGCGACGGAAGCCGCGGCGGCACGGCTTGGCGATACGGTGGGTGGCCTCCTCAACGCGACTCTGGGGAACCTGACCGAACTGGTGATCGCCATCACCGCGCTCAGCGCCGGCGAGTACATGCTGGTCAAGGCCTCCATCGCCGGCACGATCGTGACGAACATCCTCTTCATCCTGGGCGGCTCCCTGCTGCTGGGCGGCCTTCGCCACCGCACCCAGCGATTCAACGTGGCGGCCACCAGGCTGCAGGCAGGGCAACTCTTCCTCGTGATGATCGTCCTGTCTATCCCGTCGGCCGTTTCGCTCGGCGACGCGGAAACGGGGGCCTTTGTCCAGGACTTGAGCCTCGTCCTCGCCTTCATCCTCATCGGGACCTACATCCTCGGCCTGGTCTTCTCGCTGGGAACGCACCGCGAGTTCTTCAGCACCCCGCACCACGAGGAGGCAGGCGAGGAGCAGGCATGGAGCCTTCCCATCTCCATCATCGTCCTCGGCTGTGTCGCATTGCTGGTGGCGCTGGTGAGCGAGATTTTCGTGGGCTCGGTCCAGACAGCGGCGGAAGAGATCGGCCTGTCGGATGCCTTCATCGGCTTCATTGTCGTCGCGCTGGTCGGAGGCGCCGCGGAGACGGCGACGGCGTTTTCCGCGGCACGGAAAAATCGGCTGGACCTCAGCATCGGCATCGCTTTGGGCAGCGCCACTCAGATCGCGCTCTTTGTCGCACCTGTACTCGTCCTGGCCAGCTACTTTCTGGGACCGTCGCCCATGGATCTTCGCTTCTGGACCGGGGCGCTTGCGATGATGATGTTCGCGACCCTGACGGCAGCCTTCATCACGAATGGAGGACGCAGCGCGTGGTTTGTGGGCGTGCTCGTGCTGGCGGTCTACGCGACCTTTGCCAGCGCACTGTACCTCCTGCCGCCACAGGCAACCTAGCAGATGGCAGAGCCACGCGCGGCGCTGTCAGCACGCGACCGGGAGATGCGCCGCACCTTCCTCACGGCCTTCCACAGAGGAGTGCGCCTCCTCTGGCCGATCTTTTCCGGCTTGCTGTTGCTCGTGGCAGGGCTGGGCGCCCTGGTTGGCGCCGTGGAGGGCTGGGGCATGGGACAGGGCCTCTACTTCGCTTATGTGACGGCCCTGACCATTGGCTACGGTGATCTTGTGCCCTCCCGGCTGAGCACACGCGTCATCGCGGCGGTGATCGGCATCATGGGAGTTGTCACCTCGGGCCTCGTCGCCGGCGTCGCGGTGGCGGCAATCCAGGACGCGGTGCGCGCCAGGGAACGCCTGGAGGAGGAGGCTTTGGGCAAGTCTGGCGAAGCTGGACCGTGACACTGCCGTTTTGGTCGTCCTGGCTTCATTGACCAATTTGATCCTCAATATCGCTGCCGGGCGCGGCCGCTTGGGAGCTGGTGTCGCCCCGTCGCTCTTGCCACCCTGAGGGCACGACCGGAGGAGGCCTCCCGCGGCCCATGCGGGGCGCCGAGCATGCCGGTCCAACTCTGCGAGGAAGGGGTCGTTATCGCCCGCAAACGCGTCGCGCGGCTGCTGCGTATGGGCCCGCTCTGGGTGGCCGAAATCGCCCATGTGCCGACTGAAGCGGGATGTCTCTGCCCCGCAGTCTTGCTGGATGTCTGGTCCCGCAGGATCACCGGCCGGGCCATGGGCAACAGCTTGCACACGGCCTGATCATGGATGCCTTCGACATGGCCGTGGCTGCGCGCCAGCCCGAAGGCGTGGCCGCCGACACCCTTGCCCATCAACTTCGAATCAGGGGCCCATCACCCGGTCACAATGCACCCTGTTTTGGTCGCGCAAGATGTCTGGCACATCGCATGGATTGAACCTAACCTTCCCTCATGGACAGGATTTGGGCCAGCGCGCAATGGCGGCCGGCTCTGTCCGGCACGATCCTGACCGCAAGGATGAAATGCGAAGCGTGCCCGCCATGACGCGGTGCCACGCTGCCGCGGCTGGAGGAAAAGCTTGATGAAGAAGCCCGGTCAGAAGCGCATGCGCCGCCACGCCAGCCGCAAGGTCCGCCAGGTGCTTGTCATCTCCACGGGCCTGCTCGCCGCCCCAAACATGGAGCCGGCCCAGGCGCAGGGCTGCAACCCCGCCGCGGCGGGGGATTGTACCATTCCCAGCGGCTTCTACTCCCAGCCCTTTCAGGGGCAGGCATTCAGCTCATCGCCGGTCAATCTCACCAACAACGGCACCTTCAGCGTAGCACCCTCCCAATATGCGACGTTCCTGGGCGCCTTGCAGAGCATCGCCAATGGATCGCCCGGCTCCAATTCCACGGATAATGACGCCCCCGGGGGCTACCCCTCTGGCAATCTTGTTCTGCAGAACAATGGCGCGGTGACGCTCACGAACCTGGTGTTTCTGGAAGGCACCAGCGCCGCCAATGCCGTCTATGGGGCCGCCATCGGCGGCAACGGTGGCAACTACACGAATACCAACGCGAAGCATGATGGCGGTGCTGCCGCCAATTCCGGCACGGCCACGCTCAACAACATCGCCACCATCACGGTCAACCAGGAGGGCAGCGGTCCAACGAGCACGCTGGTCTCGGGGGCGGCGTTGCTGGTTGACAGCATCGGCGGCGCCGGCGGCAACGTGACCTCCATGGGGCCGGACCAGAACGGCAACCCGACCTACCACAATCAGAATGGCCGGGCGGGTGCATCGGGCAATGTGGCGACGCTCACCAATTCCGGCACCATCAACGTGTCCTTCAATCAGCCGGTGATCGGGACGGGCTATTGGGGGGCGGGGGCGCGCTCGCTGGGCGGTGCGGGTGGCACGGGCAATGATGGGCAGCCGGGCGGCGCCTCGCTGGCGGCCAGCGCCACCAATACCGGCAATATCAACGTGGCCTTCGTCTGGGGCGCGCCCGTCGCCTTCACGCCGGCCACGCCCACCGCAACGCCGGGCGGCTTCGCGCTGCATGCGCGCAGCCAGGGGGGCGCGGGCAATATGTCCGTCAATAGCGGCAATGATGGCGGCTCTGGCGGCAATGCGAACACAGCGGCGGTGACGGTGGGCGGCCTGGGCCAGCCGCTGACCGTGACGCTCAGCACCTCAGCCGTCAGTGGCCTCACCACCATTCCGCTCTCGGCGGCGGTCGCTTCGATCAGCCTGGGTGGCGTGGGGGGGGCTGGCTATGATTCCTCCACGGGCGGCTTGGGTGGCTCGGCCACCACCGCCTCGGTGACGGTGCTCGATGCCGTCACAATCCAGGCCAATGGGGCGCAGACGATCGGCGTGCTTGCCCTGGCCCAGGGTGGGGCCGGCGGCAGCAGCGGTGTGGGCCAGAACAACAGCAAGGCCGGGGATGGCGGCAGCACCGGCTACTACAACACCTCGACCAACGCCGCGCAGATCACGATCACCAATGCCGCGATCTCCACGACGGGCAGCGATGCGCCGGCGGTGGCCGTCATCAGCCGGGGCGGCGCGGGCGGCACTGGCCTGAAATATGAGCAGGCCCTGGAACCCGCGGCCAGGGGCGGTGTGGGCGGGGGTGGTGGCAATAATAGCCCCATCCGGATTGATGCCACGGGTGCCCGCATCACCACCTCCGGGCAGCAGGCCGTTGGCGTGCTGGCGCTGGCCCAGGGCGGCGCGGGGGGCAATGGCGGCGATGTGGCTGCGGGCGAGGGACAATCCGGCCCGGGCGGCTCCGGCGGGCAAGCCGCCCCGGTGACGGTGAACATCAATGCCGGCACGGTCATCACCACGACCGGCGGCCCTGCATCCTCCACCGCTTCGACGACCACCACCCCCCCTGCCATACCCGGCGCGGCGGCCGCTTTCGGCATTCTCGCCTCCTCGATCGGCGGTGCCGGTGGCATGGGCGGCGCGGTGAATGTGGATGCCGGTGCCGGCACCGGCAATGGTGGGCCGGGTGGTGGCGCCTATAACGTGACCGTGAACCTGGCCAGTGGCAGCAGCGTGACCACGAGTGGCGCCAGCGCCAGTGGCGTTGCCGCGCGCAGCGTGGGTGGCGCGGGTGGCCCGGGCAGCGTCACGAGTTCCTCAGGCGGGATCGTGAGCAGCCCGCCCGATGGCGGGCCGGGCGGCAATAGCGGCAATGTCACCATCACCAGCGGGGCGCAGGTCACCACGCGCGGCGATTACGCGCATGGCCTGGTGGCCCAATCCATCACCGGCGCGGGCGGCGATGGCGGCAATGGCGCGGGCTTCATCTATGCGCCTTCCGGCTCGGGCGGCGCGAGCGGCCTGACCGGCACGGCCACCATCACCAACACCGGGGTCATCAACACCTCGGGCGTCAGCGCGCTGGGCATCCAGGCGCAGTCCATTGGCGGGGCCTCCGGTTCGGCCGGCAGTGTGGATGGCTCCGTCTTCACCGTGGGCGGCTCAAGTGCCGCCGCGGCCAATGGCAGTCTGGCGACGGTCACGCATTCGGGCAGCATCGCAACGCAAGGCCAGGGCAGCATCGGCATCCTGGCGCAATCCATCGGCGGCGGCGGCGGCAATGGCGGCGATGCGAAGGGCGTCCTCGGCTCGGTCGGTGGCACCGGCACGGGCGGCGGCAATGCCGATACCACCACGGTCAACATGAGCGGCAGCATCACCACGCAGGGCCAGCTGGCGCATGGCATTGTGGCGCAATCCATCGGTGGCGGCGGCGGCAATGGCGGCAACGCGTCCACGCAAGGCGCCGTGGTCACGGTGGCCATCGGCGGTAGCGCCGGCGCCGGGGGGAATGGTGGCGCGACCAACCTGAGCACGACCGGCGGGAACATCGCCCTCTCCGGCTCCAACGCCATCGGCATGGTGGCGCAGAGCATTGGCGGTGGCGGCGGCACGGGCGGCAGCGGCTATGCGCAGAGCGGCAGCCTGGCCTTCGCCGTCGCGCATGCGGTCGGCGGCTCAGGCGGCAGCGGTGGCACGGGTGGCGCTGTCACGCTCGACCTCTCGGGCATTTCCATCGCGACGGGGCAAGCCACGCGGGCGAGCACCAATCAAAACCCGGTGGATGCCCATGGCATCGTCGCGCAGAGCATCGGCGGCGGCGGCGGCATTGGTGGCTCGGCCGCGGCACAGGCCGTGGCAGTGGGCGTCATCATCCCTGGGTCGGACGGCAACACCGTTGCGGTCTCCATCGCTGAGTCCGTGGGCGGGTCCGGCGGCACGGCCGGGGCTGGCGGCGCCGTGTCCTTCACGACCAACGGCAGCAGCGCCACCATCAACAGCATCACGACGCAGGGCCAGGGTTCGCACGGCGTCCTGCTGCAATCCATCGGTGGCGGTGGCGGCGCGGGCGGCGATTCCTCCGCCATGGCGGCGACCTTCAGTTACGGACGCGTCCTCACCGCGGCGGGAAGCTACCCGCCCCCCGGCGATGCCGAGGCCGCCAACGGGCCCAATAGCATCAGCCTGACGGCGGCGGTCACGCTGGGCGGCAGTGGCCAATCGGGCGGTTCGGGCGGCGCGGTCACGGCAACCCTCAATGGCGCCACCATCCTGACCGTGGGCGATTACGCCAATGGCTTGGTGATGCAGAGCATCGGCGGTGGCGGTGGCAATGGCGGCGTCGGTTCCTCCACCACCGCCGCACTGGGCAGCACGCGCAGTGTCAATCTCGCCATCGGCGTGGGCGGCACCGGCGGCACCGGTGGAATCGGCAACACGGTGACCGGCACGGTCGGCGCGCAATCCATCGTCCAGACCTATGGCGCGAGCGCGCTGGGGGTGGTGGCGCAGTCCATCGGCGGCGGTGGCGGCACATCGCAGGGCAGCACCGTCAACCTGGGCGGCTCCTACACGATCGGCAATGGCACCACCTTCTCGCCGGCCGCCAGCCTGAACATCAGCGTGGGCGCCAGGGGCGGCGGCGGCGGCAATGGCGGCCAGGTCAGGATGACGGTGGATGGCCAGGTCCTCACCTCCGGCAGCGATGCGCCGGGCGTGGTCCTGCAAAGCCTGGGCGGCGGCGGTGGCATTGGCGGCTCGGCCGGTTCGGAGGCTTCGTCCGACAATCCCATCTCGCTGGGGACGAAGCTGCGCGAGCTTGCCAGCGACATCGTGGAGCGCAATGTGCCCGGTGGCCTGGGTGCCAACCTTTCCGTGGGCGGGCGGGGCGGCGTTGCGGGTGCCGGGTTTACCGTGAACTACACCCAGTCAGGTTCCATTACCACGCAGGGCGATTGGTCGCATGGCCTGGTGGCGCAGAGCATCGGCGGCGGTGGCGGCATGGGGGGTGTGGCGGCCTCCGGCAGCAGCGCCTTCGGCTTGCAGGGCAATGTGGCGGTTGGCGGCGTTGGTGGTGGGGGCGGGGCGGGCGACAGCGTCAACCTGACGTTCAATCCCGGCAGCAGCATCTCCACCGGAGCCACGACCGCGGCCGGCACCCGCACCGGCTATGCCGCCTTCGGTGTGCTGGCGCAGAGCATCGGCGGCGGCGGCGGCACCGGCGTGGATGGCTCCACCTCATCGCTCCTCAACTTCAACCTGGGCGGCGCTGGCAGCGGCAGCGGCGGCACCGGCGGCAATGGCAGCCAAATCTACGTGACCGGGACGACGACGATCTCCACGCAGGGCGATGTCGGGGTCGGCATGGTGCTGCAATCCATCGGCGGCGGTGGCGGCATGACGGGCGCGGGCAGCTCGCTCTCGCTCGGCGCGGGGCGCTTCACCGGCACGACCAGCCTGAATGTGGGCGGATCAAGCGGCGCCGCCGGCTCGGGCGGTCGGGTGCAGCTCGACACCTTCACACCCAATATCCAGACGCTGGGTGCCAATGCCTATGGAATCCTGGCCCAGAGCATCGGCGGCGGCGGCGGCTTTGGCTTCACGCCCAGCCTGAGCTCGACCGTGACGAACACGGTCGGCGGCACCAGCATGCCAGCGAGCGCGGCGGAGGGCGGCCCTGTCACCCTGAACCTCGTGGGTGGCCTGATCCAGACGGCGGGCATGGGGGCGCATGGCATCGTGGCGCAGAGCATCGGCGGCGGCGGCGGCATCTCCGGCCTGCCGACCGGCCCGGCCACGATGAGCACGAGCTCCGGCAGTTTCGTGGGCACGACGACCAACACCAACACCCAGGGTGTCAGCATCACCTCCTCCACGGCGATCACCACCACGGGTGACTTTGCCTATGGCATCCTGGCGCAGAGCATCGGCGGCGGCGGTGGCATCTATGTGCAGAATGGCACGCAGGTCACGGCGGGGACGCAGAGCACCAGCGCCAACGTGCTGGGCGGCATCAACATCACGCAGACCGCGCCCATCCTGGCCACCGGCGCCAATTCTGTCGGTATTTTCGCGCAGGCGGTGGGCAGCGTGAACCCAGCCGTCACGCATGTGTATGTCTCCGCCGCCATCCAGGGAGGCACGGGGGAGAAGGGCTACGGCATCTGGGTGGATGGGCTTGGCCCCACCAACCTGATCTGGGTCCAACCCGGCGGCAGCGTCTCGGCCGGATCGGGCAATGCGATCCTGATGCAGCAGGGCAGCGTGAACAACCAAGGGCAGATCACCGGCTCCTACTCGGTGGGCGGCAACGTCACCAATGCGGGGACGATCAATGCGGGCCCATCCCTGAACGCGGAGCTGCTGGTGAACAGTGGAACCGTCGAGGTGGCCGCGCTGGTGCGCCACGGGATCACGCGCGTCAGCGGCGACTTCACCCAGCGCGCCAGCGGCCGTCTGGTGATCGATGCCGATTTCGCCGGCCGCCGTTCCGACGTGATGGAAGTGCAGGGTGCGGCCGATCTGGCTGGGCGCGTGCGGCCACGGCTCACCTCAGTCCTGCCGAATGTGGAACTCCCCTTCCTCACCGTCAGCGGCCCCGTCACGGGCACCGTGCAGGGCGAGCAGACCACGATCTTTGGCTACAATGTGAACCGCAAGCGCGGCGATTTCACTGTCTCGGCCAATGCCGATTTCACGCCCGCCGGATACGGTCTCAGCCGCAATGCGGCGGCCGTCGCCGGCCATCTGCAGGCCGCCTGGGATGCGGGTGGCACGGGTCTCGGCCCGCTCTTCGCCCTCCTGGGCAACACCGCCGATGCGGGCGGCGAAGGCGCCTATGCCGCGGCCCTGCGGCAGGTCTCGCCAAATGGCAGCCTGGCCCCCGGGGCGCGCGTTGCCGCCAGCGCGCGGGCCTTCGCCAATGCCGCAATGAGTTGCCCGCAATTCGAGGGCACCACCGCGATGCTGACCGAGGGCGAATGCGTCTGGGCCGGGCTGACCGGCCGCACCGCCGCCCAGGCCTCGGCCGATGGGTTGGGGAGCTTCCGGCTCAACTCCACCACCTGGCAGGCGGGCGGCCAGCGCGCGCTGGGCGGCGGCTGGTTTCTGGGCGGCTCCATCGCCTATGAGAATTCGCGCCTCTCGACGACCGAGGGGCTGAACAGTGGCCGCGGCCAGGCGGGCTACGCCGCGGTGACCATGAAATACCAGACCGGCCCCTGGCTGGTGGCCGGTGCGGTGTTCGGCGGCGGGGGCGAGTTCAACAATACGCGGACCATCACGCTGCCGGGCTTCGGTGCCATCGCGCGCGGCAGCCCCACCCTGCTGAATGCCGGCGCCATGCTGCGCGCCACCTACACCCTGGGGCGCGAGGAGTTCTACCTGCGGCCCTCGCTGAGCCTCAGCCTCGTGCATGCCCGCAGCAGCGCCTTTCGCGAGAGCGGTGCGGGCGTGCTCAACCTCGACGTCGCTTCGGCGTCGAGCACGGTGGCGGCGCTGACGCCGGCGCTGGAAGTGGGTGGGCGCGTGGCGCTCTCCAATGGGATGGTGATGCGTCTCTTCACCTCGGCCGGGGTGAGCCTGCTGAGCGACGGGCGCTGGAGCCAGGAGAGCCGGCTGGCCATCGCCCCGGCTGCGGGGCGTTTCTCGAGCGTGGTGCGGACGGACCAGGTGGTGGGGCGGGTGACGGCCGGGGCGCAGATCTTCGCGACCGACCGGCTGGAACTGCGGCTGCAATATGAGGGCGAGTACAGCGCCCACCTGACCGGCCATGGCGGATCACTGGCGGTGGCGATGCGGTTCTGAGGCGGGCGGCAGACAGCACGCGGCGATTGGCGCCATCCGTGCCCAGGTCACAGGGCGCTTTTGCCCGGGGCGCCCGGGCACCCGCTTTCGGTGCCAGTTGACGTCGTGCACCAAGGACGTGATCGATTGCGAGTGGGCTGGCACGGCGTGACGCGTGAGATATCCGCGCCACTCCCGGCTGACCCACCGCCCATGCTCGGGCGATGGTAAGGTGACGCAGCCGATGGGACGCGCCTCGCGGCATCCAGAGCAGATGGGAATCCGGTTCCATCCCCTCAGCGGCAAAAACAGGATCCAACCGGCTGCGGGACAGCACCCGTATCGCATGATCATCCCACAGCGGCATGGCAATCGGCCGCCGTCGAGGTCGCGGCCGATGGCTCTCGGCTAGAACAAGGTGATGCCACCGTCAGGGAGGGGCTGGGCGCTGTCGCTGCCGGCATGGGCGAGCCGCTGCGAATGCATGACATAGGCGCGCAGCAACTCCGCCAGCACCATCTCCTCGACCGTCGCCACCGGCCCCTCGCCATCCAGCGCCTTTGCCAAGAGGCCGGCATGGGCGGCCAGCCGCTCGATGCCCTGGTTGACCGATTCAAGCCTCTGCCGGGCGATGTCCTGCGCCTGCGCCGCGCTCATCGCCGTCATGGCGGATCTGGCGATGTCATCGCCGCTCTGACGCGCCACGCCAAGCGTTGCGCGGGCCTCATCCGCAAGCTGCGCGAAGCCGGCCTCGGCCGCCGCGGCCTGTGCCTCGGCCGTGTGCAGCAGCGCGTCCTCGGCCTGGGTGTCCCCGGCCTCCGACAGCCGCTGCCGCATGAGCGAATCGAGGCGGCCAAGGCCCTGGCCGACCGTGCCGGCCACCCGGGCCGCCTCAGCCGCCAGGCTGCGAACTTCGTCCGCGACCACGGAGAAGCCCTTGCCCGCTTCGCCGGCGCGGGCGGCCTCGATGGTTGCGTTCAGTGCCAGCAGCCGCGTCTGCGCGGCGATCTCGGTGATCGCGGCCACGGCCGTGCTGAAGCCCTTCGTCTCCTCGGCGATGCGCTCGTAGATGGACCGGTCGGCGGCGACCTCGGCGCTGCGTTGCCGGATCTGGTCGCGCAGCGTGCCCACCGCCTGGCGCATCATGAGGATGTCGCGCGCGCCGCCCTCGGTGATGGTCCGGGAGCGTTCGCCCGCGGCCTGAAGCTCGGCCGTCTGGTCATGCACGAGGCCGACCAGGGCCTCGAGCCGGCCGATGCTGGCCAGCGCCGCAGCCTCCGAATCGGCGATCGCGCCATCGACCTGGCGCTGCAGGATGGCGCCGATCTCGGGGTAGCGCAGCAGCTCCGCCCCGATCTGGCCTGTGGGCGGCAGGGGCCCGGCCGCAGGCGCGGGCGGGAGCGGCGGCGGGGTCACGACCGCGAGGGTGGTCGGCGATGTGGCGCCGCCCAGCCGCCCGGCGACGCATCCCAGCGCCGCCAGGACGCCAAGCGCGCCGCCCCATCCGGGGGCGCCCAGCAGCGCGCCGCCGCACAGGATGGCCAAGCCGACCAGCGCGGCCAGCAGCAGCGGAATCACCGCAGGGTGCGGCCCTGCGGTGGCCGGGCCAGTGTCAGCCGAAGAGGGCCCTGAGGCCTGCGCCAAGGAGTCGAGGGGCATCAGGCTGGCTTTCGTGCGGCCGGCGAAGGCCGGCGGGGGATTGGGGTGGGCTGCGTCATCTCGGCTCCTTCCTGCGTCGTCGAAGCCATGATGAGGCGAAGAGCTTAACGGCTCGCGACCATGCGCGGTTCAGCGATGACGTTAACCTTCGGCTCATCAATCGCCCGGTAAATGCGGCCCACAACATTCCAACACCCGGGGTTCATCAGGAGCGACATGATCCAATCGGCCGACCCAGCGGACGTCATCGAACTGTCCGGCCCCCTGACCATCGCCACGGTGGAGGCGACGCGCGACCTGCTGCTGACAGCCCTGCAGCCGCCGCGCGACCTGCGGCTGGATTGCAGCGGCGGCACCCGCTTCGACATCGCCTTCGTGCAGATGCTGGAGGCGGCGCGGCGCCAGCTGGCGGCGCAGGGTGCCACGCTGCGGCTGGCAGCGGGCACGCCCGCGGCATTGCTGGCGGTGCTCGCCGAAGGTGGCTTCGCCGGCTGGGATGCCGGCGTGGCGGAGGCCCGGCCATGAAGACGGTGCTCGCGGTGGATGACAGCGCCAGCGTCCGCCAGGTGGTGAAGCTGGTGCTGGGCGGCGCCGGCTACCGGGTGCTGGAGGCGGTGAATGGCGCGGAGGGGCTGACCCAGCTCAAGGGCGGCGGCGTGGACCTCATCGTCACCGATCTCAACATGCCGGTGATGGACGGTCTCACCTTCATCCGCGAGGCCCGCAAGCTGCCGGTCGGGAAAGGCATCCCGATCCTCTTCCTCACCACGGAATCCGATCCCGCCAAGATGGCGCAGGCGAAGCAGGCCGGCACCACCGGCTGGATCGTCAAGCCGTTCCAGAACGAGCAGTTCCTCGCGGTGGTCGGCAAGGTGCTGCGGTGAGCGCCCAATCCGAAGCTGTCGAAGTCTTCCGGCAGGAGGCCGCCGAACTGCTGGAGGTGCTGGAGCAGACCCTGCTCGACCTCGATGCGCAGCCCGGGGAGCGGGCCCTGGTGGATACCGCCTTCCGCGCCCTGCACACCATCAAGGGCTCGGGCGCGATGTTCGGGTTCGACGCCGTCGCCGGCTTCGTGCACGAGTTCGAGACCGCCTTCGACCGCGTGCGTGGCGGCTTCAGCCCCTGCACCCGGCCGCTGGTCGCGGCGGCGCTGGCCGCCCGGGACCATATCCGCAGCCTGATCGAACAACCCGAGGCGGCCGATGCGGCGGTGGGCGAGGCGATCCTCGCGGCGCTGCACCTCGCAGTGGCGGAGCACGCCACGGCCGTGGCGCCAGCCGCCGACGCGCCGCCGGCCGCGCCCTTCTCCCGCCCGGTCCTGGTGCGCTTCCGCCTGGGGGCCGAGGCGCTGGTGAACGGCACCAATCCGCTGGCCATGCTGGCCGAGCTGCGCGAATTCGGGACGGCCGAGGTGGTGGCGCTGGTCGATGCCGTCCCGCCGCTCGACAGCATGGACCCCGAGGCCTGCTACCTCGGCTGGGAGGTGCGAATGGAGACCGCGGCGCCGCGCGCCGCGATCGAGGAGGTCTTCATCTTCGTCAGCGACGACGCCACGATCGAGATCATCGAAGAGGCGCCCACCGGCCCGGCACCCGTCGTCGCGGAGCAGCCGGTGGCGGTGGCGCCCCCCCAGGTCGAGGCCCGGGCGGCACGCCCCGAACCGGCCGAGATCGCCAAGCTCGGCGGCAGCCTGCGGGTGCAGGCCGAACGGCTCGACGCGCTCATGGACCGGGTGGGCGAGCTGGTGATCGCCCAGGCCCGGCTCAGCCAGATCTCGGGTGCCGGCGCCGATCCGGCGCTCACCTCGGTGGCCGAGGAAATCGGCCGCCTGGTGGCCGAGCTGCGTGACACCACCATGGGCATCCGCATGGTGCCCATCGGCTCGCTCTTCGGCCGCTTCCGCCGCCTGCTGCACGACCTGGCGCGGGAACTCGGCAAGTCGGTCGAGCTGGTGACGGGGGGCGAGGAGACCGAGCTCGACAAGACCATGATCGAGCGCCTGGCCGACCCGCTCGTCCACCTCATCCGCAACGCCATCGACCATGGGCTGGAGGGGCCGGAGGGCCGTAGTACCGCCGGCAAGCCGCCCGGCGGCACCATCCGCCTGGCCGCCCGCCATGCCGGCGCCGAGGTGCTGCTGACCGTCGCCGATGACGGTCGCGGCCTGGATGCGGAGCGCATCCGCGCCAAGGCCCTGGAGCAGGGGCTGATCGGCGCCGAGGCAAGGCTCTCGGACCACGAACTGCACCAGCTCATCTTCCACCCCGGCTTCTCCACCGCGAAGGAGATCTCCTCGATCTCCGGGCGCGGCGTCGGGATGGATGTGGTCAAGCGCACCATCGAGGCGCTGCGTGGCCGCATCGAGATCGCCTCGCGGCCCGGCCAGGGCACCGAGGTCACGCTGCGCCTGCCGCTCACCCTCGCGATCATCGAGGGGCTGCTGGTCCGCGTCGGCAGCGGCATCTACGCGATCCCGCTCTCGGCGGTGGAGGAATGCGTGGAGCTGCCGGCGGGGGAGGCCGCCCGCGCCGGCGGCTGCAGCCTGCTCTCGATCCGCGGCGCGCTGGTACCCTTCCTGCGGCTGCGCGAATTGCTGCAGGCCCGCACCCCGCCCGACCCCTACCAGAAGGTGGTCATCATCGCCGCCGGCGAACAGCGCGTCGGCCTCGTCGTCGATCAGATCCTGGGCAGCCACCAGACGGTGATCAAGTCGCTGTCGCGGCTGCAGGCGGATGTGAAGACCTTCTCGGGCGCGACCATCCTGGGTGATGGCACCGTCGCCCTGATCCTCGACGTCGCGCAGCTCCTGGGCATCGGCCAGGCCGAGGAAGAGCGCGGCCAGCTCCGCACGAGGGAAGCGGCATGACGGACGTCACGGAGATGGTCGACATCCTCACCCTCGAGATCGGTGGCGAGACCTTCGCCATCGAGGCGGTCGCCGTGCGCGAGATCCTCGACCTGGTGCAGGTGACGGAGGTGCCGGGCGCCAGGCCCTTCGTCGGCGGCGTCATCAATGTGCGCGGGCGCATCGTGCCCCTGGCCGACCTGCGGGTGCAGTTCGGCATGCCACCGACCGAGAGCACCGCCGACACCCGCATCATCGTGCTGGAGCTGCCGCTGGATGGCGAGCCGACCGCGGTCGGCATCCTCGCCGAGCGGGTGCACGAGGTCAGCCAGATCGACCTCGCCTCGCTCGACCCAGCCCCGCGGCTGGGGCTGCGCTGGCGCCCCGAATTCATCCGGGGCGTGGGCATGCGCGGCGGCCGGCTGCTCGTGCTGCCCGACCTCGAACGAATCTTCGCCTGATCCCCCCTATTTCCCAAGGCTGCCAGGAGGCCCCCCGTGCGTATCACGATCAAGACCAAGCTCTTCGCCGCGTTCGGCTTTGTCATCCTGCTGATGGGAGGCATGGTGGCCTTGGGCATCTCCGCCCTCAGCACGCTCAATACCACGGTCGAAGCCGTCCTGGATGGCCCTACCGTGCGGCTCGAGCGGTCGCTCAAGCTCAGGGGTGATGTGCTGCAGCTGGAGATGGCGGAGAAGAACTTCATCCTGGCCGGCGCAGACCGCGCCGCGGCGGAGCGGGCCGGGGCCGAGATGCTGCAGCAGCGCCAGACGCTGACCGGCGCCATGGACGCCGGCATCGCCGCTGCCTCCGAGCAGGGCCGGCCGCGCTGGGTCGCGGTCCGCGAAGCGCTGCAGCAATACATTCAGGTGCAGGACCGCATTCGTGAGGCGGTGCAGTCCGGCAACCTCGCCGAGGCGACGACGCTTTCGATCACCGCAGGCAGCCAGGCGATCGCCGGTACGTTGAACCGGCTGAGCGATGTGGTTGCCTTCAACGAGGGCCTGAAGCGGCAGGCGCGGGCCGAAGCGGCCGCCATCTATCACGAAGCGCGCACCCAGCTTCTCCTCATCGCCGGCGTGGTGCTGCTTATCGCGCTGGGCGCCGCCGCCTGGATCGCCATTTCGATCAGCCGTGGCCTCGGCAAGGCCGTGGGGCTGGCCAATGCGGTCGCCCTGGGCGACCTGACGCAGTCGGCGAGCATCTCCACCAATGACGAGGTGCGCGACGTGGTCGAGGCCCTTGGCCGGATGACCGTGAACCTGCGCCAGACCGCGACGGTCGCCGAGCAGATCGCCGCCGGCAACCTGACCGTGGCGACCAAGCGGCTTTCCGAGCAGGATGCCATGGGGATCGCCCTGGAGATGATGCTGGAGAAGCTGCGCGGCGTCGTCTCCGATGCCATGGTGGCGGCACAGAACGTCGCCTCCGGCAGCGAGCAGCTCTCGGCGAGCGCCGAGCAGCTGGCCCAGGGCGCCAGCGAGCAGGCCAGCTCGACCGAGGAGGCTTCCTCGTCGATGGAGGAGATGGCGGCCAACATCCGGCAGAACGCCGAGAGCGCCGGCCAGACCGAGAAGATCGCCCGCCAGTCGGCCGTGGATGCGCAGAGCAGCGGCCAGGCGGTGGCCCAGGCCGTCGCCGCGATGCAGGCCATCGCCGAGAAGATCAACATCGTGCAGGAGATCGCACGGCAGACCGACCTGCTGGCGCTGAACGCGGCGGTCGAGGCGGCCCGCGCGGGCGAGCATGGGCGTGGCTTCGCGGTGGTGGCGAGCGAGGTGCGCAAGCTGGCCGAGCGCAGCCAGGCCGCAGCCGGCGAGATCAGCACGCTGTCCACCAACACGCTCAGGACCGCGCAGGAAGCGGGCGACATGCTGCAGCGGCTGGTGCCCGACATCAAGCGCACCGCCGAGTTGGTGGAGGAGATCACCGCCGCCTGCCGCGAACAGGATGTCGGCGCGAGCCAGATCAACCAGGCGATCCAGCAGCTCGACACGGTGACGCAGCAGAACGCCGCGGCCTCCGAGGAGGTCTCCGCGACATCGGAAGAGCTTTCGACCCAGGCCGAGCTGCTGCAGTCCACCATCGCCTATTTCCGGCTGTCCGAAGCCCCGGCGCCGGCCGCCGCACCAGCGGCACCGGCGACGCGCCAGCCCGCATCCATCCGGGTGACCCATGGCCCGCGGCCGACGGGTCGCTCCGCACCTGCGGCGCATCGGCCGGTGGCCGGACGCAAGCCGATGTCCAACGGCAAGCTGAACGGCGGTGGCTTCGCGCTCGACCTGCGCGCGGCCGAGGACGCGCTGGATGCCGACTTCCAGCGGCATTGAGGAGTGTGGTCCGGATGAGCGAGCACCAGCAGTACATCACGCTGGGGATCGGCGAGGAAAGCTTCGCCATCCCGATCCTGCATGTGCAGGAGATCCTTGACCTGCGGCCGATCGCGCGGTTGCCCCACGCACCGCATGGCCTGGTCGGCCTGATCGATGTGCGCGAACAGAGCATGCCGGTGATGGACCTTCGTGCCATGCTGGGCCTGCCATCCGTGACCGCGGCGGCCGATACCCGCATCCTGGTGCTCCAGCTGGAGATGGAACATCGTGCGCTGCGGCTCGGCCTGGTGGTGGACCGGGTATTCGAGGTGACCGCGCTCGACACCGCCTCGCTGGACGCCCGGCCCGAGATCGGCCGGCGCTGGCGTTCGGACTGCATCGCCGGCATTGGCCGGCGGCGGGGCGGGTTTGTCATCCTGCTCGACGTCCACCGGCTGATCGGCGAGGACGGCGCCCTGATGGCCGGGGTCGAGACGCTGTCGGAGCCCGCCTGACATGATGGCGGACCAATTGAGCGAGCGGCGCTTCCGGCAGGTGGCTGCCCTGGTGGAACGCGACGTGGGCATCCAGCTGCCGCCGGCCAAGCGGGTGATGGTGGAGGGGCGGCTGCGCAAGCGGGCCCGCAGCCTCGGCCTCGACGGCCCGGAGGCCTATTGCGCGGCGCTGTTCGACGGCGGGCTGCTGGAAGCGGAGTACCAGGAGCTCGTCGATCTCGTCACCACCAACAAGACCGACTTCTTCCGCGAGCTGGACCATTTCCACCAGCTCCGGCAGCACATCGTGCCGCGGCTGCTGGGCGAACGCGGCCGCCGCCCCGACATTCACCTGAAATTCTGGAGCGCCGCCTGCTCGACCGGGGCCGAGGCCTATACGCTGGCCATGGAGCTGGCGGACATGGCATCGGCGGCGCGCCCGTCCTTCCGCTTCACCATCCTTGGCACCGACATCTCGACCCAGGTGCTGGAGCAGGCGCGGCGGGCGATCTACCCCACCGCCATGCTCGACCCGGTGCCCGAGCCGCAGCGCCGCCGCTACACGCTGCGCAGCCGTGACGGGGAGACTTGCCGCATCGCCCCCGAGTTGCGCGCTGTCACCCACTTCGCCCAGCTGAACCTGATGGATGGGGAATACCCGGTGGACCGCGACGTCGATGTGATCCTCTGCCGCAACGTGCTCATCTATTTCGACCGACCCACCCAGGCAGCGGTGCTGACCCGGCTGGTGAGCCATCTGCGGCCCGGCGGCTACCTGATCGTCGGCCATTCCGAATCCGCCGCCGGCAATGGCCTGCCAGGCCTGGAGCCGGTGGTCTCGACCATCTGGCGCCGCGACGATCGGGCGCTGGCGGCATGATCGAACCCCATCGCAAGACCCGCGTGCTGATCGTGGATGACAGCGCCTCGGTCCGCCAGGCGCTGGTCAGGGTGATCGACCAGGCGCCGGACCTTGAGGTGATGGGCACCGCGGGCGACCCCTTCATCGCCGCCCAGCGGATCCAGCAGGAGGTGCCCGACGTCATCATCCTCGACATCGAGATGCCACGGATGGACGGGATCACCTTCCTGCGCCGGATCATGGCGCAACGACCCATCCCCGTCGTCATCTGCTCCACCCTGACCGAAGCGGGGTCGGCCACGCTGCTGCAGGCGGTGGAAGCCGGCGCGGTGGAGGTGATCGCCAAGCCACGACTGGATACGGCGCAATACCTGATGGAGTCGGAGGTGCGGATCTGCGACGCGGTGCGCGCCGCCGCCCGGGTGCGGCCGGGCCGGCGCAGCGCCACGCAGGGTCAGCCGCTGGTGCAGCGCAAGCTCACTGCCGATGTGATGCTGCCGCCACCCTCCAGCCGGGCGATGGCCCGGACCACCGGGCGGGTTGTCTGCATCGGCGCCTCCACAGGTGGCACCGAATCGCTGACCGAGGTGCTGACGGCGCTGCCGCCGGATTGTCCCGGCGTGGTCATCGTCCAGCACATGCCCGAACGCTTCACCGCCGCCTTCGCGAAGCGGCTCGACGGAATTTGCCGGATCGACGTGAAGGAGGCCGAAGATGGCGATACGGTGCTTCCCGGGCGGGCGCTGATCGCGCCGGGCAACCACCACCTGCTGCTGCAACGCAGCGGCGCGCGCTACTACGTCGCCGTGAAGGATGGCCCGCTGGTGTCCCGCCATCGGCCCTCCGTCGATGTCCTGTTTCGTTCCGCCGCCCAATATGCCGGGCAGAACGCGGCCGGAATCATCATGACCGGCATGGGGGATGACGGCGCCCGCGGCCTGCTCGAAATGCGACGCGCCGGTGCCCTGACACTGGCCCAGGACGAGGAGAGCTGCGTGGTGTTCGGCATGCCCAAGGAGGCCATCGCACTGGGGGCCGCCGCCCGCGTCGTGCCACTCTCGCGCATTGCCGCCGAGATCAACGACGTCAACCACATGGCGTGAGGACAGCAAGCCCTGCCCGCGCCTGCAGCATGGGCGTGGACAAAATTGCCGTTCAGCAGCCAACCGCGGGTTCCCGCCGAGGCTGGCTCAACCCTGCTCTTTCGATGGCGGCTTGCGTGACTCGCTCCGAAACGCGGGAGACGCTGCTACCAAGGCAGCCCTAAGTTCCGACACTCCGCCGCGGCAGCTTCGACAAATCCTGCGCCGCCATCCAGGCCGGCCCGCCTTGCGCCACCCAGAGGCTCGCCGCCAGCGCCGCGAAGCCGCGATGCGCGATCAGGTCGGCCTCGCCGAAGGTGTTGCGCGCGGCATTGGCGCAGATCAGCACGCCCAGATATTCGCCCTGCCAGAGGATCGGCGCGAACATCGAAGAACCCGCGCGGAAGGTCTGCAGGATCTTCACGAAGCTCGCATGCAGGGCCGTGTCGCGCAGCAGCATGGGCTCGCGCGTCTTCGCCACCTCGCCGGGATGGCCCAGGCGGATATCCACCAGCTCGTGATACTGCTCCGGCGCGAAGTTCACGGGCGCGGTGATCATGTGGTGCTGCCGGTCGGCCGTCACCATGAAGGCGACCGCGGCCGCGCCAGCGACCGGGGGCGGCGTCTCGCGGAAGGCGTTGGGGCGCAGCGCCGCCGAAGGGTCACCCAGCAGCGCGGGAATGGCGCGGGTGATGGCATAGAGCGCCTCCTCCGGCCCATGCGCCGCCGCACCCTCTGCCGCTATCCGCGCGAAGCCTGCCATCTGTTCCATGCCTGTCCTCAAACCTTGTGCGCGTGCAGCCGCGCGATCTCCGGCACCACGCCGATCCCATGCCCCTCGGGAAGCCGCGCCTGCCCGTTCTCGATCACGATGCCGGCGCCGATATCCTCGGTCAGCATGGCATGGGTCAGGCTCAGCCCCCAGCCCAGATCGGGCAGAAGTGCCGCCAGATGCAAAGCGGCAGCGGCGCCGATGGAAGTCTCGGCAATTTTGCAGGCCAGGGTGGTCTGCATGCCGCCCTCCCGCGCCAGGGCATCGGCCGCGAGGGTGGGCAGCAGGCCGCCGAGCTTGATGGATTTCAGGCCGAAGCCGGCAGCGATGCCGCGATAGGCGGGGATATTGGCCAGGCCGTGCAGCCCCTCATCCACGCAGAGGGGGCAATGGGAGCGGGCGGCGAGCTGGGCCAGGCCCGGCTTGTCGTCATCCGGCAGCGGCTGTTCCAGGTAGTCGAGCGCGCCCTCCGGCAGGGCGCCGAGGAAGGCCAGGGCCGCCCCCAGGTTCCAGGCCATGTTCGCATCGCCCGAGAGATGCGCGGCGGGGCCAAGCGCCCCGCGGAGCCGGCGGATCATCGCGGCATCCTCCAGCGGATCGGCGCGGAGGCCGAGCTTGACCTTGATGTGGCGGAAGCCCTGCGCCTGGGCGGCCAGGGCGGCTTCCAGCACCGCCGCCTCGGTCGCGCCGCCGATCATGGCGATGCATGGTGCAGAATCGCGCAGCCGCTGGCCCAGGAAGTCACAGAGCGGCATTCCGGCGCGGCGGGCAGCGAGGTCGAGCAGGGCGGCCTCCGCCGCGCATTTCGCGCCGGAATTGCCGCGGATGGCGCGGTTCAGGCGATGAGCGATCTCAGTGGCCGCGGCAAAGGGGGCGGCGAGCAGCGCGGGGGCCAGGTAGCGGCGCGCGACCTCGGCCATGCCGGGCAGGACCTCGCCCGTCATGGTGGGTGCCGCGGAAGCCTCGCCCCAGCCCGAGTGGCCTTCGGCGTCACGCGCCTCGACCAGCAGGGTCTCGGCATGGGTGATGGTCTCGCTGGCGAGCTTGAGCGGCTGGCGCAGCGGGATGCGCAGCGGCCAGACATGGATCGCCGCGAGGGTGAGAGGCCAGGGGGAGGTCATGGGGGGAGCCTATACCAAGGCGTGCCGCTTGCGACCGATGCCGGGGTCACCTGGTGAAGAAAAGAGCCTCCGGCGGCTGGGGCCGGGGCCCCAGACCCCATTGATTTTCATCACAAAGGATTGGGGTCTGGGGCCTTTCGGCCCCAGCCGCCGGAGGCCCTTTAACCTGGCCATAAAAAAACCCGCCGCCCCAAAGGGACGGCGGGCTGAAAACATCCGGCCGCAGGGGCGGCCGGCGCCGATGCGATCAGACCGAGTAGTACATCTCGAACTCGACCGGGTGCGGCGTGTGCTCGAAGCGGTACACTTCGCTCCACTTGAGCTCGATGTAGCTCTCGATCTGGTCCTTCGAGAAGACGTCGCCGGCCAGCAGGAAGTCGTGGTCGGCGGCCAGCGCACCCAGCGCCTCACGGAGCGAACCGCAGACGGTCGGGATGTCCTTCAGCTCTTCCGGCGGCAGGTCGTAGAGATCCTTGTCCATCGGGTCGCCGGGGTGGATCTTGTTCTTGATGCCATCCAGGCCCGCCATCATCATCGCGGCGAAGGCGAGGTAGGGGTTGGCACCCGGATCGGGGAAGCGGACCTCGACGCGCTTGGCCTTCGGGCTCGTCGCGTAGGGGATGCGGCAGGAGGCGGAGCGGTTGCGGGCCGAATAGGCCAGCAGCACGGGGGCCTCGAAGCCCGGGATCAGCCGCTTGTAGCTGTTGGTCAGCGGGTTGGTGAAGGCGTTCAGCGCCTTGGCGTGCTTGATGATGCCGCCAATGTAGTAGAGCGCCATCTCCGACAGGTCGGCATAGCCATTGCCGGCGAAGATTGGCTTGCCATCCTTCCAGATGGACTGGTGCACGTGCATGCCCGAGCCGTTGTCGCCATAGATCGGCTTCGGCATGAAGGTCGCGGACTTGCCGTAGCTGTGGGCGACGTTGTGGATCACATACTTGTAGATCTGCATGTGGTCGGCCTGCGTCACCAGCGTGCCGAACTTGGTGCCCAGCTCATGCTGCGACTGCGCCACCTCGTGGTGGTGCTTCTCGCCGGCGACGCCCATCTCGATCATGGTCGAGAGCATCTCGGCGCGCAGGTCGACTTCGCTGTCGACCGGGTTCACCGGGAAGTAGCCGCCCTTGACGCCCGGGCGATGGCCCATGTTGCCCTCGGGGAAGTCCTTCATCGAGGCGCCGGGGCCTTCGATGCTGTCGAGCGAGAAGTGGCCGAAATTGCCGCCCGTGCCGAACTTCACATTGTCGAACACGAAGAACTCGGCTTCCGGGCCGAAGAAGGCGGTGTCGCCGATGCCGGTGCTCTTCAGGTATTCTTCGGCCTTCTTGGCGGTCGAGCGCGGGTCGCGGTTGTAGCGCTGGCCGGTCGAGGGCTCATAGATGTCGCAGAAGAGGATCAGCTGCGGCTTGGCCGAGAAGGGGTCCATGCAGGCCGACGCCGCGTCGGGCATCAGGATCATGTCGGACTCGTTGATCGCCTTCCAGCCGGCGATGGAGGAGCCATCGAACATGATGCCTTCCTCGAAGGTCTCTTCCTCGACGGTGGAGACGTGCTGAGCGGTGTGCTGCCACTTGCCGCGCGGGTCGGTGAACCGGAAGTCCACGTATTCCACGCTGTTCTCCTTGATCATTTCCATGACCTTGGAGACTGCCTCGGGGGAATTCATCGCCATGTCGTCTCTGTCCTGTTGCCTGCGTCCCTGGGGAATTTTCCCCGCGGGCGTGTCCCGCAGGGGCGCCGCATCGCTGACCAGGGACGCCCCCAGGGCCAGTGTGCGGCGAAACTCGTGCCCCCTCGGCGGGGGCGGCAGTCTCAGACGGCGTCCTCGCCGCGCTCGCCGGTGCGGATGCGGATGACCTCCGCGATGTCGGAGACGAAGATCTTGCCGTCGCCGATGCGGCCCGTGCGGGCGGCGGACTGGATGGCCTCCACCGCGCGCTCCAGCATGTCATCGGCGCAGATCACCTCGATCTTCACCTTGGGCAGGAAGTCCACGACATATTCGGCGCCACGATAGAGCTCGGTATGGCCCTTCTGCCGGCCGAAGCCCTTCGCCTCAAGCACCGTCAGGCCCTGGAGGCCGATCTCGTGCAGCGCGTCCTTCACCTCGTCGAGCTTGAAGGGCTTGATGATGGCCTCGATCTTTTTCATCGCATCCAACATGTCTGTGCCTGGGCGTATCACTGGCCCAAGACGTTTCCCGATCGGCTCCCGGCGGCGATGCTTGCCGCTGCCCATAAAGCCGACTGCCTTTTGCACGCGGCGGCCAGTGGGCGCAATCGTGCCCTCGGGCGGTTCCAGCCGAATTTGCGGCGGCCAAAGCCCGAATCTCAGGCAGGCTGCCGCCGATCATGGCAGCCCCCGGGGAGATCCTGAGAGGGCCGATCCTTGCGTGGTGAGGGGGGCATTGCCATGCTAGAGCGCGAAACGTTTTCTCCTGGATCCAAGGTCCCCGCCGATGAAGCCGATGAATGAGCTGCTCTCCGCCACGGGCACGACGATCTTCACCGTCATGTCGGCCCTGGCCGTGCAGCACGGCGCCATCAACCTGGGCCAGGGCTTCCCCGATTATGATGGCCCGCCGGACGTGCTGAAGGCCGCGGCCGACGCGCTGATGGACGGCCGCAACCAGTATCCGCCCATGACCGGCGTGCCCGAGCTGCGCCAGGCCGTGGCCGCCGCGAACAAGCGCTTCTACGGCATCGAGGTGGACCCCAATGCCGAGATCGTTGTCACCTCCGGCGCCACGGAAGCCATCACGGCCAGCCTGATGGCCGTTGTAAACCCGGGCGACGAGGTCGTGCTGATCGAGCCGCTCTACGACACCTACGCGCCGACGGTGAAGCTGCTGGGTGCCATCCCGCGCATCGTCCGCCTCAACCCGCCCAAATGGGAATTGCCGCGCGCCGAGCTGGCCGCCGCCTTTGGGCCGAAGACCAAGGCCATCCTCTTCAACACGCCGATGAACCCGACGGGCAAGGTCTTCACCGCCGCCGAACTGGCCTTCATCGCGGACCTGGTCACGCGGCATGATTGCTACGCCATCTGCGACGAAGTCTATGAGCACCTGACCTATGATGGCTGGAAGCACATCCCGCTGATGACGCTGCCCGGCATGCGCGAGCGGTGCCTGCGCATCGGCAGCGCTGGGAAGACCTTCAACCTGACGGGCTGGAAGGTCGGCTATGTGACGTGCGACCGGGCGATCCAGCCCAATGTCGCCAAGGCCCACCAGAACCTGACCTTCACCACGCCGCCCAACCTGCAGCGCGCGGTGGCGGTGGGGCTCGCCAAGGATGACGCCTATTTCGCCTCGCTCGGCGCCGATCTGGCCGCGCGGCGGGACATCCTGGCGGCGGGGCTGACGGAGCTTGGCTTTCACGTGCTGCCCGCCATGGGCAGCTATTTCGTGACCGCCGATATCCGATCCATCGGCTTCACCGGCGATGACGTGGCCTTCTGCCGCATGTTGACCGAGGAGGCGAAGGTGACGGCCATTCCCGTCACCGCCTTCTACGCCGGCGAGAAGCCGCCGAGCCACTACGCCCGCTTCGCCTTCTGCAAGAACGAAAGCGTGCTGCGGGAGGCGCTGGCCCGGATCGGCGCCTGGATGCAGGCCCGGCAGGGCGCGCAGCGCGTCGCGGGCTAACGCCACAAGGGCAGGCAGGACAGGAGCGCCACCGGCATCACCCCCGATGCCATGTGGCTGGCGGCAGGCAACCCGCTCCGATGGAGCGCCGCCGAACCGCGCGGCCATGGCCAGGCGATGAAAGCCTGGCGCAGCCCCTGCCCCCGCCTTTCGGCCTCGGAGGATGCGCTGCTGGACGGCCTGGTCGAGATCGCGCCCGGCGGGGGTGCGATGGCCGCGGCGCAGGCCCGGCTGACAGCGCGGGGCCGGGCTGTTCTGGGCGCGGGTTGACGCAAGCGGCATCGGGGGCCTATCCAGCGCGCCGTGCGGCGGTCGTAGCTCAGTTGGTAGAGCGCCAGGTTGTGGTCTTGGATGTCGCGGGTTCGAGCCCCGTCGATCGCCCCATTCTTCTCAGCTTCCAGGAATTGCCCCTCGCCCATGCGGCGTGCGGAAGTCGAGCTTCGGCCCCACGGGCAGGATGCCGGTCGGGTTCAGCTGCCGGTGGCTGAGGTAGTAGTGCCGCCGGATATGGTCGAAATCCACCGTCTCCGCGATGCCGGGCCATTGGTACAGGTCCCGCAGCCAGCCCCACAGATTGGGCTGATCCAGGATGCGGCGGCGGTCGCAGCGGAAATGCCCGACATAGACCGAATCGAAGCGGATCAGCGTGGTGAAAAGCCGCCAATCCGCCTCGGTCACGCGATCGCCCAGCAGGTAGCGTGACCGGCCGAGCCGCGCCTCCAGCTCGGCCAGCGTCTCGAAGAGCGGGGAGATGGCGGCGTCATAGGCGGCCTGGCTGCGGGCGAAACCCGCCTGGTACACGCCATTGTTGACGGCGGCGTAAATGCGCGCGTTCAGCGCGTCGATCTCGGGGCGCAACTCTGCGGGGTAGTAATCGCCGGGACTGGCGCCGATGCCGTCGAAGGCGGAATTCAGCATGCGGATGATCTCGGCGGATTCATTGTTTACGATCCGCCCGCGCGCCTTGTCCCAGAGCACGGGCACGGTGACGCGGCCGCTGTAGTCCGGCGCGGCGGCGGTATAAATCTCGTGCAGATGCGCGGCACCCAGGATCGGGTCGCCCACCACGCCCGGGCCGGGGGCGAAGCTCCAGCCCTGATCCGCCATCAGCCAGTGGGTGACGGAGAGGGAGATCATATCCTCCAGGCCCTTCAGCGCCCGAAAGATCAGCGCGCGATGCGCCCAGGGGCAGGCCAGCGAGACATGCAGGTGATAGCGCCCGGCCTCGGCCGCGAAGCCGCCCTCGCCGCTGGGGCCGGGGGCGCCATCGGGCGTGATCCAGTTGCGGAACTGCGATTCGCGGCGGATGAAGGCGCCGCCCTGGGTGGTGGGCAGCGCGTCGTCCTGGGTCCAGGCGCCGTTCAACAGGAAACCCATGGGCTCACTCCTTGTGGGGTTGCGGCGGTTGCAGGAACTGGCTCGCGACGATGCTGCCGATCACCACCGCCATGCCCAGCATCTGCACCGGCGAGAGCGTCTGGCCCAGCACCATCCAGCCCAGCAGCACCGCCGAGACGGGGCTGAGCAGCCCCAGCGGGGCGACAACGCCCGGACCCAGCCGGGCTATGCCGCGGAACCAGAGGATATAGGTCCCCGCCGCGCCGATCAGCCCCAGATACACCAGGCCCGAGAGGCTGCGCAGCGAAAGCTCCGGCAGCGGCGGATGCCACCAGGCCAGCGCGGGCAGTAGCACCAGCCCGCCGGCGGTGAGCTGCCAGGCGGTGAAGGTGAGCGGCGAGACGGGTGGCTGCCATTTGCGCGTCAGCACCGTGCCGGCGGCCATGGCGACGGCCCCCGCCAGGCCGGCCGCGATCCCCCACATGTCCAGCGTGGCGCCCGGCGCCAGTACCAGCAGCGCCACCCCCAGCATGCCCGCCAACGCGGCCAGGACGGCGGCCGGCCGGATGGCGCTGCCCAGCACCGGCCCGGCCAGCAGCAGCACGAAAAGGGGCTGGATCGCCCCCACCGTCGCCGCCACGCCCCCAGGCAGCCGATGGGCAGAGATGAAGAGCATCACCCAGAAGAAGGAAAAATTGAGGATGCCGAGCACCACGGCGCGATGCCACCAGATGCCGGTGGGCCATTGCCGCATAACCAGCAGCAGCAAAATCCCCGCCGGCAGCGCGCGCAGCAACGCCAGCGCCAGCGGGTCCCAGCCGCCCAGCAGCTCCGTCGTGACCAAATAGGTGCTGCCCCAGATGGCCGGGGCCAGGGCGGTGAGGGCGAGATCCGTGCTGCGGGGCATGGGGCTATCCGTTTTATCTTGAAGTCAAGATAATCCAGACTGTCTTGAGTTCAAGATATATCGTCGCCAAAATGGGGCGATGGATCACCTCGACCTCGTCCTCGCCCAATGGGGCCGCGAACGCCCGGACCTCGATGTCGGCCCCATGGGGCTGATCGGCCGCGTCCTGCGCCTCTCCCGCCATCTGATGCGCGACTTGGAAGCGACGCTCGCCCAGCACGGGCTGAATTTCGCGAGCTTCGACGTGCTGGCCACGCTGCGCCGCGCGGGCCCGCCCTTCGCGCTCTCGCCGAATGACCTGCTGGGAACGATGATGATCACCTCCGGCACCATGACCCATCGCGTGGACCAGCTGGAGAAAGCCGGGCATGTGCGCCGCCGGCCCAACCCGGCCGATGGGCGCAGCGTGCTGATCGCGCTCACCCCCGCGGGCCGGGCGCTGGTGGATGGGGTGCTGGGGGCCCAAGTCGCCACCCAGGCGCGGCTGGTGGCGCATCTGGACGCTGCGCAGCGTGCGGCGCTGGGGCCGCTGCTCTCCGCCTGGCTGGGCGGGCTGGAACCGCTGCCCGCGGCGCTTTCCCCAGGCGGTTGAAAGCCTCTACACACCGCGGCCAAGACCACCTGGAGGAACCCATGTCCCTGCGCCGCCTGCTGCTGGCCGGCTTTGCCGCCCTGTCTCTCGCCACGCCCGCCTGGGCCTTCCCTGACCGGCCGGTCCGCCTCGTCGTGCCTTTCGCCGCCGGCGGCGCCACCGATGTGGGCGCCCGCGTCCTGGCCGAGGCGATGTCCGCGCATCTCCCGCAGCCCATCGTGGTGGAGAATCGCGTGGGCGGCGCGGGGATCGTGGCGTCCGAGGTCGTGGCTCGTGCCGCCGCGGATGGGCACACGCTGCTGATCAACAACACCTCCCACGCCGTGCTGCGCCTCGTGGTGCCCAATGCCCCGATCGACGTGACCACGGCGCTCACCGCCGTCTCCGTGCTCTCGGAGATGCCCATGGTGATGCTGGTGGCGAACAACCACCCGGCGCGGGACGTGCGGGAGTTCATCGCCATGGCGCGCGCCGCCCCGGGGCGGTTCGACTATGGCAGCACCGGCGGTGGCGGCACCCTTCAGATGGCGGCGCTGTTGTTCCTCAACGCCGCGGGCGTGGAGCTGAACGAGATCCCCTATCGCGGCGGCGCCCCGGCGACGCTCGACCTCGCCGCCGGGCGCATCGCCATGGTGTTCGACGTGGCACTGACCGGCGTGCAGACCGCGCGCGGCGGCCAGGCCCGCGCCTTCGCCGTGACCAGCGCCGGCCGCAGCCCGGCCCTGCCCGAGGCGCCGAGCCTGCGCGAAATCGGGCTCGATGCCGAGATGAATGTCTGGCAGGCGATCTTCGCG
Organism: Roseococcus sp.; assembly: GCF_019747315.1. GTDB lineage: Bacteria > Pseudomonadota > Alphaproteobacteria > Acetobacterales > Acetobacteraceae > Roseococcus. Next base: position 3,198 of record NZ_JAIEQY010000139.1, on the reverse strand, counting down.
GCCAGCGCCACGCCCGCCCCCATCCAGGCCAGCCTGCAGCGCGCCATCGCCGCCGCCATGGGCACCGAGGCGATGGCCCGGCGCATGACCGAGCTCGGCGTGGACCGAATCGTCGCCAACACGCCTGAGCAGGCGCAGCGCTACGTGGCGACGGAGGTCACCCGCTGGGAGAGCCTGCTGCGCGGCCGCATCACCCCGGCACGGTAGCGCTTCCGCTTGGCCCCGCAGCGCGGGCTCTGGCATGGTGCGCCCACCATGCTCAACCGCCAGCCCGCGCCCAGCCTGCGCCGCCATCTGCTGCGCCTCGCCTGCCTGTTGCTGCTGCCGGCGATTCTCCTGGGAGGGTGGCTGATCCTCGAACTCGCCGCCCGGCTGAAGGGCGATGTCGAGGAGCTCCTGGCGATCGGCGCCCGGGCGCGCGCCCTGGCGATCGAGCGCGAATTGGAAGCCGCGGTGCTGGTTCTCAACGCGCTGGCAACCGCCAGCCACCTTGATGACGGGGTGGAGGCACTCGCCGCCTTCCACGCCCAGGCGCGGGAAGTCCTGGCGCCGCTCGAGGGCTTTGCCATTTTTGTCCGGCGTGAGGATCCCCGGCGCCAGGTGGTCAACAGCCGCCTCCCCCTCGGAGCCCCCCTGCCGGACATGCTGGAGCAGGGCCCGGCCGCGCGCGCCCTGCGCAGCGGCCAACCCGCCTTCGCAGCCCCAATCATGCTGCCAGGCATCGAGCGCTCGCTGGCCAGCGTGGCCGTGCCGGTGCGGCGCCAGGGGGAGGTGGTGGGTGCCCTGGCCATGCCGATGTCGCCGGACCGGCTCGGCGCCCTGCTGCGGCAACCGGTCGGCAGCTTCGGCTCGCAGGGCTTCCTGCTGGCGCCGCCGGACCAGACCGTGGTGGGCATTGCCACCGCCAGCGGCGCGAGGATTCACGCCGCCATCCCCCCCGATTTCTTCGCGAACCTCGGCCCGGGTGAGCGCCGCCGGCTGCGCGGCATCGGCCCCGGTGGGCAGGAGCTGTTGATGGCCTTCGAGCGCCTGCCTGCCAGCGGCTGGGTCGTCATCCTGGGCGCGACGCGCGCCGAGGAATTGCTCGCCTGGCAGCGCCCCGCCCTGCAGGCGGCGGCCACGGCCCTCATCGTCCTGCTGATCCTGGGCGTCCTGGTGGATCTTTCCATCCGGCGCCTCATGCGTCCGCTCGCGCAATTGACCAGCGCCGAAGCCGCCCGGCCAGACGGGTTGATCCGCATTGCAGAGTTCGAGGCCCTGGCGAGCGCGGTGGCCGAGGCGCGCCGCGCGCCCCTGCGTGAGGCGGAGGTCGCCCGGCGCCTGGCCGAAAACAGCCAGGCCCAGGCCCGCAAGATGGATGATGAGCGGCAATTGCTGCGCTCGGTGGTCGAATCCGTACCGGATGAGATCTTCGTGAAGGATGTCGACCTGCGCTATGTCCTGGTCAACCAGGCCGTCAGCCGCGTGATGGGCCATTACGAGGAGGATATCCTGGGGCGGACCGATCGCGAATTGCTGGGTGCGGCCGATGCCGAGAATCTCCGGGTGATCGACCTGGAGACGATCCGCAACGGCGTGGTCCAGGAGTATGAAACCCGCCTCATCATGCCCGGCCACCCCGGCGAGTTCAGGGAATATGTGGTGGTGAAGGCACCCTGGCGGGATTCCACCGGCAGGATCGTGGGCCTCGTCGGCGTCGCGCGGGATATCACCCGCCGGCGGGCGACGGAGGCGCGGCTGCGCCAGTCGGAGGAGGCGACGCGCCGGATCGCCCGGGCGGATACGCTGGCCGCCATGAGCCTGGGCGTGGCGCATGAGCTCAACCAGCCGCTGACCGCCGCAGGGAATTTCCTGCGGGCCGGGATGCGCATGCTCCAGGCCGACCCGCCCGACGCGACGCGGACCGGCGCCGCGCGCGAGGCGATGCGCGAGGCTTCGGCGCAGATCCTGCGCGCGGGCGAGATCCTGCGCCGCCTGCGCGATTTCGTGGGCCGCGGCGAGACGGAGCTGCGCCTCGTCTCGCTCGGCCCGCTCGTGGCGGATGGCGTGGCGCTGGTGACGGCCGCGCATCGCGGCGCGGCCCCACCCATCGCCCTTGATGTCGGCGCTGCGGGCTGCCTGATCATGGCCGATGCGGTGCAGATGCAGCAGGTCTTCGTGAACCTGCTGCGCAACGCCATCGAGGCGACGGAAGGGCTGGCGGCGCCGGGCATCACCGTCAGCCTCCAGCGCGAGGGCGGGCGGGCGGTGCTGACCTTCCGCGACGGCGGGCCAGGCCTGCCGGCCGAGGTGCGCGAACGCCTGTTCCAGCCCTTTGTCAGCACCAAGGATGGGGGGATGGGCATTGGCCTCTCCATCTGCCGCGCCATCATCGAGGCGCATGGCGGGCGGATCGCGACGCCCGTGACGGCGGGCGGCACCGAGATCCGCATCGAATTGCCCCTGGCCGAGGCGGCACTGGCGGCATGAACACGCCCATCGTGCACATCGTGGATGATGACGAGGCAGTGCGGCGCTCGCTCGCCATGCTGCTCGAATCGCTGCAGCAGCCGGCGGCCACCTATGCCAGTGCCGCGGCCCTCCTGGCCGCCGCGGCGGCGCCGGGCGGCCTCGCGCCGGGCTGCATCCTGGTGGATGTGCGGATGGAGGGACTGGACGGCATCTCCCTGATCGAGGCGCTGCGGCGGCAAGGGGTGGGCCTGCCCATGGTGGTGGTGACCGGCCATGCCGATGTGCCGCTGGCGGTGCGCGCCATGCGGGCGGGCGCCATGGATTTCGTGGAAAAACCCTATTCCGAGGAGCGCATCCTGGAGGCGGTGGAAGGCGCGCTGGACGCGCTGCGCGCCACCGACCAGCGGCTGCAGCTGGAATTGCAGGCCTCGGCCCAGGTGGCCGGGCTCTCGCCGCGCGAATCCGAGGTGCTGGCGGCGCTGGTGGCGGGCAAGGCCAACAAGGTGATCGCCTTCGAGCTCGGCATCAGCCCGCGCACGGTGGAGGTGCATCGCGCCCATCTGATGGAGAAGCTGGGAGTGCGCAGCCTGCCCGAGGCGGTGCGGATCGGGCTTGCCGCCGGCATCCAGCCCTGACGGAGCCTCAGGCCGCCTTGGCCAGGGCGGGGCTGGCGGCGCGCAGGTCGATCCGGGCGCGCAGGGGCAGGTGGTCGGAGGCGAGGCGCGCGAGCGGGGAGTGATGTGCCTC
>NZ_JAIEQY010000179.1 GCF_019747315.1 Roseococcus sp. | reverse complement strand
GCCTGGGTGGAGAGCTTCCGCCCCACCGGCACCCGCGGCACCGGCAACAGCGCCGGGATGGGGATCTTCGGCGATTCCAGCCGGCGCCCCTGGGGCGTCAGCTTCTGCGCGAAGGGGATGCCGGCGATGAAGCCGCGCATTTCCTCGGGCGAGAAATCCAGCCCCTCGAACTCGTCCCATTCATGGCCGGGGCGGATGCGCATGGCGGTGCGGAACACCTCCATCTGCTCCTTGGTCATCAGCCCCGCGTGATTGTCCTTGTGGCCGGCGAAGGGCAGGCCCATGCCCTTCACGGTATAGGCAATGAAGCAGGTGGGCTGGTCGCCCGCCGCATCCTGGGCGCGGAAGGCCTCCATCAACGTCTCGATGTCATGGCCGCCGAGGTTGTTCATCAGCGCCGCCAGCTCGTCATCGCTCAGCGGGTCGATGATGGCGCGCAGCCCGTCCTCCCGGCCGAGCTCGGCCAGAAGGGCCGCGCGCCAGGCCGCCCCCCCCTGGAAGGTCAGCGCGGCGTAGAGGCTGTTGGGGCAGTCATCGATCCAGCGGCGCAGGCTCTCGCCCCCCGGCCGGGCGAAGGCGGCCTGCAGCTTGCGGCCGTATTTCAGGGTGACGACGTTCCAGCCCATGTCGCGGAACAGGCCCTCGATGCGGCCAAACAGGCGGTCCTGCACCACCGAATCCAGGCTCTGGCGGTTGTAGTCGATCACCCACCAGACATTGCGGATATCGTGCTTCCAGCCCTCCAGCAGGGCCTCATAGATATTGCCCTCATCCAGCTCGGCATCACCGACGATGGCGACGTGGCGGCCCGCGGGCAGGCCCTCGGGCGTGAGTTTCTTGAGGCGCACATAATCCTGCACCAGGCTGCCGAAGCTGGTCAGCGCCACGCCGAGGCCGACGGAGCCCGTGGAGAAGTCCACTTCGCCGCCATCCTTCATGCGGGAGGGATAGGGCTGGATGCCGCCAAATTGCCGCAGCGTGGAAAGCCGCTCGGCGCTTTGGCGGCCCAGCAGCAGGTTCATGGCATGAAAGACCGGCCCCGCATGCGGCTTGATGGCGATGCGGTCGGCCGGCTTGAGAATATCGAAATAGAGCGCCGTCAGGATCGAGATGACCGAGGCGCAGGAGGCCTGGTGCCCGCCCACCTTCAGCCCGTCGCGGTTCGGGCGGATGTGGTTGGCGTGGTGGATCATCCAGGCGGAGATCCAGAGCAGCTTGCGCTCGATGGCGTTCAGCAGCGCCACGCGCTGCGCATCATCCGGAGCGGCGGCACGAAAAAGGGGCAGTTGCTGGTTCATGACGGCACGCTCCTGGACTTGCGGGAAGCTTAGCCCAAAGCGCACCCCGCTTGGATAGGCCCGCCGGCTAGTTCAGGAAGGGATTGCGGCCCCGGGCGGGCGTGGTGCGCGGGCCGAAATGCTGGGCGAGGTAGTCCACGATCAGCTTGCGCTCATCGCCTTCCAGCGGGTTCATGCCGTGCTTCTCGGTCATCCAGTCCATCAGCCCGTCCCATTGCTGGCGGGGAAAGGCGCTGCGGCGGATGATCGCGGTGCTGTGGCAGGCGGTGCAGGCGTAGAACACCTCCTCCTGGCCGTTGCCGGCCGGCAGGATGGAGGGCTCCTCCCCACCCGGCGCATCGGCCGGATTGGAGGTCTGGGCCACGGCGGCGCCGGCCATCAGGGCCAGGGCCAGGAAGGCGGAACGCAGCATCCACCGACCGGCACGGCGCTGCGGCTCGCTTGCCGGCAGCAGGCGGAGCCCGCGCGAGGCAAAGAGGCCCGCCATCAGCCGACCAGCACGGCGGCGCGGCTGATGGGGTTCGCGCCATAGCCCTGCGGGTTCCAATTCGCGGGCGCGTGCGGCTGCATCCGGCCCTGGCTGTCCGTCGCGCGGTACCAGATCTCGAAATACCCGTCCGAGGGCAGCGCCACGCGGCCCTGCCAGCGCTGCCAGGCGTGGCGATTGGCCGGTGCGGCCACCTGCATCGGCGCCCAGCTGGCGCCGAAATCCACGCTCACATCCACCGCGCGCACCGTCAGGTCCCCCGCCCAGGCGGCACCGCGCAGATCCAGGTTGCGCGTGCCGGCCGGCAGCCGCGCACCATGCTCATGCGAGGAGAGGATGGAGCGGACCGGCATGCTGGCCATGTCCGCGAAATCGGCGCCGTTGTTGGTGCTGCCCGGCACGATGGGCCGCACCGGCATGCGATAGCTGGTGCCGCCCATGCCCGCGCCATCATGCGGCTTGTCGCGCAGCCAGATCCGCGTCAGCCATTTCTGGCTCAGGCTGCCGGGCCAGCCCGGCGTGATCAGCCGGACCGGTGCGCCATGGATATGCGGGATCGGCTGCCCGTTCATCGCGAAGACGATCAGCGTGTCCTCATCCATCGCCTTGGCGATCGGCATGCCGCGGCTGATCGCCTGGCGGTCGGTGGCGCCGGAGAGGTGCGGGTCGGCCCCGAAATGCGCGGTGAAGATGGCCGAGGGCTTGAGCCCGGCGGCCGCCATCACGTCGCGCAGGCGCACGCCGGTCCATTCGGCGTTGCTGATGGCGCCATTGCCCCACTGGTTCCCGCGCGTCTGCGGCGCGAAGAAGGCGCGGCCATTGCCGCCGCACTCCATCTGCAACTGCCGGGTGACATTGGGAAAGCGGCTGCGCAGCTCGCCGAGCGTGAGGTTGAGCGGCGTATTCACCTCGCCATCGATGGTCAGGCGCCAGGCATTGGGGTCGGTGGTCAGGGGCTCGGGGATCTGGCCGTTGTTGCGGACGAAGTGGTAGCGGAAGCTGGTGACGGATTCGTCCAGCATATGCTCCGGCGTCTCGCCGACCAGCGGGCGGTCGCCTTGCAGGATCAACTCCGCCTTGCCCTCCATGCGGAAGGTGGCGGGGGCGGATTGCGCGGCGGCGGGGCGGGCAAAAAGGGCGGGCAGCGTGCCGGCCGGCATCTGCCCAGCGAAGGGGATGGATGCGCCCACCGCGCCGCCCATGGCGGCCAGGGCCGCGCCCTTCAACGTGCCGCGCCGGCCCCAGGCCAGCGCATCGCCGCGCTCGGGGTCGTCGCGATAGAGCTCCTGAATCGAACGCTCGGGCTTCTTGGCCATGGGTGGTCCTCCTGTTTTGCGGCAGGATATCCCGCATGGTGACCCCCGGCGCAATGCCCTTGGAACTCCTGACCCCCACGGAGATGTCCGAGGCCGATCGCCTGGCGGGCAACGGCCCCGCGCTGATGGAGGCGGCGGGGCGGGCGGTGGCGCGGGCCATCCTGGCGCATTTCCGCCCGGCGCGTGTGCTGATTTTGGCCGGCCCCGGCCATAATGGCGGCGATGGCTACGTCCTGGCCCGCCACCTGGAGCGCGCGGGCTGGGATGTCGGCGTGGCGGCCCTGGCACCACCGCGCGGCGATGCGGCGCTGGCGGCGGCGCGCTGGAAAGGCCCGATGCGGCGCTTCGACGCCGAGTCGGTCGGGCGCGCCGGGCTGGTTGTGGATGCCCTCTTCGGCGCCGGCCTGGCCCGCCCGCTGGACCCTGCCTTGGCCGATCTGCTGCGCAGCATCCGCGCCCCCGTCGTGGCGGTGGATGTGCCCTCGGGCCTTTGCGGCGCCACCGGGGCGGTGCTGGGCTTCGCCCCCCAGGCCGCACTGACCGTGACGTTCTTCCGCCGCAAGCCTGGCCATCTTTTGCTGCCCGGCCGCGACCTCTGCGGCGAATTGGTGTTGACGGAGATCGGCCTGCCGGCGCGCGTGCTGGAAGCGATCCAGCCGCGCGCCTTCGCCAACGACCCCACCCTCTGGACCTGGCCCAGCCCCGATGCGGCCAGCCACAAGCACAGCCGCGGCCATGTCACCATCCTTTCCGGCGCGGCGATGACCGGGGCGGCGCTGCTCGCCGCCCGCGCGGCGCGGCGGGCCGGGGCCGGGCTGGTGACCCTGGCCTGCGCTGATCCCGCCAGCGCCGCCCTGCACCGCCAGGCCGAACCCGGCGCGCTGGTGCTGGAGGCGGCGGGCATGGGCCCGCTGATGGACGCGCTCCTGGCCGATGCACGGCGCCGCGTGGTGCTGCTGGGCCCTGGGCTGGAGCCGGATGCCACCAGCCGCGGCGCCCTGGCCGCGCTGCTGGCGGCAGGGCGGCAGGTGGTGGCGGATGCCGGCGCCCTGACCGCCTGCGCCGGCCAGCCGGAGGCGCTCGCCGGCGCCGCGATCCTGACGCCGCATGCCGCGGAATTCACCCGCCTCTTCGGCCCACCCGGCAGGGACCGGCTGGCCGCCGCCCGCGCGGCCGCGGCGCGGACGGGGGCGGTGGTGCTGCTCAAGGGCTCGGACAGCGTCATCGCGGCACCCGATGGGCGGGTCGCCATCAACCAAAATGCCCCGCCCTGGCTGGCCACGGGCGGCACGGGGGATGTGCTGGCCGGCATCGCGGCGGCGCTCCTCGCCCAGGGCATGCCGGGCTTCGATGCCGCCTGCGCCGCCGCCTGGTGGCAGGGCGAGGCGGCCCAGCGCATCGGGCCCGGGCTGATCGCGGAGGACCTCCCCGAAGCCCTGGCCCCAGCGCGCTTCAGGCGAAGATGAAATCCGAGGCCAGGAGCGTCAGCGGCCCGGTCAGGTTGAATCCCACGCTGTCGGCGCCGCCATTGGCCGAGACCACCACATAGGCGGGGTCATCGGGCGTTCCACCCCCGCCATAGGTGACCAAGAGGTCCGCGAAGCCCAGGCCGCTGAAGGCGGAAAAATCAATCCGATCCTGCCCCTGGGTGAAATCCCGGATGCTGTCATTGCCATGGCCGGGGGCGAAGACGAAGACATCCTGCCCGCTGCCACCCTCATACACCTGCGAATCCGCGCCATCGAGGAAGAGGTCATCGCCCTCGGTGCCGCGAAAACGCTCGAACCCCGTGAGTGTGCTCCAGGGATTTCCCTCGAAGGTCATCCGCCCCTGCGCGATATCGAGCGTGACGCCGAAGCCATAGAAGGCGGAGAGGTCGAAATAATCATTGCCGGCGCCGCCATCGAAGACATTGCCGACGAAGCTCAGCTCATGGCGGGAACCGTTGAAAAAGGCCGAGATCGCCAGCGTATCATCGCCGGCTTCCAGGTAGATGGTGTTGATGGACATGCTGATGCGCGCGATGCCCTGGCTGCCTGCGGCGCCATCCATGCCATCCCGGCCCGCGACGATGGTGGTGGTGGTCGTGCCGTCGCTGGCGACCTCCGGCGTGTTCGTATCCACCGCGCCGAGCCCGCCCGCGCCGCCGGCGCCGCCGGTCGCCTCCGCGATCATGCGCACGGTGTTGTTGAGCGGCGCAGCCACGTAGTTCCCGATCCGCAGGTCATTGATCTCGGCCGCCGCATCGCCGCCATTGCCGCCCTGCCCGCCGTCACCGCCGATATCGCTGCCCATCATGATGTCGGTGATGGTCACCGGCTCCTCGCCATGTTGCGTTTCGCTCGTCGAGGAGCGGTTGCTGGCCGCCGGGCCGCCGTGGCCACCCCGGCCACCCGCGCCGCCCATGGCCGTCGAGGTGACGGTGAAATTCAGATCACCTCCGCCAAAACCGCCGCCCGCCGCCGCCACCAGCGAGGTGGCGTCGCCACCGCGCCCACCCGCGCCACCCGCCCCCCCTTCGCCACCATCACCAGCGGTGGTGAGATCGGCGTCGAAGCTGCCAAAGCCCCCCGGGCCGGCATCGCCGCCCTGCCCCCCGGCCCCGCCGACCGCCGTGCTCGTCAGGAAAAGGGAGGCGCGGGCCGTGAAGGACGCATCAACGCCGATGATGAAGGCCTCGGCCTCGCCACCCGCGGCCCCGGCGCCACCCGCGCCACCGGCGCCGCCCTGCCCCGTGGTGTCGACCAGCCCATCCAGGACGGCGCCGGTGCTGGCATCCACATCGACAGAATCGGACTCGTCGTCGCTCATCCCGCCCGCACCGCCCAGGCCGCCCTGGCCACCCGCGCCGCCCGCAGCGCTGACTTCCAGGCGGAACTGGTCGTCGCCGAGCGCGAAGGGCGAATTGCCCAGCCGGAGGGTCAGGCTGTCGGCCCGCGCAGTGGCCGAACCACCCGCCGCACCCGCGCCGCCTTCCCCTCCGGCCGTACCATCGCCGACGACCCTCGTGTCCAGCACGGGACCATTGATGAGCGTCGCGCTGCCATCCTCGCCCGCATCGCCCGCCGCACCATGGCTTCCATCCCCGCCCGTCACACGGCCGATGAGGCGGACGTCATCGGGCAGCGAGGTGCCGAAGACGCTGTCGCTATTGGCGAACACGATCGCATTCGCCGAGGCGCCGGGCAGGATTGAGTCCGGCAGGTCGCGCACCACGGCAAGCGTCAGGTTCTCGTCATCCCGATCCTCGACGGCGATGGTGAAGCTGCGCTCCAGCACCCGGTCATCCGCCGTGTCTTCGGCATCGGCGCCGGCATCGCGCAGGCGCACCGTCACGCTGTGACTGGCCAGGGTCTCGAAGTCGAGCGTGGCGTTGGTAACCAGGCGGTTGCCGACAAAGGTGAAGGGCGAACCCTCGGACACCACCTCGAAGGTGACAGCCCCGCGCGGCACGAACTCCACGGCCGCCCACTCCCCCACCACCGCGCCGGCCACAAGATTTTCGCCAATTGTCAGGTTGGTGGCCGCCATGCCGGGTTCGCTGACCGCGATGGTGAAGGCCTCGGAATAGGAGAGGCCAAAGCTGTCCGTGACGGTGATGGTGAGGGTGACGCTCTCCTCCACCGCGAAGTCGAAGGGCGTGCCCACCACCCAGAGGAAGCGGTCGAAGGCGATGGTGAAGCGCGGATCATTCACGCTGAAGGTCAGCGCGTCACCGAAATCCGGGTCGGTCGCGGTCAGGATGCCCGCGCCCGGTAGCCCGAAGCCGCCATTGGCCGCGCCCGTGATGATGAGCGGGCCGCTGGCGAAAGCGATGTCGGTGGGAGCCCGTGCGGGGGCGAGGATCAGGTCATCCGCCTCCAGCTCGGCCAGGGTCACATTGCGCAGACGCGTGATGTCGCCCGCGCCGGTGTTGAGGCGCAGCGTGGTGCCAACCTGGACGGCGATGGATTGGAACTGCGCCAGGGTGCGGATCTCCAGCCCGCTGACATCCAGCCGGTCGCCCTCGGCCTCGCTGAAATCGCTGATGAAATCCACGCCCGCGGAAAGCCGGAAGACATCGGCCTCGGTGCCGCCCTCCAGCAGGTCATCGCCCAGGCCACCATCGAGCTGGTCCAGCCCCAGGCCGCCGCGCAGGGTATCCGCGCCCGCATCGCCCCGCAGCGTGTCATCGCCGGCATCACCCAGCAGCGTGTCCTGGCCCGCGCCACCGGAGAGCAGGTCCTCGCCGGCGCCGCCGCCCAGCCTGTCCTGCCCGTCATCGCCGCGCAGGGTATCGTGGCCGCCTTCGCCAAAAAGGCTGTCATCGCCGGCGCCGCCCGAGAGGTCGTCCTGGTCAGCGCCGCCCCGCAGCGTATCGCGCCCGGCCCCGCCGGAGAGCGTGTCATCGCCGACGCGGCCCGCGATGCTGTCATCCCCTGCGCCGCCGGTCAGCACGTCGCCGGCATTTCCGCCCAGCACGCTCAGCCGCGTCGCGGCGGTCAGGGCGGAACCATCCAGGGTCAGCTTGCCCTGGAAGGCCCGGATTTCCATCACATTGCCAAAGGCCAGGGCCGCCGCGGCGCCCAGGGTGATGGTGGTGGCGTGCAGCGAGGCGAGGTCGAGCCGCTCGAAATTCCGCAGCCCGGCAAAGGCGGCATCCGTGACGGTCAGCGGGCCCAGCCCGCGCAGCGTCAGCGTGTCGAACCCCGCCTGCGCGTCCTGGCTGAGGCCCGGGGCCAGCAATCCCAGCATTCCCACCGTGGTGAAATTGTCGGCGCCAGCGGTGCCGAGCTGCACCAGCGGCATGCCCGTGACGCGATGGATGTTGAACGCGGCCATCCTGCATCCCTCCGATTTGTTTCGATGGCATTAAGCGGGGAGGCTGGCCCTTGCGTCCAGATGGGGTGCGTCTTCGCACTTTGTTTCAGGATGTTTCCGCGATAGGCTCCTCGCCTGTCCACGGAGATCGCTGATGCCCGATACGGTCCTGTCCCCACCCGATTCCCTGGTGGACCGCGCCCTGCGCCGCGTCACCGGCCTGTGGCGGGACATGGCGGACAGGGTGGTCAGCCGCGACGAGGCCGAAGACGTCGCCGCCCAGATGCAGGCCTGCCTGGCCGCCCGTGGCGGCGAAGTCTCGGCCCGCGCGCGGGCGGCCAAGCTCGCCGCCGCCTATCGCGGCTTTTCCGAGGCAGAGCGGACCAGCTTCCTCCGCATCCTCGCGGGCTTCGACGCCGACCCCAAGGCGGTGGAACGCGCGATCGGCGACTGGACGAAGGCGGCCGACGGCCCAGGCAAGGCGGCCGCGAAAGTGCGGCTACGCCGCGCGCTGGAAAGCCCCCGCGTGCGCCTGCTGACGCAGTTCACCGCCATCCCCGACGGCATGAAACTCCTGGTGGATCTCCGCGCCGACCTGCTGCGCGCGCTGGAGACCGACCCCCTGCTGGAAGCGCTGGAGGCCGATCTCAAGACGCTGCTCACCTCCTGGTTTGACCTGGGCTTTCTGGAACTGCGCCGGATCGACTGGAACTCCCCCGCCGCCCTGCTGGAGAAACTGATCCGCTATGAGGCGGTGCACCGCATCGAAAGCTGGGACGACCTGAAGAACCGCCTGGATTCCGACCGCCGCTGCTACGCCTTCTTCCATCCCCGCATGCCGGAGGAACCGCTGATCTTCGTCGAGATCGCGCTGATGAAGGGCCTGGCCGGCTCGGTCCAGGCGCTGCTCGACCCCAAGGCCGAGGTGATGGACCCGAACCAGGCCGACACCGCCATCTTCTACTCCATCAACAATTGCCAGCGCGGGCTGGACGGCATTGCCTTCGGCAATTTCCTGATCAAGCGGGTGGTGGAGGTGCTGGGCCAGGAATTCCGCGGCCTCAAGCAATTCGCCACCCTCTCGCCCGTGCCGGGGTTCTGCCGCTGGCTGTCCGCACGGGAGGAAGCGGGCGATGGCAGCCTGCTGACGCCCGAGGAACTCGCCGCCATCCGTGCCGCGGCCGGCGCCCCGCCGGAAACCTCCCCTGGCGCTGCGCTGCAATTGTTGCTCTCACGCAAGGAATGGCCCCCGGCCCTGGCGAAGGTGCTGGAGCCGGTGCTGGTGCGGCTTTGCGCCCGATTCGTCGCGCTGGAGGCCGGCCGCAACCCCAAGCGCGCGGCCGATCCCGTGGCGCATTTCCACCTCTCCAACGGCGCCCGCGTGGAGCGGATCAATTGGCGCGCCGACACCTCGGCCAAGGGCATGCGCGAGAGCGCGGGGCTGATGGTGAATTATCTCTACGATCCTGAATATATTGAGGATAATCACGAGGCCTATGCGGGTGAGGGCAAGCGTTCCATGGCCAGTGCCGTGCGCAAGCTGGTGAAGGCGTAGCCCGCAACCGGGGGGCAATGGGCCGGCCCCAACCCTCCCCGCCCCGCGCATTCGAGACGGTGCCTGGGCCGGCACGCAGGCCCGCCGCTCAGCAAATGAGACCGCCTCCACATACGTAAACAATCGCCCCAGAACTGGGCATTTGTTTCAAAATGTGATGTTTGCCACTTCCGCGCATGCACATATCCATGGTGCATTGGCGTGCCAGGAGGCGGCCGTTAACGAAATGACACGTCCCAACCCGCCTGGCGTTCTGAGTCGACGCCAGCGGAGCCGCAGCCCATGTCCAGCACCATCAGCACCACTGGCTTCGTTTCGCTGACAGAAGGCAATGCGGGCGGGACCGCCTTCAGCTTCACGGTGACGCGCACCGGGGATACCAGCGGCAGCGCCAGCGTGAGCTACGCGGTTCCCTTCAACGCATTCAGCAATTCGGCCGACGCGGCCGACTTCCAGGGCGGGGTGCTGCCCAGCGGCGTCCTGACCTTCGCGACGGGCGAGACGTCCAAGACCGTCACCATCTTCGTCCAGGGTGACAACCTGGTGGAGGCGACGGAAAGCTTCTCGGTCATTCTCTCCGCCCCCACCGGCGGGGCCGTGATCGGCAGCAATTTCGCCAGCGGGAGCATCCGCGCCGATGATGGCGCCGTCATCGCGCTGAGCGGCATCCAATCCCCCCCCGCCGAAGGCAATGCCGGCAGCACGGCCTTCACCTTCACCGCGACGCGCAGCGGTGACCTCTCCATCGCCGCGAACGCGACTTGGAGTGTTGCACCCTTCACCCCCTTTGGCGTCGGTTCACCCGCCTCCGCCGATGATTTCGTCGGGGGCTCCCTGCCGACCGGCACGGTCAGCTTCGCCCCGAACCAGACCACGGCGAGCATCACCGTCCAGGTGGCGGGTGACACGGTGTTCGAAGCGAATGAAGGCTTCTCCGTGTCGTTGTCGAACCCCGCCGACGGCGCGGTCCTTGATGGAGGAAGCTACGCCACCACCATCGTCAATGATGACGGGGCGATCATCAGTTTCGCCGGCACCAATTTTCCCTCGGTCACCGAAGGAAACGCCGGCAGCACGCCCATGGTCTTCGACCTGGTGCGCACCGGCGACACCTCGCAGGCCGTCTCCGTCGACTGGAGCATCAATTCTCTCAACCAGGCTTTCAACCCGGTCACCGCCGCCGATTTCGCGGGCGGCGTGATCCCCAGCGGCACGGTGAATTTCGCGGCGGGCCAGACCACCGCCAGCATCACGCTCAATATCGCCGGCGATACCACGCTCGAACCGAACGAGCAGGTCGTGGTGAACCTCACCACCAGCTCGGCCAATACCAGCATCGGCACCGAGAGCCGGACCGGCACGGTGGTGAATGACGACGGCGCGGTCATCTCGGTCTCCAACAACTCCGGCTTCGGCACGGTCGAGGGCAACGCGGGCACCACGCCCTTCAACGTCACGCTCACCCGCTCCGGTGATCTCTCGGCGGAGGTCAGCGCGAATTGGGCCGTCGGGCCGAGCATCTTCCCCGGCGGCGTCTCGGCCAATGCGGCGGATTTCGTGGGCGGGGCCTTCCCCTTCGGCACGGTCACCTTCGCCGCGGGGGAGACCAGCAAGGTCGTCACCCTCAACATCGCCGCGGATGCGGTCTTCGAGCCGAATGAGAGCTTCGTCGTCAGCCTGACCAATCCCTCGCCTGGCAGTTCCATCGGAAATACGGGCTTCTCCTTCGCCATCACCAATGATGACGGCGTGGTGATCGCCTTCGCCCCCCAGGCGAACCCCGCGGCCCTCGAAGGCGCGGCCGGTGCGAACACGCCCATGGTCTTCAGCGTGCAGCGCAGCGGCGATATCAGCGTGGCCGCCTCCGCGAATTGGGCGGTGAACAGCTTCAGCGGCGCCAATGCGGCCGATTTCACCGGCGGCGTGCTGCCTGCGGGCACGGTCAGCTTCGCGATCGGCGAGACGCTGAAGACCATCACGCTCGACATCGCGGGCGATGCCGCCATCGAGACCAACGAGATGGTCAGCCTTTCCCTGAGCAACCCCTCCGCCAATGCCACCATCGGCAGCTTCAGCACCATCAACGGCACCATCACCAATGATGACGGGGCCATCCTCTCCGTGACGAGCGGCCCGCTGAACACCTCGGAGGGCAATGCCGGCAGCACGGCCTATGTCCTGACGGTCACCCGCACCGGCAATCTCGGCATCACGTCCACCGCGGATTGGGTCATCCGGCCGGGCTTCGTGGGGAATGGGCTGGTCGCGGCCGATGCGAATGACTTCGTGGGTGGCGTCTTCCAGAGCGGCACCCTCAGCTTCGCGCCCGGCGACACCACGCGGACCATCACCGTCAATGTCGCCGGCGATACGCAGCCCGAGCCCAATGAGACCTTCTTTGCCGAGTTGTCCAATGTCTCGGCCGGCACCGGCATAGGCTCCAACAATTCCTACATCATCTATGATGATGACCGCGCGACGCTCTCCACGACCAACAACTCCGGCTTCAACGCCAATGAGGGCAATGCCGGCAGCACGCCGTTCAACATCACCATCACGCGCTCCGGCGCCCTGAACATCGACGTCACCGCAAATTGGGCGGTGGTGCCGGGGACCTTCGCCGGGGCCAATGCGCCTGATGGCGGGGATTTCCTGGGGGGCAGCCTGCCCAGCGGCACGGTCAGCTTCGCGGCCGGCGAAACCAGCAAGGTCATCACGCTCAACTTCGCCGGCGATACGGTGTTCGAACCCAATGAGAGCTTCCAGATCAGCCTGACGAACCTGTCGGCGGGCGCGGCGGTCGGAACCTCCGCGACCTACAGCATCACCAATGATGACGGCGTGGTGATCGCCTTCGCCAGCCAGACGAATCCCTCCGTTGTCGAGGGCCCGGCCGGGGCCAGCACGCCCATGGTCTTCAACGTGCAGCGCAGCGGCGACACCACCGTCGCGGCTTCGGTGAACTGGATCGTCCCGCTTTCCTCCACCATCACCGCCAGTGACTTCGTGGGCGGCGTGCAGCCCTCGGGCACGCTCAACTTCGCACCCGGCGAAACCCTGAAGACCGTCACGCTCAATATCGCCGGTGACGCCGTGGTCGAATTCAGCGAATTCCCCTCGCTGCAATTGACCGGCACATCCACCAACGCGACCTTGGGCAGCTTCACCAGCATCAGCGGCACCATCACCAACGACGACCCGACGAGCATCGCCATCGCCGCCACCGACGCCGACAAGGCCGAAGGCAATGCCGGCGCCACCGCCTTCACTTTCACCGTCACGCGCAGCGGCGATGTCAGCGGCATCTCCTCGGTCAACTGGGCCTATTCGACAGCCGTCACCGGCACCCTGGCCACCAGCACCGACTTCGCAGGGGGCGTCACCCCCGCCGGCGGCACCCTGACCTTCGCCGCGAATGAGACG
Organism: Roseococcus sp.; assembly: GCF_019747315.1. Taxonomy (GTDB): domain Bacteria; phylum Pseudomonadota; class Alphaproteobacteria; order Acetobacterales; family Acetobacteraceae; genus Roseococcus. The sequence goes on along the minus strand of NZ_JAIEQY010000179.1, from coordinate 29,327 downwards.
AGCAAGACCATCACGGTCAATATCCGCGGCGATGGCGGCGTCGAGACGGATGAGCGCTTCGCCATCGTGCTCAGCACGCCGACCAACGCGATCCTCACCAGCACCACCGCCTTCGCGACCATCCGCAATGATGACCTGCCGATTGATGGCACGCCTGGCCCCGACCCCCTCGCCGGCACGGCTGGCGATGATCTGTTGCGCGGCCTGGGCGGCGCCGATTCCCTCGATGGCGCGGCCGGTGATGACAGCCTGGAGGGCGGCGACGGCGCGGACCAGCTGACCGGCGGCCTGGGTGCGGACCGCTTCGTGCTCGCGGTGGATGGCTCGGCACGGTCCACGCTCTCCAGCATGGATGTGGTTCTCGACTTCAACGAGGCGCAGTTCGACGTGCTGACCCTGGGCGGCGTGAACGGCACGCTGACGGTCAACGGCGCCAACCGCACCCTCATGTACAATGGCGATACCGGAATCTTCCTCGAATCCGCGCCCATGCTTGGCCAGAAGCTGCCAGCGCAGTTCTATAACGTCCCGACCTTCCAGGCCTTCTGGCTGCAGGGCGTGGACGGGGTCGGCACGCCGGTGGCGCGCGGCTGGCTGGTGGTGGATGTGGATGGCGACGAAGTGCTCGGCGCCAATGACTTCATCGCCGAGGTGCGTGGCGCGCTGAGCGGCCGCGACCTGACCTTCCCGCTTTATGAGCCGCTCTCCGACGTCCAATTGGGCGCGGGCCTGGCCGCCCCTTCCGGCAGCACCTTCAATGACAACCTGACCGGCACGGGGCGGGGCGAAACCTTCACGGGCACCACCGGCAGCGATGTGCTGAATGGTGGTGGCGCGGCCGGCAACACGCTCAGCTATGCAAGCTTCACCACCCCCATCAGTGTCACCCTCACCGGGGTGGGCAGCGGCACCGCGGTTAAGAATGGCGGCGCCCAGGGGACCGACAGCTTCACGAATTTCCACAACATCAGCACCGGCAGCGGCAATGACAGCTTCGACGCCACCGGCCTGACCCTCAACCCCTTCTACAGCGGCAGCCTGCAGCCCAATGGCGGCAATGACACGGTCACCGGCGGCTTCACGATCCAGGATGACGGATCGCTCTTCGCCAATGCCGTCGTCAGCTATCAAAGCACCACGGCGGCGCCCGCCAGCATCAACCTGGCAACCGGCACCGCCAGCGATGGGTTGGGCGGCGCCGATACCCTGATCAACATCCGCCGCCTGAACCTCAACGGCTCGGGCAATGACAGTGTCATCGGCACCGCCTTCAGCGATACGGTGATCAGCGTCGCCAATGGCAGCCGAAACCTTGATTTGGGCGCCGGCACGAATGACCGCTGGCAGATGGGGAGCAACTCCCGCGACGTCCTGTTCGGCAACGCCATCAACCGGGTCGAGGTCGAGCTTGGCACGGGGAGCAGCGATGGCGAGTTCACCGGCGTCGCGCGGAAATACACCTTTGCCTCCGGTGCCTGGACGTTGAGCGGCACGGACGTCCTGCGCGGCGTGGAGCAGGTCCTTGCCAGCATCGGCAATGACCTGCTGATCGGTTCAGATGCCGAAAACCGCTTCTTCGGCAATGAGGGGAATGACACGATCAACGGCGGGCTCGGCCTCGACCTCGTCATGCATGACTTCTTCACCGGAGGCTCGAGCCTCGCCGAGATGGGCGTCACGGTGAACCTCACCACCGGCGTCGCAACGGATGCCTGGGGCTTCACCGACACGCTGATCAGCATCGAGCATGTCAACGGAACGAAGCAGGCCGATGACCTGACCGGCGCCAGCGTCATGGGCAACCGGACATTGCTACGCGGCCTGACCGGCAATGACGTCCTGCGCGCGCCGACGGTCGACACGCTCATCACCGCCGATTATCGCGGCGACCGTGGCGCGGTGGTGGTCAACCTCGGCACTGGCCTCGCCACCGATGGCTGGGGCGACACGGACCGCCTGGTGAACATCCAGTCCGTCATCGGCTCGCGCTTCTCGGATTCGCTGACGGGCGGCGCCCGCAATGACCTGCTGGAAGGCGGCCTGGGCGATGATTCCCTGGCCGGCGGCGCGGGCACGGATATCGCGGCCTTCACCGGCGCAAGGGCCAACTACACCATCACGCGCAACAGCGTGACGAATGCGCTGACCGTGGCCGACAACACCGCCGGCCGCGACGGCGCGGACCTGGTGGCGAGCGATATCGAGACGCTGCGCTTCAGCGACGGCGATGTGGCCGCGGCCAGCTTCACCACGCCCGCCACCACCTTCCTGGCGATTTCCGCCCTGCTCTCCGACCAGCCCGAGGGCAATGCCGGCACCACCGCCTTCACCTTCACCGTGACCCGCACGGGCAATACCACGGGGGCTTCCAGCGCGGCCTGGAGCCTGACCAGCCCGCTTTCCAACGGTGCCGACTTCCAGGGGGGCGCCCTGCCCTCCGGCACCGTCAGCTTCGCCGCGGGCGAGACGACGCAGACCATCACCATCAATGTCGCGGGCGACACCTCGCCCGAGCTGGATGAGGGCTTCACCGTCACGCTCGCCAGCCCGACGGGCGCGGTGATCCTCACTGCCAGCGCCACCGGCGTGATCCGCAATGACGAGGTGCTGGATGGCACCCCCGCCAATGACACGCTGGTCGGTGGCGGCGCGGCCGAGCTCATCCGCGGCTTCGCCGGCAATGATTCGCTGGTCGGCAATGCCGGCGATGACACGATCGAAGGCGGCGACGGCTTCGACACGCTGAACGGCGGCGATGGCCAGGACAGCCTGGAGGGCGGCACCGGCGACGACCTGCTCACCGGCGGCCTCGGCAATGACACGCTGAATGGCGGCGGTGGCTCGGATGGCGCAGATTATCGCAATATCGGCCAGGCGGTCACCGTCATCCTCAACAATACGGGCGGCGGCACGGCCAGCACGCTGACGGCGGGCACCGACACGCTGAGCTCCATCGAGCGCATCCTCGGCTCGGCCTTTGGCGACAGCATCACCACGGCCGGCAATCTGCCGGGCGGCAACAACCGCGTCGCCGGCTATGGCGGCAATGACACCATCACCGGCACGGTCGTCAGCACCTCCGTCTTCGGCCTGCCCATCGCGGATTACCTCGGCACGGGCGGTGGCGCCATCGTGGTGAACCTCAAGCTCGGCACGGCCAGTGACGGGCTGGGCGGCACCGACACGCTGGTGAACATCCGCGGCATCCGCGCCTCGGCGGGGGCGGACAGCATCACCGGTTCGGACTTCAATGACCGCATCGCCGGGCGCGCCGGCAATGACCAGATGGATGGCGGGGCGGGCACCAACGACGCCCTCGACTACACGCAATCCGGCGCCGGGGTGACGGTGAACCTGGCCACCGGCCAGGCGACCGATGGTGAGGGCGGCACGGACAGCTTCGTGAATTTCGAAACCGTGCTGGCGACGGAGTTCAACGACAGCCTCATCGGCTCGGCCGGCAACAACATCTTCTACACCATGCGCGGCAATGACACCGTCATCGGCAATGGTGGCGAGGATAGGGTGGACTACAGCGTCAGCCAGGATTTCCCGCCGACCCAGGGCATCTTCGTGGAACTCGCGGCCGGCATCGCGACTGATGGGCTGGGCGGCAGCGACAGCCTGACCGGCATCAGCCGCATCACCGGCACCCAGTTCGCCGACCAGATCTACGGCGGCGCGGAGAGCAACCGCTTCAACGGGCGCGGGGGGAATGACATCCTCGATGGTGGGCTCGGTTACGACTGGGCCGAATACGGCTCTGCCGCCACCGGCGTGACGGTCAACCTGACCACGGGCACCGCCACAGATGGCGAGGGCGGCACGGATACACTCTTCAGCTTTGAAAGCGTGATTGGCGGCGGCTTTGCCGATGATCTGACCGGCCTCGCACAGATGAGCGTCTGGTCCCGCCTGCGCGGTGGCAGGGGCGATGACACCCTGCGCGGCATCGATGGCCAATTGGTCATCGCGGACTATGCGGATCAGACCCAGGGCATGACGGTCAATCTCGGCACCGGGCAGGTGATCGATTCCGTGCTGGGTACCGATACGCTGGTCAACATCCGCGGCGCGCTGTTCTTCGGCGCTTTCGATGACACGGTGACCGGCACCGGATCTGATGAGTTCTTCTCGCTCTCCGGCGGCAACGACCAGCTGAATGCCGGGGCCGGACGGGACCTGGTTGGCTATGATGGCAGCGAAACCAACACCCTTGTCATCAATCTGGCCACTGGCATGGTCCAGGACGGTCAGGGTGGGACCGACACGCTGATCGGCGTGGAGGGCGCCGTCGCGGGCTTCTCCAACGATGTCATCACCGGCTCGGCGGCGGACGACACCATCAATCCCGGCGCCGGCACCGACACGGTGGATGCTGGCGCGGGAACCGACACGCTCGACTATTCGCTCGGCTTCCCGGACGGGGGCACCCTGCATGCCACCAACGCGGTGGGCGACCGTGCGCCGATTCAGGGCATGACCATCAACCTCGCGACAGGGGTTGCGCTGGATTTCGGTGGCTCCACGGACACCGTGCTGAACTTCGAAAATGCCGTCGGCAATATCGGCGCGGATTCCATCATCGGCACCAGCGGCGACAACCGCCTGACCGGCGCTGGCGGCAATGACACGCTGGAAGGCGGCGGCGGCACGGATACGGCCGTGTTCAGCGGCCTGCGCAGCGACTACACCATCACCCGCAACGCCACGACCGGCGCGCTGACCGTGTTGGACCTGCGCAGCGCGGCCGGCCTGGGCACCGACATGCCGGGCGATGGCACGGATCTGCTGCAGGCGGATATCGAGGTGCTGGCCTTCCGCGACATGAATGTGCTGGCCAGCAGCTTCGCCCCGGCGGCGCCGGTGCTGAGCATCAGCCCCCTCTCCGCCGATAAGGCCGAGGGCAATGCGGGCACGACGCCCTTCACCTTCACCGTGACCCGCACGGGCGACACCATCGCTGCATCGAGCGCCACCTGGGCCGTCACCAGCGCCAGCGCCTCCGCCGCCGACTTCGTGGGCAATGCGCTGCCATCCGGGACGGTCAGCTTCGCCGTCGGCGAGACCAGCCAGATCATCACCCTCAGCCTGGCGGGGGATACCGTCTTCGAGGCAGCCGAGGGTTTCACCGTCACCCTCTCTGCTCCCACTGGTGCGACCCTTGGCACGGCATCGGCCAGCGGCAGCATCCGCAATGATGACGCGCTCAACGGAACCAGCGGCGCCGATACGCTGACCGGCACCGATGCTGGCAACGAGACCATCAACGGGCTCGGCGGCAATGACCTGCTGAACGGGTTGAATGGCGAGGACACCGTCAACGGGGGTGAGGGCGACGACATCATTCTCGCCGGCGGTGGCAGTGACAGCCTCGATGGTGGTGGTGGCACCGATACCCTGCTCTTTGGTCCGGTCTTCGCCGGGATCAATGTCATCGCCAACCTCGCCACCCAGATTGCGAATGGCGGCGCCCAGGGCACAGACATCGTGGTGGGCTTTGAGATCATCACCGGCAACACGGGCCATGACAGCCTGACCGGCGATGGCTTCGCCAATCGCCTCGAAGGTGCGGAGGGCGATGACAGCCTGACCGGCGGCGGCGGCGATGACAGCCTGCTGGGCGGCAGCGGCACCGATGTTGCCATCTTCGCGGGCCCGCGCAGCCGCTACAACGTCACGCGCGATTCCGGTACGGGCATCGTGACGGTCATCGACACGCAGGCCGGTGGCGATGGCACGGATACGCTGGCCGCCGATGTCGAGACGCTGCGCTTCAGCGATGCCGACTATGCGGCCAGCAGCTTCCTCCCCGCTTCTTCGCTCTTCGATGGCACGCCCAACGCCGATACGCTGGCCGGTGGCGCGGGCCATGACACCGTGCGCGGCTTCGCAGGCAACGACCTGCTCTCGGGCAATGGCGGCGATGACACCATCGAAGCTGGTGATGGCAATGACACCGTCAACGGCGGCGACGGCAATGACAGCATCAATGCCGGGACAGGGACTGACAGCCTGATCGGCGGCACGGGCAACGATACGATCAATGCGAATGCCCAGGTGCCCGGTGAACCGTCAGATGATGTCAGCGGTGGTGAGGGCGATGACCTGATCCTCGGCCCGACCACGTCCAGTGGCGAATTCGGCATGTTCAACCCGGGGCGTGGCAATGACACGATCTACGGTTATGGCCTCGTGGACACGCGGGTGGATTATCGCTTCTACGACCGTGTTGCCTTTGTCGAACGGACCGAGAGCCTGGTTGCCGTGCTTGGTCCCATCGGCACGGCCACCCTCGGCACCGAGGTCGATACGCTGATCAACGTCGTGCACGTCCGGGGCACCCGCCAGTCGGACAGTTTCACGGGGTCGGCCGCGGGTGAAATCTTCATGCCAGGGCTGGGCAGCGACACGATCATCGGGGGCGATGGAACGGATCGCGTCGAATATGCCGACCTCGGCATCGGCATCAACGTCAACCTGACGACGAACCAGGTCCTGAAGGGCGCCCAGACCGACACGCTGTCCAGCATCGAGGATGCGACGGGCACGCCGCAGGATGACACGATGACCGGCAACGCCGGGAACAACACGTTCCGGCCCTTCGCCGGCACCGATGTGGTGGATGGCGGCGGCGGCTTCGATACGGTGCGCTACACCTATTACTTCGGCGCCGGCACGCCCTACGGGTCTCTCACCGCTGGCGTGACGATCAACCTCACGACCGGTTTCGCGATCGACAACTGGGGCTTCACCGATACGCTCACCAGCATCGAAGCGGCGACCGGCAGCCGCTTGGCTGATGACCTGACCGGCAAGGTCATCACCAACACCGCCACTTCGGGCGGCAGCCAGGACACGCAGCTGCGCGGCCTGGGCGGCAACGACACCCTGCGGGCGCCCGACAACGACACGCGCGTCTTCGCCGATTATCGCGAGGCGCCTGGCGGGATCCGGGTCAATCTCTCCGGTGTCGATACCGTGCTGGGCGGTGAGACGGTCGCGGCCCGCACTGGCCTGGACGGCTACGGCAGCACGGACAGCTTTGACAAGATCCAGGCTGTGCTGGGCTCCAACTTCGACGATGTGATCCTCGGCACCACTCGCGGCGATCGCCTTTGGGGCCTGGCCGGCAACGACGTGCTGATGGGTGGCGCGGGCGATGACACGCTGGGCGGCGGCGCCGGCGTGGACAGCTACATCGGCGGTACGGGCTTCGACCTCGTCACCTTCGCGGCCTACAGCACAACCTCCGGCGGGCAGCCGACCCAGGGCGCGATCGCCAACCTGGTTACCCTCACCATTGCCAATGACGGCTATGGCAACGCCGAGGTCTTCGCCGGCGGCGCCAATGACATCGAATTTCTGGGCGGCACCGCCTTCGGCGATGACCTCACCGGCGCCAGGGTGGACTGGCTCAGCGTCGAGGGAAATTCGCAGGTCACGCAACTGCGCGGCGGCGACGGTGCCGATACGCTCCGGGGCGTGGCCGGGGATGAGCGCTTCATCTCGACACACCACGCCACCGATGCCGACGCCAACAACGACGGCTTCGGCGTCACGGTCAATCTGATGACCCAGCGTGCCATCGATGGCTGGGGCAACACCGACACCCTCTTCAACATCGGTGCCGCCAATGGCAGCGCCTTCGCGGACCGCCTGATCGGCCATGACGGAGACAACTGGTTCCGTGGCGAGGGCGGGAACGACACGATCGAGGGGGGGCTTGGCATTGACCGGGTCAGCTACGGGAACAGCACGGCCTTTGTCATGGCCGATCTCGCGGCCGGGACCGTGCAGGACGGCATGGGCGGCCAGGACAGCCTGAGCGGCATCGAGGAAGTCACCGGTGGCACGACCGGCGACACGCTGCGGGGCGACGCGAATGACAACCGCCTGGCCGGCCTCGGTGGCGATGACGTTCTGGAGGGTCGCGGCGGCAATGACACGCTGATCGGCGATGCCGGCCAGGACATGGCCGTCTTCTCCGGCGCGCGGGCCCGCTACAACATCACCCGCGACGCCACGACCGGCGACCTGACGGTGGTGGACAGCCAGGCTGGCGGCGACGGCACCGACCTCGTGCGCGCCAGCGTCGAGACGCTGCGCTTCACCGATGGCGATTACCTCGCGACCGGCTTCGCAGGCGCCACCCTGTCCGTTGCCGCCCTCTCGGCCGACAAGGCCGAGGGCACGGATGTGCTCACCTCCACCGGCACCACGCCCTTCACCTTCACCGTCACCCGCAGCGGTGACCTCGGCGGCGCGGCCTCGGCCAATTGGGCCATCAGTGGCACCGCCGCCAATGCGGCCGATTTCGCGGGCGGCGTGCTTCCCAGCGGCACCGTCAGCTTTGCGGCGGGCGAGGCGACGCAAACCATCACGATCCAGGTCCGTGCCGACATCCAGGTCGAGCAGGATGAGGCCTTCACCCTCACCCTCTCCGCCCCCACCGGGGCCTCGATCGGAACAGCCAGCGCGGCAGGTGTCATCCGCAATGATGACGTCTCGTTTGTCATCGTGCCCCCGATTGATGGGAGCGAGGGCAATTCGGGGACCACGCCCTTCACCTTCACTGTCATGCGCAACGGGGACACCAGCGGAGCCGTCGGCGTCGCGTGGAGTCTGGACTACCAGGGCAGTACCACGACGGCGGATTTCGCGAGTGGCACGCCACTGTCCGGTACGGTCGCTTTCGCCCCGGGCGAGACCAGCCAGGTCATCACGATTCAGGTGGCCGGGGATACCAGCGTCGAGGGAGATGAGGAATTCGTCGTTTCCCTCTTGCCGCCCTCGGGTGTCAATGTCGGCGAAGGGGCCAGGGGCACCATCCGGAATGACGACGCCCAGCTCTTCGCCTCGGGCGGTACGCCGATTGCCGAAGGCAATGCGGGCACCACGCCCTTCACCTTCACCGTCACCCGAATGGGCGACGTCTCTACCGTTCTCAGCGCCGATTGGAGCATCGCCGGAAGTGGCTCCCAGCCGGCCGATGCGGCGGATTTCGTGGGCGGCGTCCTGCCCTCCGGCAACATCCTCTTCTTGGCCTTCGAGGCCTTCAAGACGATCACGCTGGATGTGATCGGTGACAACTCGGTCGAGTTCAATGAGGGCGTCACCCTCACTCTGTCCAACCCCTCGGCCGGTGCCACGCTGGGCGGCGCCACGGCCACGCGCATCATCCTCAACGATGACGCCATCCTGAACATCGGCGGCCCGGCCAGCCCGCTCATCGAGGGGCAGCCTGTCTCCTTCACCCTCGCCCGTGTCGGCGACACCACAGGCTCCGCCAGCGCCAACTGGGCCGTCTCCGGTGCAGCCAATGCCGCAGATTTCGCGGGCGGCGTGCTGCCCAGTGGCACGATCACCTTCGACGCCGGTGAGACCAGCAAGACCATCACCATCCAGACGGTGGACGACACTGCGGTGGAAGCGGATGAGGTGTTCACCCTCACCCTCTCCACGCCCACCAACGCGAATATCGGGACTGCCACGGCCACGGCCACGATCCGCGACAATGACGCGGCCAGCGTGGCCCCCGTTCTTACCATCGCGCCGCTCTCGGCCGACAAGGCCGAGGGCAATGCCGGCTCCACCCCCTTCACCTTCACCATCTCGCGGGAGGGCAATGTCGGCGTGGCGGTCGGCCTCACCTTCACCGTCACCGGCAGCGGCGCGAACCCCGCAAGCGCAGCGGATTTCAATGGGGGGTTGCTGCCCAGCGGCACCATCACCCTCGCCGCCGACGAGGTCAGCCGCACGCTGACCGTGAACATCCTGGGCGACACGCTCCACGAGCCGTCCGAGGGCTTCACCGTCACCCTCTCCAGCGCCAATCCGGTCGTGACCTTCGCCACCGCCAGCGCGCAGGGCCGGATCGGCAATGACGACCCGCTGACCATCACCGGCACGACGGGCCCCGACACGCTGACCGGCACGGCGGCGGATGAGCTGCTGCTCGGCCTCGGCGACAATGACGCGCTCGATGGCGGCGCGGGGAATGACACGCTCGATGCCGGGGTGGGCAATGATACGCTTCTCGCCGGCACGGGCACGGATTCCTTCAACGGCGGCACGGGCCTCGATACGCTGCTGTTTGGCCCGGCCTTCGCCGCGGTGAACCTCAGCCTATCCCTGGCCAGCGGCTCCATCGCCCTGCCTGGCGGGGTGCTGAGCTTCGCCAATATCGAGAACATCACCGCGAATTCCGGTCATGACGCGCTGACCGGCGACGCATTGGCCAATGCGCTGAACGGCGGCGCGGGGAATGACACGCTGGCCGGCGGCCTGGGCCATGACACGCTGACCGGCGGCATGGGCCTGGATCGCTTCGAGGTGGATGCCGGGACGGACAGCATTGCCGATCTTGGCCTGGGCGGTGCGGAAATCCTGCTCGTCAACGCCGGCGCCACGGCCAATGCCACCATGGCCGCCGCCTGGACCGCGAACGCCGCCTCCGTCGTCAACGGCACCGCCAACCTGACGGCGAACGGTTTCAACCTTGACCTGACCCTGGCCTCGGGGGTCGGTCAGTGGAAACTGGGCAATGCGGGCAACACGACAGGGATCCGCATCACCGGCTCGGTGAATGCCGACGCCCTCACCGGCGGCGAGGGCGGCGATACGCTGCTCGGCGGCGCGGGCGGCGACACGCTCTTGGGCAATGGCGGCACGGATTCCCTCAGCGGCGGCCTGGGCAAGGACAGCCTGAACGGCGGCACCGGCAACGATACCCTTCAGGGCGACGCCGATGACGACAGCCTGACCGGCGGCGCGGGCGATGACCGCCTGACCGGCGGTGCGGGCGCCGACCGCTTCAGCGTGGATTCCGGCACCGACACCATCACCGATCTCGGCATGGGGGGCGCCGACATGCTGGTGGTCTCCACCGGCGCCACGGCGAATGCCACGCTCGCGGCCAATTGGATCCTCACCGCCGGCAACAACCAGAGCGGTGCGGCCAACATCACCGCCGCCGGCTTCAACACGGACCTCACCTTGGCCGCGGGCAGCGCGGGCTGGGCGGTCTCCAACCTCGGCACCAACCGCGGCGTCACCATCGCCGGCTCGACCCGTGGGGACACGCTGACCGGCGGCAATGGCAATGACACGGTGCATGGCGGCGGCGGCAATGACAGCCTCTCCGGCGATGCCGGCAGTGACAGCCTGGCCGGCGGCGCCGGCAATGATACGATGCGCGGCGGCGCGGGCGTGGACCGCTTCGTGGTGGATGGCGGCACCGACACCATCCTCGACCTCGCCTCGGGCGGGAATGACCTGCTGGTTGTCTCGGCCGGCGCCATCGCCAATGCCACGCTGGTCGGCGCATGGTCGGCCTCCAGCAATGTCAGCAATGCGGGCCAGGCGAGCATCACGGCGGGTGGCTTCGGGGTGAACCTCTCGGCCGCCACGGGCGTGGCCACCGGCCTGTGGTCCGTCAGCAATGCGGGCCAGGCGGTGGGGGTCAGCTTCACCGGATCGGTGATCAGGGATCGCCTGACCGGTGGCCTCGGCCAGGACAGCCTGGTGGGCAGCCTGGGCGATGACACGCTGACCGGTGGCGACGGAGGTGACACGCTCGTCGGTGGCGCCGGCGTGGACAGCCTGATCGGCGGCGCGGGCGATGACCTGCTGACCGGCGGCGCCGATGTGGACCGCTTCCTGGTGGAATCGGGCGTGGACACCATCGCCGACCTCGGCTTTGGTGGGCCGGATGCGCTGATCATCCAGGCAGGCGCCACGGCCAATGCGACCATCGGCGGGCATTGGACGGCTTCGGCCGGCACCAACAATGCCGGCAGCGCCAATCTGGCGGCGGCGGGCTTCAACGTGGACCTGGCCGCCGTAAGCGGCAGCTCGGGCTGGGTGTTGAGCAATGCCCATGTGCGCGGCGTGCGCCTGGTCGGCTCGAGCCAGGCGGATACCATCACCGGCGGCACTGGCGCGGACACGATGCGCGGCGGGGCGGGCGCGGATGCGCTGAACAGCGGCGCCGGGAATGACCAGCTCTTTGGCGGGGCAGGCAATGATACCATGACCGGCGGCGCGGGCATTGACCGCTTCTATGTGGATGCCGGCACGGATGTCGTCACCGATCTCGGCGCGGGGGCGGCGGATATCCTGATCGTCTCGGCCGGCGCCACGGCGCAGGCGATGCTGGTGGCCGATTGGGCGGCGTCCAGTGCCAGCAGCAATGTGGGCGTCGCCAACCTCATGGCGGGCGGGTTTGATGTGAACCTCTCGGCCGTGCTCGGCACCGCGGGCTGGAATGTCAGCAATGCGGGGGGTGCCGATGCGGTGGTCTTCACGGGCTCGGGGCGGGCGGATGTGCTGACGGGTGGTGCGGGGGCGGACACGCTGATCGGTGGGGCGGGCAATGACACGCTCATCGGCGGCGGCGGGCTGGACAGCCTGCTTGGCGGCCTGGGCGATGACCGCTTCATGGATGCCGCGGGCGCGCAGATCTATGAGGGTGGCGCCGGTCGGGACCGCTACTCCTTCCTGACCGGGCACGGGCATGACAGCATCCGCGACTTCACCCAGGGCCAGGACAAGATCGACTTCGCCGGCTTCGTGGGCGTGCGCTTCGGCGATCTGCAGATCACCTATGGCGGCGCGGGAACCCCCTCCGACCCGGCCTATGTGGTGGTCTCGGCCAATGGGGGCGTGGACAGCGTGAGCATTTCGCTCGCCACCCCCACGACGCTGTTGACGACGGACTTCATCTTCGGCTGAGGCCGGGCCGGCATAGCCGCGCGCGCCTGCCGCCGGGACCGCTGGACGCAAGCGGTCCTGATGGCGGCCCGGCCGCATGCCGGAGAGGGGCGGCGCCACTCGGCTCTCGCGTGCGCATTGCGTGCAGGAGGCGATGGAACCGTCTGGATCAGGGAGCGGCGACATGCAGCTTCCGAAATCCTGCGACCAAGCCGGCACCGACGTCATCCTGGACCTCGGCGCCGGTAGAGATGACGTGCTGCTCGTCTCGGCCGGCGCCATCGCCAACGCCACGCTGGCCGGTGCCTGGGTGGCCGGTGCCTGGGTGGCCTCGGGCAATGTGAGCAATGCGGGGCAGGTGAACATCACCGATTTCGGCGCGGCCGGGGTGGATATCCTCAACAGCTCGGCCGAGGCCACGGCGCTGGTCACGCTGCGGACCAATGGAATGGCGACCGATGCCAGCGGCAATCTGGGCGTGGCGAGCCTGATCGCGGCCGGCTTTGACGTGAACCTCCAAGCCGTGCGCGGCACCGCCGGCTGGAATGCCAGCAATGCGGGCAATGCGAATGCGGTCTGGCTGAACGGCTCCACGCGGAATGATGCACTGGCGGGCGGCGGCGGCGCGGATTGGCTGCGCGGTGGCCAGGGCGATGACACACTCGATGGGGGCGCGGGCGCGGATACGGTGCATGGTGGCGACGGGACGAACCGCCTGACGGGCGGATCGGGCGCCGATGTCTTCGTCTTTCTCGACACGCATCAGCTCTGGGGCGATGTCATCACCGATTTCAACGCCGCCGAGGGCGACCGGCTGGACTTGCGGGAAGTGGATGCCGGCCGGGAACCGGAAGAGCGGCAGATGGAGTTCATCGGCAGCGGCCCGTTCAGCTCGATCATCTTCGAGGGAGAGCCCACGGGGGTGAACAAATCCGGCGCGATGCGGTTCGAAAATGGCTGGCTGCAATTCGATGTGAACGCCGATGGCGTGGCGGATCGGCAGATGCGGCTCCTCGGCGTCACCACCCTTCGGGCCGAGGATATGTGGCTCTGACCCGGCGCGCTGCCCCTGGCCTTGCCGCCGGCCCGGGTGCAGTCTTCCCGCATGAAGGTCTATCTCAGCCACGGCACCCTCTCCTTCCCCGGCTATTTCGGCGAGCGCGCCCTGGCGGCGCTGCGCGAACACGCCGACGTCATCCGCAACCCGGGCGAGGATGAACCGCGCGACGAAGCCCTCGCCGCCGCGGCGGCGGGGTGCGATGCCATCATCGCCTATCGCGGCAGCCCCGGGACTGCCGCCACCTTCGACCGCGCGCCGGATCTGAAGGCCTTCCTGCGCTGCGCCGTGGATATCAGCACGGTGGATGTGGCGGCCGCCTCGCGCCACGGCATCCTCGTCACCCGCGCCACGCCCGGCTTCGTGGATGCGGTGGCCGAGCTTGCGCTGGGCTTCATGGTGGACCTGGCGCGCGGCGTCAGCCGCTCCGTGCTGGCGTACCGCGCCGGGCAAATCCCAGAGGTGGGGCCGAGCCTGCAGCTCTCCGGCGCCACGCTTGGGCTGGTGGGCCATGGCCGCATTGCCCGGCGCCTGGCCGAGCTGGCGCGCGCGCTCGGCATGCGGGTGCTGGCCTATGACCCCGTGGGCGGCACGCATCAGCTGGAGGAGGTGCTCTCCACCTCCGACATGGTGGTCTGCCTCGCCCTCTCCACGCCCGGGACGCGCCACATGATGAATGCCGCGCGCTTCGCCGAAATGCGGCGCGGCGCCTTCTTCATCAACCTCTCGCGCGGGGAATTGGTGGATGAGGCGGCGTTGGAGGCGGCACTCGATTCCGGCCACCTCGCCGGTGCCGCACTCGATGTCGGCAGCTATCCGGACCAGATGCCCCATCCCCGCCTGGCCGCGCGGCCGGATGTGATAGCAACGCCGCATCTGGGCGGCCTCACCCCCGCCGCGGCCGAGCACCAGGCGATGGACACGGTGCGCCAGGTCGCCGCCCTCGCCGCCGGCCGCATGCCGGAAGGTGCGGTGAACCCGGAGCATGCGCATCGCCTGGGGGCGCTGTTTCCAGCCGGCTGAAACCGCTTCACCATGGGCGCAGCGCCGGCCCGCCTCGGGACGGTCAGAAAGGAGATGAGCATGAGCGAAATCGCAGGGATCACTCCGGCCGGAGCCGGCCTGGACGGCGTCAGCTGGAACATCCTGGGCCAGATCTACCACCCCAAGCAGGCCACGGAGGATTGCTTCTCCTTCGTTGCCAACTCGCCCCCTGGCACCTTCGTGCCGCCGCATATCCATCCGACGCAGGATGAGTACATCCTGATGCTGGAGGGCGAGTGGAAGCTCATCCTCGACGGCCAGACGCATTTCGCCAAGCCGGGCGACATCGTGCGCATGCCGCGCGGCATCATGCATGGTTATTTCAACGAGAGCGGCGCGCCCGCCCGCGCTTTCTTCTGGGTGACGCCCGCCCGCCGCCTGCATGACCTGTTCAAGGCCATCCACAATGTGCCCGACCCGGCCGAGGTGGTGCGCCTTTCCGCATTGCATGAGGTGGATTTCCTGCCGCCCCCGGGCTAAACACCGGGGATGACACGTGCGGCTCGCCTGGCGGCAATCCTCGGTCTACTCGCCGCCTTCGGTCCGCTGTCCATCGACATGTATCTCCCCGCCTTCCCCGAGATCGGGGAGAGTCTCGGCGGGGGCATGAAGGGCGTGCAGCTCACGCTCGCCGCCTATTTCATCGGCATGGCGCTGGGGCAATTGCTGCATGGCCCGCTCTCCGACCGGCTGGGCCGCCGCCCGCCGCTTTTCGCGGGGCTGGCCGTCTATATCCTGGCCTCGGCCGCCTGCGCCCTGGCGACCAGCATGGAGGCGCTGGTCGTGCTGCGCCTGCTGCAGGCGCTGGCCGGTTGCGCGGGCATGGTGATCTCCCGCGCCGTGGTGCGCGATGTCTCCGATGTGCTGGACCCCGTCCGCCTGATGGGCCGGCTGATGCTGGTGATGGGCGTGGCCCCCATCCTGGCGCCGCTGCTGGGCGGCTATGTCTCGGGCTGGTTCGGCTGGCGCGCGATCTTCTGGTTCCTGGCGCTGGTCGGCATCGCCGCGCTGCTGCTCTGCCTGTTCTTCCTGCCCGAATCCCTTCCGGAGGAGCGGCGGCGGCGGGTCTCCCTGCTGGAGGTGCTGCGCGGCTATGCCGGGCTGCTGGCCAATGGGCGCTTCATGGGCGTGGCCCTGGCCTCGGGCTTCGCCATTTCCGGCATGTTCGCCTATATCGCGGGCTCGCCCTTCGTCTTCATCACGCTGAACGGCGTGGCGCCCGCGCATTATGGCTGGCTCTTCGGCGGGGCGGCTGCGGGCTTCGTGGCGGTCTCGCAGGTTTCGGCACAGCTGGCGGCGCGGCTGGGGCGGGAGCTGCTTTTCGACCTCACCATCGGCGCGATCGCGGCGAGCGGCCTGGCCCTCGTGGTGCTGACCGCGCTGGGCGGACCCTTCGCCGCGCAATATGTGATGATCTTTCTCTATGTCTCGCTGCTCGGCATCGCCCTCCCGGTTGGGACGGTGATCAGCATCACCCCCTTTCCGCATATGGCGGGCACCGCCTCGGCGCTGCTGGGCACGCTGCAATTCGGCATGGGGGCGCTGGCAGGGGCGGTGCTGTCCCTCCTGCATGACGAGACGGCGCTGCCGATGTCACTGACCATCGCGCTGGCCGGGGCTACGGCGCTGGCGGCGCGCCTTTTGCTGCGACGGGCGCGCTGAAGCGAAAAAGGGACCTCCGGCGGCTGGGTCCCATCTCTTTGAGGGGCGATGGATTGGCAAAGTGGTGCGAACCCTCGCATCCTCTGGCCATGCCTGAGACCCTCATCCTCGCCGAGCCTTTCCGCGCCCTGTTCTATGCCCCCTATTACCTGGCGGAGGCGCGCGGCGCCTTCACCAGGAACGGGCTGGACCTGCGCATGGAAACCGCCGGCACCCCCACCCTCGCGGCCGAAGCCGTGCTGGAAGGCCGCGCCGACCTCGCCTGGAGCGGGCCGATGCGCGTCATGCAGCACCGCGCGGCGGACCCCGCCTCGCCGCTCACGGCCTTCTGCGCCGTCATCATGCGCGACCCCTTCCTGATCGTCGGCCGTAAGGCGCGGGAGGGGCTGCATTTGGCAGAGCTCAACGGCTTCCGCCTCGGCCTGGTGACGGAGGTGCCCACCCCCGTCTGGTGCCTGGCCGATGCCGTGGCGCGCGCCGGGGGCCGGAAGGTCAAGGACCGCGCGGGCGGCACCATGGCCGCGAATGTGGCCGCACTCCTGGCGGGCCAGCTCGACGCCATCCAGGTCTTCGAGCCCTTCGCCTCCCAGGTGGAAGAAGCGGGCGGTGCCGTCTGGTTCAGCCAGGCCAGCACCGGGCCCATGGCCTATAGCTCGCTCTACAGCACCACCGCGACCCTGACGGCCCGGCGCGAGGCGATGCGCGGCATGGTGCGCGCGCTGGCGGAGACGCTGCGCTGGATCGAAACCGCGAGTCCGGCCGAGATCGCCACGCTGCTGGAAGCGCGCTTCCCCGATTTGCCGCATGCCACGCGCGAACGCGCTGTCGCCCGATACCAGAATTCGGGCCTCTGGACCGACGGTCCGCACATGCCGCGCGCCGCCTTCCAGGCGCTGGGCGAGGCGATGATCCGTGCCGGCGCCCTGCCGCATATCCCGGATTTTGACCTCTGCGTGGATGAGGCGGTCGTCACGGAGGCGCTGTCGTGAGGGCGCCGCCGGGTACGCGCGCGGATTATCGCTGGTTCCTCCCCATGCCGACGCGCTGGATGGACAACGACATCTACGGCCACATGAACAATGTCCAGCATTACAGCTTCTTCGACACGCTGGTGGCGCGCTTCCTGCTGGCGCATGGCGTGCTGGACCTGGGCACGAGCGAGCATGTCGGCCTCGTCGTCGAGACGGGCTGCCGCTATCACGCGCCGCTGGCTTTCCCGGATGAGATCATGGGGGGCCTGCGCGTCACCCGGCTCGGCACCTCCTCCATCACCTATGCGCTGGCGCTGTTCCGCAATGACGAGGATCGCGCGGCGGCGGAGGGGCATTTCACCCATGTCTATGTGAAGCGCGCCTCCCAGTCCGAGACCGTGCCGCTACCCGCCGCGCTGCGGGCGGCGGGGGAAGCGGTGCAAGGGTGAACCCGCTGGCGGATCGGCGCCTGCTGGTCGCCTGTCCGCTCCTGGGATTGCTGGGCGGGGGCCTGGCCTGGTGGTCGGGCGGGCAGCCCGAGATCGCCTTCGCCATGGGCACCCTGCCCGTGCTGGTCCTGCTCCTCGCCGAGATGATCCGCAGCCTGCGCCAGGGCGCCTTCGGGCTGGACCTGATCGCGGCGCTTGCCATGGCGGCCGGCCTCGCCATGGGCGAACCGCTGGCGGCCAATATCGTGGGCCTCATGTATGCCGGCGGCCAGTATCTGGAGGATTACGCGCATCGCCGCGCCGGCGCCGAGATGACGGCGCTGCTGGCCCGCCAGCCCCGCACCGCGCTGCGGCATGATGACGGCCGGCTCACGGAAATCCCGCTGGAGCGGATCGCGGTGGGCGACCTGCTGCTGATCCGCCGCGGCGCCGTGCTGCCGGTGGATGGCACCCTCGCCTCGCCACTCGCCATGCTCGACACGGCGGCGCTGACGGGCGAGCCCATGCCCGTGCGCTTCGGTGAAGGCGAGGCGATGCTCTCCGGCTGCGCCAATGCCGGCGATGCCTTCGACTTGCGCGCCACGACCGATGCGGCGGCCAGCACCTATGCCGGCATCGTGCGGATGGTGCAGGCGGCGGCCGACAGCCGGGCGCCCATGGCGCGGCTCGCCGATCAATGGTCACTCGCCTTCCTGGCGGTGACGCTGGCTTTGGCCGGCGGCGCCTGGGCGATCACGGGCGAGGCGCAGCGGGCACTCGCCGTGCTGGTCATCGCCACCCCCTGCCCGCTCATCCTCGCCGTGCCGGTGGCCCTGCTGGCGGGCCTCTCGCGCACGGCCAAGCTCGGCGTGCTGGTGAAATCGGCGGGCGTGCTGGAGGCGATGGCCCGCATCCGCGTTCTGGTGATGGACAAGACCGGCACGATCACGGCCGGTGCGCCCGCCCTCACCGCCATGACCGGGACGGATGAGGGGCTGCGGCTCGCGGCGTCGCTGGACCAGGCCTCTGAGCACCCGATCGCCCGCGCGCTGGTCGCGGCCGCGCGCGCACGCGGCCTCACGCTAGGCGTGCCGGAAGAGGTGCGGGAGGTGCCGGGCGAGGGCCTGGCCGGGCTGGTCGAGGGGCGCGCTGTCGCTGTGGGTGGGCCGGCCTGGATCGCGCAACTCATCGGCCAGCCCAACCTGGCCCCGCCCGGCGCGGCGCCAGCCGGCGCGTTGCTCTGCGCCGTCGCGGTGGAGGGCGCGCCCGCGGCCATGCTGGTCTTCGCCGACTCCTTGCGCCCAGATGCCATCACGACTGTGGCCATGCTCCGCCGCGATGGCATCACGCGCATCATCCTCGCCTCGGGCGATGCCAAGGCCCCCGTGCAGGCCGCGGCCCAGGCGATCGGCGCCGATTCGGCCCATGCCCGGCAAAGCCCGGCCGACAAGGTGGCACTGATCGCGGCCGCCCGCGCCGATGGCCCCGTGCTGATGCTGGGCGACGGGCTGAACGATGCGCCCGCGCTCGCCGCCGCCGATGTGGGCGTTGCCGTCGCCACCAAGGGCGGTGCGGCCGCCGAGGCCGCGGATGCCGTGCTGCTGGTGGATGGGCTGGCACGCCTCGCGGGCACTCTGCGCGCAGCGCGGCGGGCGCGGGCCATCGCACTGCAAAGCGTAACCGTGGGAATCGGCCTCTCCACGCTCGGCATGGTCGCCGCCGCCTTCGGCTATCTCAGCCCCGTGCAGGGGGCCATTCTGCAGGAGGTGATTGACGCGGCGGTGATTCTGAATGCCCTTCGCGCCCTGAATGATTGACCCCAGGGAGCGGACCATGCCCGAACTGAAGCGCCTCGCCATTCTCGACGACTACCAGGACGTCACCCTCTCCCTCGGCCCCTGGGACCGGCTGCCCGGCCTGGAGAAGACCGTCTTCCGCGACACCATTGCTGATCGTGAGGCGCTGGTCGTGCGCCTCATGCCCTTCGACGCCATCCTTGCGATGCGTGAGCGCACGCCCTTCCCGCGGGCGCTGATCGAGCGCCTGCCCAACCTCAAGCTGCTGATCACCACCGGCGAGCGCAATCGCGGCATCGACGCCGAGGCCTGCGCCGCGCGCGGCATCGTCTTCTCCGGCACGCCGAGCTTCGGCGCGCCGACGGTGGACCTGACCTGGGGGCTGATCCTCTCGCTCGCGCGGCGAATTCCGGAGCAGGTAAATGCCCTGCATGCCGGCCAGTGGCAGACGAAGATCGGCGTCGGGCTGGAAGGTCGCACGCTGGGCGTGGTGGGCCTCGGCAAGCTCGGCACCAAGGTGGCCAAGGTCGGCCAGGCGCTGGGCATGAAGGTCATCGCCTGGAGCACCAACCTGACGGCCGAGGCCGCCGCCGCCGTGGGTGCAACCCGCGTGGAGAAGCATGAGCTGTTCGCGCAGGCGGATGTGGTGTCGCTCCACCTCATTCTCTCCGACCGCTCGCGCGGCATCGTGGGCGCGGCCGAGCTGGCCGCCATGAAGCCGGGTGCGATGCTGATCAACACCTCGCGCGGGCCGCTGGTGGACCAGCCTTCGCTGCTGGAGGCGCTGCATGCCGGGCGCATTCAGGCGGGCATCGACGTCTATGACATCGAGCCGCTGCCGATGGATCACCCGCTGCTGAACGCGCCCAACACGGTGCTGACGCCGCATCTGGGCTATGTGACGGAGGAGAATTACCGCAGCTACTTCCAGGGCGCGGTGGAAGCGATCGAGGCGTTCCAGGCAGGTGCACCCATCCGCGTGATTACAGGCTGAGGCACTGCCTCCCGCATGGGCGCATTGCCCGTGCGGGAGGCAGGTCGCTGCTTTACCCAGGCAGAGCGGCCGGGAATCGGCCTTGCCCGGCCCCCTGCCCCGGCCAAAAACGGCGCCGTCACGAATCAAATGGGAGCGCAGAACATGAGCCTTCAACGCCGCACGCTGCTGGCCGCCTCCGCGGTCACCTTGGCGACGCCCGCCATCGTCGCCGCCCAGGGTACCCGGGTCCGGATGGGCGCGCTGCGCCTGATCCACTCCATCACCCCCTTCTTCTATGAGCGCTTCATGCCCGAGGGCATGACGATCGAAGTCATCCCCTTCGAGAGCCCGACCGAGGGCAAGAACGCCGTGGTCACACGCTCGGTGGATTTCGGCGCTTTCGGCATCGCCGCCGGCATCCTGGGGGCCGCCGCGCGCGAGCCCGTGACCGTCATCGGCTCCTGCTGCGACAAGGGCATGGCCGTCGTCGCCCGCCGCGATGGCCCGATCAACACGCTGACCGATCTGCGCGGCCGCCGCGTCGGCATCTGGCCGGGTTCGACGCAGGAGGTCTTCATCCGCGAGCGGCTGCGCATGGAAGGCATGACCATCCGCGACATCACCAGCGTGCGCGTGAGTTTTTCCGAAATGCACGCGGCGCTCGCCCGTGGCGACATCGACGCCTATGTGGGCGCCGAGCCGGGCCCCGGCATCAGCCAGGTGACAGGCATCGGAAAGGTGGTGGAATTCCCCTATTCCACGCCGATGGGCACACTGAACATGATCTTCGGCACGCATTTCGAAACCACGCAGCGCAATGCGGCCCTCTGCGCCACCATGCTGGGCGTGCATCGTCGCGCCTCGGAATTCGCCTCGGCCAATCGCGCCGCCGCGATCGAGATGGCGGTGCAGCGCCTGGGCATGCAGCGCCCGGCGCTTGAGATCAGCATCGAGAATGTGGAACTCAACTGGCGCATGACGCCGCTGATGGTGGAGCGCAGCCGCACCTATGCCCAGCACATGCTGGAGCTGCAGCAGATCCGCGCCCTGCCCGACTTCAACACCTTCTTCAACACCCGCTTCTCCGACGAGCTGGCGCGCACGGCGTGAAGACGGGGGGTTCCGCGCGCGGAGTGCTGCTGGCCCTCTGCGCGCCGCTGCTCTTCCTCGCCTTCTGGCATTTTTCGACGACGGGGCGGGCCTTCAGCCTGATCCCGCCGCCCCTGGATGTCGGCATCCAGCTTTGGGACCTCGCCTTCGGGGGCGTCTGGGATGACCTCTATTCCAAGACACTGCTGGAGCACGCCTTCGCCAGCGTCAGCCGCGTCTATGGCGGCTTCCTGCTGGCGGCCGCGCTCGCCTTGCCGCTGGGGATGATGATCGGCCGCATCTGGCTGGTGCGCGCGCTGCTGGACCCGACGCTGCAACTGATGCGCCCCATCCCCGTCACGGCCTGGCTGCCGCTGGCCATGATCGTCTTCGGCATCGGGCCGCGCTCGGCGTTTTTCCTGGTGTTCCTGGGCGCCTTCTATCCGATTTTGGTCAACACCATCTTCGGCGTGCGCAATGTGGAACCGCGACTCTTCGAGGCCGCGCGCATGCTGGGCGTCTCCTCCTCCGCGCTGTTCTGGAAGGTGGTGCTGCCGGCGTCCCTGCCCTCCATCTTCACCGGACTGCGGCTTGGCCTGGGCTTCGCCTGGGTGGTGATTGTGGTGGGCGAGATGACGGGCGTTCAGACCGGGCTCGGCGCCATCATCATGGAAGCACGCCAACTCTCCCGCACCGAGATCGTCATCAGCGGCATGGTCACCATCGGGCTGCTGGGATACCTCTCGGATTACGCGGTGCAGTTGATCGGTCAACGCCTGCTGCGCTGGAGCCCGCAACATGGCGGCTGAACCGCTGAACATCCTCGACATCACGCATGTCACGAAGCGCTTCGACTTCCAGGGGCAGCAGATCGTGGCGCTGGAGGATGCCTCGCTTTCCATCCGCAAGGGGGAGTTCGTGTGCCTGATCGGGCCCTCCGGCTGCGGCAAATCCACCCTGCTGCGCATGATCGGCGGCTTCGAGACGCCGAGCGAAGGCCGCCTCGACATGTGGGGCAAGCCGATCGGCGAGCCGGGGCCGGATCGTGGCATGGTGTTCCAGGATTACGGCCTGTTTCCCTGGCTGACGGTTGCAAGGAATGTCGGCTTCGGCCCCGCCGCGCGCGGCCGCCCGGCCAAGGAAGTGGCCGAGACGACGAAGCGCTTCGTGGACATGGTGGGCCTCACCCGCTTCGCCGAGGCTTATCCGCACCAGCTCTCGGGCGGCATGAAGCAGCGCGTCGCCATTGCCCGCGTGCTGGCCAACGAGGCCGAAATCGTGCTGATGGACGAGCCCTTTGGCGCGCTGGACGCCATGACGCGCGAAAACCTCCAGCAGGAATTGCTGGAGATCTGGCAGCGCACGAAGCTCACCGTCATCTTCGTGACCCACGCCATCGAGGAAGCCATCCTGATGGCGGACCGCATCGTGGTCATGTCCACCAACCCCGGGCGGATCGTTGCCGATGAGCGGGTGGACCTGCCCCGCCCGCGTGACCCGACGGACCCCGATTTCAACATGCTCCGCCGCCATTTCGCGGCCATGCTGGGAGGCCACCATTGAAGCCCACCGATCGCATCGCCTATGCCGCGCCGCAGGATCGCGCGCCGCGGCCAGGCCCGAACGGCGCCCGCGTGCTGGTCTATTTCGTCATCAACATCGAGGAATGGGGCATCGAACGCCCGATGCCGCGCCAGGTTCTGCCGGCGCCCACCGGCGTGGCCGTGGTCCCAGATGTGGCGAACTGGGCCTGGCATGAATACGGCATGCGCGTGGGCTTCTGGCGCATGCACAAGGCCTGCGAGGCGCGTGGCATCAAGCCCACGCTCTCCATCAACGCCAATGTCTGCAATGCCTATCCCCGCGTCGCGGGTGCCGCGCGCGATGCCGGCTGGGAATTCATGGGGCATGGCTTCAAGCAGATCCCGACGCACCAGATCCTCGACCAGCGCGAGATGGTGCGCGAGACGGTAGAAACCATCCGCGCCTTCACGGGCAAGCCGCCCGCGGGGTGGCTCGGCCCGGGCCTGACCCAGACGCTCGACACGACGGACATCCTGGCCGAGCACGGCATCCGCTATTGCGCGGATTGGGTGGTGGATGACGTGCCGGTGCCGGTGCAGACGCGCCATGGCCCCATCTGGTCCATGCCCTATTCGGTCGAGCTCAATGACATTCCCATGATCATGGTGCAGCACCACCAGGCCGAGGAATTGCAGGCCCGCACCCTGGCGCAGCTCGACCGCCTGCTGGCGGAGGCCGAGACCGAAGGTTGCAAGGTCATGGGTCTTGCCGTTCACCCCTATATCTCCGGCGTGCCGCACCGCATCGGCATTCTGGAAGCCACGCTCGACGCCATTGCCAGCCGGCCCGGGGCGGTGTTCGCTCAGGGCGCCGAAATTCTGGACTGGTGGGAAGCCGCATGAACCTGGACGTGACGAAAGCCAATTGGTCGAGCCTGACCCAGCGGCAACGCGACTCCGCCTACAACAACAACGAAGCGGTCCCTGACGCGGCCAGCCTGATCGAGGAGCGCAACCAGGCCTCCGCCCCCTTCCGTGCCACCCACGCGAGTGCGGTGGACCTGCCCTATGGCGAGACGCAGCGCGAGCAATGGGACCTCTTCCCCGGCGGCAACCCCGAGGCGCCGACGCTGGTCTTCATCCATGGCGGCTATTGGCAGCGCAACCGGCGCGAGGATTTCGCGGCCATGGCCGAGGGCGGGCTCGCCATGGGCTGGAATGTCGCGATCTGCGGCTACAGCCTGTGCCCGGAAGTGACGATGACGCGCATCGTCTACCAGATCCACGCCGCACTCGGCTGGCTCTCCGCCGAGGGGCCAAAATACGGCTTTTCCGGCCCCATCGTGCTGACGGGCTGGAGTGCCGGCGGCCACCTGACGGCGCTCGGCGCCGAGCATCCGGCGGTGACGGCGGCCATCGCCATCTCCGGCATCTTCGAGCTGGGCCCGATCCGCGACACCTATCTGAACGCCGCGTTGAAGCTGACCGATGAAGAGATCATCGAGCTCTCGCCGATGCGCCGGCCCATCGTCCAGAAGCCCATCGCCATCGCCTATGGCGCGGCGGAATTGCCGGAGCTCTGCCGCCAGTCGCGCGATTTCCACCGGCTCCGCGCCGAGGCTCAGGCGCCGGGCCCGCTCTGGCCCGTTCCCGGCGCCGACCATTTCCGCGTACTCGAAGCGCTGCGCCGACCCGATGGCGCCTTGCTGCGGCTCGCGGCCGAGCTGCTGCGATGACGCCGCCCGCCGCCTTCACGCTCGAGGCGCTGGCGGGGTTCTACGCCGCCGGCGGCTCACCGGTGGAGGTGGCGCGCGAGGCGCTCTCCCGCATCGCCGCCTTCAATGACCCGGCGCTGTTCCTCGCCGCCGTGCCGGAAGCCGAGCTGCTGGCGCGCGCGGCGACACTGCCGCCCGGGCCGCTGCATGGCGTGCCCTTCGTGGTGAAGGACAATATCGATGCGGCGGGCCTGCCCACGACGGCAGCCTGCCCCGATTATGCGCGCATGCCGGAGGAGGCTGCGCCCGCCGTGGCGCGGCTGCAGGCGGCCGGTGCGCTGCTGCTGGGCAAGGTCAATCTCGACCAGTTCGCGACAGGGCTGAACGGCACGCGCAGCCCCTATGGCACGCCGCGCAATGCGGTGCGGGCCGACCTCATTCCCGGTGGTTCCTCCAGCGGTTCGGCGACGGCGGTTGCGGCCGGGATCGCTGCCTTCAGCTATGGCACGGATACGGCGGGTTCCGGCCGCGTGCCCGCCGCCGCACAGAACATCGTGGGCTTGAAGCCGAGCCTCGGGCTGATCCCGACGCGGGGCGCGGTGCCCGCCTGCCGCTCGCTCGATTGCATTTCCATCTTCGCGCGGAACGTGGCCGATGCGGCGGCGGTGCTGGCCATCGCCGCCGGGCCCGATGCGGCGGACCCGTATAGCCGCGCCGCCCCTGCCGGCTGGCGCACGATGGAGGCGGCACCGCCCGCGTTGCGCCTGGCCGTGCCGGAACAGGCGCAGCTGCTCTTCGACACGCCGGATGACGCGGCGCTGTTTACCGGCGCCGTGGCCCGCGCCGAGGCGATGGGGGCGACCGTCACCCGCGTGGATATCGCGCCCTTCCTGGACGTGGCGCGGCGGCTTTATGACGGCGCCTGGGTGGCGGAGCGGACCTCGGCACTGCGGGACTGGGTGGTGGGGCGGCCGGCTTCGCTGCATCCCGTGACGCGCACCATCCTCGAAGGCGGCCTGGGGCGCCTCACCGTGGATGCCTTCGATGATTTCCACGCAGCCGCCGAGGCGCGGTTGCTGGCGCGGAAGCTCTTTGCCGGTTGCGACGCGCTGCTGCTGCCGACCTGCCCGGGCGTGCCGACCTTGGCCGTGCTGGCGGCCGAGCCGATCGCGGCCAATAGCCGCCTCGGCACCTACACGAATTTCGTGAATCTCTGCGATCTCTCGGCGCTGGCCATTCCGGCGGGCTTTCGCGCGGATGGCGTGCCGGCCGGCGTCACCCTGGTGGGGCCGGCCTTCAGCGAGGGGCGTCTCGCGGGCATTGGCGCCGCCATGCATCACGCGGCGGGGCTGGGGCCCGTGCCGCCCGCGCCGGCCGAACTGGCGGCGGATGAGCTGGGGCTGTTCTGCATCGGCGCGCATATGTCGGGCCTGCCGCTGAACGGGCAGGTGCTGGGCTTTGGCGGGCGCTTTGTGCGCGCGGCCCGCACCGCGCCGAGCTATCGGCTTTATGACCTCGGCAACCGGCCGGGCATGGTGCGGGCCGCGAGCGGCGGCGCCGCCATCCTGGGCGAGATCTGGGCGCTGCCGGCGGCCTCGATCGGCCCGTTCCTGGCCGCCATTCCGCCACCGCTCGGCTTCGGGCGCGTCACGCTGGAGGATGGCAGCACCGTCCTCGGCTTCCAGGCCGAGAGCGAAGGTGTCGCAAGCGCGCCGGAGATCACGGCGCGGGGCGGCTGGCGCGCGCATCTGGCGGCGAAGTGACCACGCTGGCCGGGCTGCTGGCGGGAGCGGCCCTGGAGCCTGGCCTCGCTGCGCAGGCCGATCTGAGCGGGGCTGACCCCGCCCTGCCCTCTTCCTTCCGGATCGGAGAGGCGGCGCAGGCTTCCATCGCCGCGCTGGGCCTCGCCGCCGCATCGCTGCATGCGGCGCGGGGTGGGGCGATGCAGCGGGTCGCGGTCTCGATGGACGACGCGGCGGCGGAGTTCCATTCGGAGCGGTATCTGCGCATCGGCGACACGCCGCCGACCGACCCTTGGGATGCCATTGCCGGCGCCTATCCGACGCGGGATGGCGTGGTGCGGCTGCACACGAATTTCCCGCATCACCGCGACGGCATCCTGGCATTGCTCGGCTGCGTCAATGACCGCGCCGCCGTGGCGGCCGAGTTGCTGCGGCGGGACGCCATCGCCTTCGAGACCGAGGCGACGGCGGCCGGGCTCTGCGTCTCGGCCATGCGCAGCTTTGCGGAATGGGACGCGCATCCGCAGGCGCGGCACCTGGCGACGACGCCGCTGCTTTCCATCGAGCGCATCGGCGATGCGCCGCCGCGCCCCCTGCCCGCGGCGGCGCGCCGTCCGCTGGAGGGATTTCGCGTGTTGGACCTGACGCGTGTCATCGCGGGGCCGGTGGCGGCGCGGGGGCTGGCCGCGCATGGGGCGGAGGTGCTGCACATCACGGGGCCGCATTTGCCGAGCATTCCGGCGCTGGTGGTGGATACCGGGCGGGGCAAGCGTTGCGCCATGCTCGATCTGCGCGAGGCCGGGGATGCGGCGCGGCTGGATGCGCTGGCGGCGGGGGCGGATGCCTTCGTGCAGTCCTATCGGGCGGGTTCGCTGGCGGCGAAGGGGTTTTCGGCGGAGGCGCTGACCGCGCGGCATCCCGGGATCGTGATGGGTGAGTTGTGCGCCTATGGCTGGGGCGGGCCCTGGGCCAACAAGCGCGGCTTCGACAGCCTGGTGCAGACTTCGACCGGCTTCAATGTCGCGGAGGCCGAGGCGGCGGGGGTGGCGGCACCGAAGGTGTTGCCGTGCCAGCCGCTGGATCATGCCTCGGGCTATTTGCTGGCGCTCGGGGTTGTTGCCGCGTGGCATCGGCGCGCGGTGGAGGGCGGAAGCTGGCGCGTGCGGGTGACGCTGGCGCGGACGGGCCTTTGGCTGCGTGGCTTGGGGCGGATCGAGGATGGCTTTGGCGCCGTGGCGCATGCGCCGGCGTTGGTGACGGAGCATGGTCCTTTCGGCGTGGTGCATCACCTGCCGCATTCGGCGCGCATGTCGCTGACGCCCGCGGTATGGTCCCGTCCTGCGGAGCCGCTTGGAGCTTCGTTGCCGGCCTGGGCGTAAGGATTGGGGTCTGGGGCCTTTCGGCCCCAGCCGCCGGAGGCCCCTTTTATTTCTTCAGATAGCTCTCGGCTGCGTCGGCCAGGATGCGCAACGCCAGCGCCAGATCCTCTTCCTTCGTGTCCTCCGCCCAATGGTGGCTGATGCCGCCGATGGAGGGCGTGAAGAGCATCGCGGTCGGCAGGATCTTCGCCATTTGTTGCGCGTCATGGATGGCGCCGCTCGGCATGGGCTGCCATTGGCCATTGGCGTGCTTGGTGGCCGCCTGGCGCAGCGCCTCATGCATGGCGGGGTGGGCGAGTGCCGGGGGAGAGCGGTTCAGGCATTCGACGGAAAGCGTGCAGCGATCACGGCGCCCCACTTCCTGGACGATGCTGTGGAGGAGGGCTTCCAGCCGGTCCATCACGTCTTCGGAAATGTCGCGGAACTGGAAGACGAGTTCGGCCTTGCCGGGGATGATGTGCGGCGCGTTGGGTTCGAGGGTGATGCGCCCGCAGGTCCAGACGGTGCGCTCGGCGATGTGCATCGGGAAGCGTTCGTCGATCAGGCTGAGCACGCGCATGGCGGCGACGGCGGCGTCCTTGCGCTCGGCCATGGTGGTGCCACCGGTGTGGTCCTGCTGGCCGATCACGGTGATCTTGAAGTAGCGGATGCCGACGATGCCGGTGACGACGCCGCTGCGCAGCCCGGCGTTTTCCAGCTGCGTGCCCTGCTCGATATGGAGTTCGAAGAAGCCCTTGTAGCGGGCGGGGTCCAGGCGCTCGCGCGGGAGGCCTTCAAGGCCCGCCTCGCGCAGCGCTTCGCGGAGCGGCTTGCCGGTCATGTTGTGGGCGGCGGCGTCCATCTGGGCTTCGGTGACGTCGCCGATCAGGCTGCGGCTGCCGAGGAAGGTGCCGTAATGCCCTTCCTCATCGGCGAAGGCGACGACATCCACGGGCAGGCCGGCGCGGGCCAAGGCCAGGCCGGCGAGGACGCCGAGCGCGCCATCCAGCCAGCCGGCCTCGTTCTGCGTTTCCAGATGGCTGCCGACCAGGAGGTGCGGGCCGGGGCCGGGATGGCGGCCGATGACATTGCCGATGCCGTCCATGCTGGGCGTCAGGCCGACTTCGCGCAGGCGGTCCATCAGCCAGTGGCGGCTTTCCATGTCCTCGGGCGTATAGGTGGGGCGGTGGACGCCGGTCTTGAACTTGCCGATCTGGCGCAGCTCATGCAGGTCCGCGAGGAAGCGGGCGGT